>MWZA01000190.1 GCA_002050455.1 Acidobacteria bacterium 5-1 | reverse complement strand
GGCTGATTGATAAAACGCAGATTCAAAGAGCAAGTCAGGTGCGTTCGACCAACGGTTTGCTGATACATTGTTTTGGGAAACTAACTTTTGCTTTACTTTTGTTAGTTTTCTACTATTGATTCACATAAGATGTTCAGGATAAAAACAAAATCCTGCTAATCCTGTCCATCCTGTTATAATTTCTTCTTGCTGCCGACGCGCAAATAGGCTATTGTTTCATCTGTGCGACACATTAATAATCCGCCGAATCCATATTTAAAGTATTCCGCCGAATTTTTGGGCGAGCCGCCGCCGACAAAACTTGAAATTTTTGAAGAAACCGCCACGCGAAGCGTTATTACGAAAAGCAATATGCCGGAGATGGGAATTCGCTACACGGTCAATTGCTATCGCGGTTGCATCCACGCCTGCACGTATTGTTTCGCCCGCCGCTATCACGAATTTCTTGGCTATGGCGCGGGAACGGATTTTGAAACAAAAATCGTCGCCAAGATAAACGCGCCGCAGATTTTGCGCGAAGAACTAAAGCGAACAAAAGAAAAAATCAGTCGTCTCGAATTTTCGTTTGCCACCGACCCGTATCTGCCTTTGGAAGCAAATTACGAATTAACAAGAAAATGTTTGATGGTTTGCAAAGATTTCCGAATGCCGGTCGGCGTGATTACAAAATCGCCTTTGGTTATCAGAGATTTAGACATTTTGACCAAACTCGACACGACAGTTTTCTTTTCAATTCCGTTTCCGACGGTGGAAAAATCGAAACCGTTTGAACCTTTTACGCCGATTCCCGAAATCAGATTCAAAGCAATGAAAACTTTGTCGGATGCCGGAATAAAAGTCGGCATTGGCATTGCGCCGATAATTATTGGTTACAACGATTCGGATATTCCTGTTTTGCTTGAAAAAGCGCGTGAAGCAGGCGCGACAAAAGCATTTATCAATTTAATTCATTTCGATTCGGATTCGATTGCAGATTATTTTGTCGAGCGATTGAAAGAAAAACTGCCGACCAAAGCCGACAAAATTTTGAACGCGCTTAAGCGCGAGCGCGGCGGAAATCTGCGTCACCGAAACTTTGCCGAACGACGCGGCAAAACCGAGCAGTGGCAAACGGCGGTGAAGTTATTTGATTTGCATTTCAAGCGTCTGGGTTTTGAGCGATTTGGAACGACGGAGAAAATTGAAGAAAAGCCTCCGCCGTTTCAACCAAATTTATTCAATTAAATTTCGATACCTTTTATAGCGAGTTTCAGGTTTATGCGACTTTCGAGAAAAACCTCTCCGCTTGTGTCTTTGATATAATTGACATTCACTTTTTTCAATCTGAAAAATCACTGTCATTTTTTTTTATCGTCTGAAATGTTACCTTATTTTTATGCAAAACAGAATTGAGGTCTTCAGACAAATGCTTGCGTCCGACCCGAATAACACAATGGTTTTGTTTGGTTTGGCGAATGAATATCAAAAAGCGGAAGATTGGCAAAAGACAATTGAAACGCTCAAAGATTATTTATCCAAAGCCGACGATGAAGGCGCGGCTTATGGAATGTTGGCGAAGGCTTACGAGAAAACCGGCGAACGCGAAATGGCAAAAGCGGCTTATGAAAAGGGCATTGAGGTTTCCAACGCGCACGGTCATCCTTCAATGGCGCAGGATTACCGGATGACGCTCGATTTGGATTATGCCGATTAGAAAATTTGATTTTTGGGTAGTGTCCTAAAAGTGTGTTGCTGATGAAGTATTGGAATTCAGTAGCTAGATGCTTACAAATTTTCAACGTAGAATAAGGTGAATGGACGAGAAACTTGAAAAACTTTCCGCCGCAGTTAGTCTAACGGTATTGGAAATAGATTTTTACCCGAACGAACTAATACCCGCTTTTCTGCTTGCTAATCTGATGTCTCCCGCGTTGTGGGCATGGCGGACAGAGAAAAAAGCTGGCAGCGATGATGGAATACTTTACAGCCCGAAAAACCGCCTCAATCGAATACAGCGATTCTTTCACCGCTATACTTTTACCAACATACCGGATGAGCCGGGCGGCGACCCGTGGGGACTTCTTAGCTTTGCCGAAGAAGAGAAACGATTTGGTTTTGAGTTCGTGCAAAAAGTACGGGCGGAATATAATGCGACGTTTAGGAAACTTTTAGCGGAAAATCCTGAATCGCAGTTCGGGCAAATTATCAACTAGGCTTATTACCGCGAAGGTTTCTTTCCGCGCTTGAAAAACGAGGAAGTGATGGACGCTTTTGCATCGATGAACGAGGAAGGCAAACGGTAAGTGCATCGGATTAGGAATGCTCTGGGCTGCCGCGCTCGCTGTTTGGGGAAGATTTCCTCTTGACCACATTATTATCACCGGCAATCGCGCTCATATGTTCGTGTTTCTCAACAATGAGGACGGGCATTTGCTCAATAACACGAAGTGGTTTAGCAACACCAGAATTAACAATCAATCTGAATTGTCAGAGTTTGTCCGCGTTGTTGCCTCAAGCACGGGAACGACATTTTCTACAATCCGGAATTGGGAATGTGTCATTGCACGACGCGCACCTCGCAAATACCGCAACAACGCATTACAAACATTTATGCGAATATCGGCGGATTTGTTTCCAACCCGTTGACGCGTCCTGACCCCTACTATATTTAATTTATTTTTTCGCACTATATTTAATTTATTTTTTCGCTCAGAGAAGCATCCGCAGAAAGCAACTTGACTCTCTAGTCAAGTAGAGAGCTTATGATAGTTTTAGTGTCCTCAATTGTGAGCGTCAAGCACTTCGCGTCGGTTGCCTGAAGTGCTTTTGATGCGTTTCACAAATTCAGGACAGGAGGTTACTTATGGCAAGCAATTTAATTCAAATCAAAGCGAGCGGGCTGATGTGTTCGTTCTGCACAATGTCGGTGGAAAAGGCACTGGGGAGACTTCCCGGCGTCAGGAGCGTTCAGGTCAATCTCGTTCACGGCATTATTCTGGTTGATGCTGACCGCAATAAGGTCAGCGAAGCGCAAGTGGCGCAAAAGGTGGAAGACCTCGGTTATACAGTTGTTGCCACCGAAGCGCAGCAATACAAAACGGACGAGGCGATCTTTGCAACCATCAAAAAACGGGGTTTTCTGGCAATCGGTTTATCAATTGTCGATTTATCGTTCGACCCTTTAAATTTGTTCGGCGTGCCGCCGCTTTACCGCACAATCGTGAGCGGATTGGTCGCGGCAGTCGTGCTTTTGTGGATCGGCTATCCGATTTTCAGAAAAACTCTGATGGCTGTCGGGCAGCGCGTAATCAACGCCAACGTCCTGCTTTCGACCGGCGCGTGGGGCGCATTCGGCATCGGCATCGCGCATTTGGTTAATCCGGCTGTTTATCCGAATTTCTTTCCGGTGGCGATGTGGCTGATGGCACTGCATCTTTTCTTCGGCTATTTCAAACTCGGCACGCGCAAAACGGCGGCGGATTCCGTCCGCAAACTGCTTTCCCTGCAAGCGCAGGAAGCGCGGGTCGTGCGCGGAACGGAAGAAGTCGAAGTGCCGGTTGAAGATGTGCGACCGGGCGAAACGGTCGTCGTCCGACCGGGCGAGCGTGTTCCGCTTGACGGAACAATATTGCAAGGCTCGTCGAGTTTTGATATGTCGAGCGTCACGGGAGAGAGTGCACCGGTTTACCGCGAAGCCGGCGGCGAGGTGGTCGGCGGGACAATGAACCTTGACGGTTTTATCAAAGTTGAAGTAACCCGCCCGGCATCGGAAAGTTTCGTCAGCCAGGTTGTCAAGTTGATGCGGCAAATCGAGGAGCGCAAGCCGCCGATTCAACTTTTAATGGACAAGCTGATGAACTATTACGGTCCGGTTGTTTACATGGTTGCGGCTCTCGCCGCTCTCGGCTGGCTCGTTTATTCGGGCAGCGTCGCGCAGGCAATTCTCATCGGACTGACCACAGTCATTATGGGTTATCCGTGCGCTTTAGGAATTACGACGCCGATGGTGCTGGCAATCGGCGGCGGTCACGGCATCGCTCGCGGTCTGTTGGTCAGAGCCGGCGAATTTTTCCAGGCACTCGCCGAAGTTGATACGGTTGTTTTCGACAAAACCGGAACGCTTACTTACGGGCGACCGACGGTGAGCGAAGTCATCTCCTTCGGTACAGACGAGCGCGAAGTTCTGGCAATCATCGCCGCCGCCGAAGCAGGAAGCGAGCATCCGCTTGCCGGGGCAATCGTGCGCTACGCCGAGTTTCAGGACATTGCTCTGCCGGAGGCTTCGGATTTTCGCGCAGTTCCGGGCAAGGGAGTTACGGCAAATGTGGGCGGCAAGCGCGTTGTGGTCGGTCGCCTTTCGCTGCTTGAATCCGAAGGCGTGTATCTGAACGGAAATAAACCGGCGCGAGCAAAAGAACTCGAAGCCGGGCATACAATCGTTTATGCGGCGGTTGACGGCAAACCGTTTGGCGCGGTGGCATTGCAGGATATGCCGCGTCCCGGAACTGCCGGAGTGATGAAACGGCTGCATGAACTCGGCATTCGCACGGCACTTCTGACCGGTGATAGCCGTTCGGTGGCTGAGGTTGTGGCGAGAGACATCGGAATTGATGAAGTTCACGCGGAACTACTGCCCGAAGACAAGGTGCGCGTTATCGAGCGGCTTCAATCGGAAGGGCGCAAAGTAGCGATGGTCGGCGACGGCATCAACGACGCTCCGGCTCTCGTGCAGTCCGACGTTGGCATCGCGCTCGGCGCAGGAACGGACGTGGCGATGGAATCGGCGGGCGTGGTTCTAGTCAGCGACAAACTCGATAAGGTAGTTTCTTCGATTCTGCTTGGACGCGCTTCGCACCGCAAGATGAAACAGAACATCGCCATTGCCGTCATCTCGAACATCGTTGGGATGACGTTAGCCATTCTCGGTTTTATCACCGCGCCGATTGCCATCGCGGTGATGACGGCTTCAATCTTCGCCGTGCTGCTCTCGACGCTTTCGCTTGTAAGGCTTAATCTCGGCAGTTCCGAAAGTGAAGATGCCGAAAATTTAGTTGAAACGATTATTCCGGCGCGAAAGATTCACTGCGAAGCATGTTCTCGCAAGATTGTTAAAACTCTTTCACTGCTTGCCGGAGTCCGCAAGGTTCTACCGGACGTGGCGCGAAAAGAGGTTTTGGTGGCATTCGAGCCGTCGCGCATCAGCGAGGAACAGTTGCGCGGGCAGCTTTCTCAACTCGGATTCCGATAAACATTGAAAATATCAAAATTTGCCGCTGCTCGGATAAGCATTAAACAAAGGGCACTGCAAGAGTCAGAGAGGCGGCACTGACTCTTGCTGCATAAACTGAATAAGGAGGATAATATGGCTTTAAAAACAGGGGAACGTTACCGCTGCCCGGATGAAAACTGCGGATGTGAAATCGAAGTAGCAAAGGGAGCTCCGCCAACCTGCGAAGGTAATCAATCACCGCGCTGTTGTTGCGGGAAAGAAATGCAGAAAGTCGGCTAAACCAACTTACTGCTAAATGGCTTTTAATAATTTAACCGCTCATCGCTTCTTAAAACGATGAGTTCAAAAACATCAAGGAGGAAATAAAAATGGCAACACAAGGACAACAAACCAGCAGCACAAATCAACAACTTGAGGAGTGTATCCGTCTCTGTCTGGAATGCTTAAAAATCTGTCAGCAATGCGCGACGGAATGCATTCAGATGGGAGACAAAGCAATGGCAAGGTGTATCGGGCTTTGTCTGGATTGCGCTGACATCTGCGCGACGAGCGCGAACTTAATGAGCCGTAACTCGGAATTCCACGCGCAAGTTTGCGGAGTTTGTGCAGACATCTGCGAAGCATGCGCCGCAGAATGCGAGAAGGGCGACGGCGAGATTATACGCCAATGCGCTGAAACTTGTCGCCAGTGTGCTGAAGCCTGTCGCCAGATGGCGGCTTAATCAGCCGGACAATTAAGCGGGCGATGAAGGCGAAAAGATTAGCACTCGTCGCCCGCTCGTCTGTGAAATGCACCATAAATTTTATGAACCCTTTTGATTTTTTCGAGAGCGTTTCCGCTTCGATAGAACAATACCGCTTCTCGCGTTGCTCATTGCGGCAATCGGCGGCGTGCTTTCAACCAGCACTTGACCCTGCACTCTCCCTGCGGGCGTAGGGGTTGTCGGTTATGTCGGAGCGCAAGTCGAAGCCGCACCGGAAGGGACGCGACGGCGCAGAGGTTTGTTTCTTTCGCTCGCATTTTTCTTTGGCGTAGTTTTGAGCCTGCTTGCGCTTGGAATCGCCGCTTCGTATCTGGGGCGATTGCTTGCGGGCTGGAGTGCGGTTTTTGCCGCCGGAGCCGCTTTGTTCTCGTTGGCGGCGGGAACGGCGGCAATTTTCGGTCCGGTTTTGCGTCGCCGCATTTCCGACCCAGAAATTGCAAAACGAGGCGGAATTGCAGGAGCATTTTTGTACGGACTTCTTTACAGTGTGGCAACCGTTACGACATCCGCCGGACCTTTACTATTATTGCTGACGATTGCCGCAGCCATCGGGCATCCCGTCTATGGAGCGGCACTTTCGCTTTCCTATGCGATAGGGCGCGGAATGCCGTTTCTGCTGCTCGGATTTTTTGCCGGAAGGGTCGGAGCGTGGCTGGCGCGGATTGGGACGGCACGGCGCATTGCTGAGATAACGAGCGGAGTCGCGCTTCTGGGGCTTGCTATTTACTTTGCGTGGCTCGCGCAAACGCTTTACTTAGGTTAATCTTTAACGCTCGCCTTATAGCCCATATTGTTAATCACTTCGACGAGTTTCTCGCGGGTAGTGCGTTCCGCATTGTATTCGACAATCGCTTCCTTTCGTTCGTAGCTGACATCGGCGGAAGCAACTCCTTCGGTGCGTCGGAGCATCGCTTGAATGCCGTTGGCACACCCGGAACAACTCATTCCCTCGATGGCAATCGCAACGCGCTCAATTTTTTCAGAAGCGGTTGTCACGGTAGTAGTTGCGTGAGTTGAAAATTGTGTTCGCATAAGTATTGCGAGAGCACTGATTGCCACAATCGTACAAATAATTACAACGAAAAGCGCAACGCGATTTTTGCGGCTTTTGATGACTTTTTCTTTGTTTTCTTTCTGCTTAATCATCTCAATATCCTTTCAATATAATTCCAAAATGGTTAAGATAGAGTACACCTTCTAGTCGAGTAGGGAGTCAAGCTGCAAGCCACGAGCATTGCACTTAATTCTATATTCTAGCGGAGAATTATTAAATTATGAAACGCGATAATATCAAAACACAATTTCAGAAGGGGGAAATGTTAGCTGGCGAAGCGGCACAAATGCTCGGCGTCGGCGTTCAAACCTTGCACTACTACGAACAACTAGGTCTTATTCCACGTCCACCGCGCACGTCTTCGGGCTATCGCCTTTACACGCCGGAGATAGTGGAGCGCGTCCGCTTTATTCGTAAAGCGCAGACTCTCGGTTTCTCATTAGACGAGATTAAGGAAACCTTTGAACTCGCCAAAACGGGAACAAGCCCGTGCGGACAGGTTCAAAAGGTGCTAGTAGATAAATTGCGCGAAGTTGAGCGAAGGTTGGATGAGTTGCATAACTTCAGAGATGAGCTAGCGGCACTCATCGCGCAGGCACCGAAATTAAGCCGCGAAAAGCGAGAGGCGCAAGTTTGTTCGATTGTCGAAGAAGCACCTTTGCTGGTAACTTCAATTACCAGCTTGCCGCCGCAACGTAAAAGGCAAAAAGATAAGACGGGGATAAAATTGCATTAAGCACGTTATGTTACCTTTGCGGCTCATACGCCTTTATGCGTTTTGTCGCCTCGATGTGCCGCACCCGCAAGTTTATGTTCGCGCCGCGATGCGTGATTACAATGTCAAGCAGTTGGCGCAAGAAATTACGGAACTGTCAGACGCGCTCTCGGTTGTTAGCAATATAACCGAACAAGATTCTATTTTCGGAAGCAGAGATAGAATCGCAATGCCCGACGAAACTTTATATTTCAAAACGGGGAGCGATAGAGACAAAGCCTTACTACTTTACACATTGCTTCAACATTCGTCCATTGTTGATGCGGAGAGCGTAATAGGCTTGTCGAATGAAAACAGTTTTGTTTCTCATCAAGGCAAATGGATAAATTTGGAAAACCTGTCGTTACTGTCTGCCGCGCCTTTAAAGCTAAAGATTCTGTTTAATGCGAGAGCAACACACATTTAGGACACTACTGATTTTTGACGCAAATTGCCCATCTCTCGAATTTTTGATATTTTATAACTTTGTTTATTTATCAAAAAATCGTTATCAAATAGGAATTATCAAAAATGGCAACTGCAGCGAAGAAAATCGGAACGGCAAAAACCAATAACAAAAGCAATAGTAAAAAGACACTTACGAGAAAAGCGGAAAGCGTTAAAGCGGCGACAGCGCAAACGCCCGCCAAAATTGTCGAAAAACCGAAGCGGACGGAAGCCGACGGCTACACCGAAAAAAAAACGACTATAAAAACTGCTAAAACCGTCTCGCAGGAGGCAAAAGGGCAAACTAAAAAATCTGCTGGCAAGAAATCGGTAAAAGCGTCAAATGGCACAGCCAAACAATCCGCGAAAACTTACAAAGGTTTGGACGCGAAAACGCTTGTCCAAATGTATCGCACGATGTATCAATCACGCCGGATTGACGACAAGGAAATTCAATTAAAAGGTCAGAATAAAATCTTTTTTCAAATCAGCGGCGCGGGACACGAAGCTGCGCTCGTCGGCGCAGGTTTGGCGATGAAAGCCGGTTACGATTGGTTTTTTCCGTATTACCGCGACCGCGCTTTGATGCTGCAGCTCGGAATGACCGCGCAGGAAATGTTTTATTCAGCAGTCGGCGCAGAAAAAGACCCGAATTCGCACGGACGGCAGATGCCTTCGCACTGGGGCAGCGTGAAATTAAATGTTCCGTCGCAATCTTCCTGCACGGGAACGCAGGCTTTGCACGCCGTTGGCGCGGCGGAAGCAAGTTATCGCGCTTCGCTCGTCAAAGAGTTACAGGATGTAGTTACAAATTTCAAAGGCGATGAAGTCGTTTATATGTCGGTCGGCGACGGCACAACGAGCGAGGGCGAATGGTGGGAAGCTCTGAACACGGCTTGCAATCTGAAACTGCCCGTGATTTTTGTTGTCGAAGACAACGGTTACGCCATCAGTGTTCCGGTCGAAGTCAGCACGGCGGGCGGCGATATTTCCAAATTAGTCGCCGGTTTTCCGAATCTGTATATTCAAAAATGCGACGGCACAAATCCGCTCGAAAGTTACGAAACTTTTAAAAAAGCCGTTGAATTTTGCCGGAAAAGAAAAGGCGCGGCTTTTGTCCACACAAAGGTAATTCGCCCGTATTCACACAGTCTGTCGGACGACGAAAAACTCTATCGTCCCGAAGAAGAACGTCAAAAAGACGCGGAAATAGACCCGATTAAAACCTTCGCCGAATTTTTGATGACCGAAGGCATTGCCGATTCAGAAGACTTGGAAAAACTGCGAAAGGAAGTTGATGCGGAAATCAATCAAGCCGCCGACACTGCGATTGCCACGCCGCAGCCTGCGCCCGAAACTGCTCTGCGAAACGTCTTTTCGCCCGATGTTGACCCGACTTCAAAAGATTTTGACACCGAAGACGGCGCGGAACTTTCCGGCAACGCCGGAACAATGGTTGACCTTATCAATCGTTGTCTGCACGAGGAAATGGAGCGCGATGTGCGGATTGTCGTTTTCGGCGAAGATGTAGCGGATGTTTCGCGCGAAGAATATCTTGAAACCGTCAAGGGCAAAGGCGGCGTGTTTAAGGTAACGGCAAATCTGCAGCGCGAATTCGGCTCGGCGCGTGTTTTCAATTCACCGCTCGCCGAAGCAAATATCATCGGTCGCGCAGTCGGGATGGCGATTCGTAATTTGAAGCCGGTGGTTGAAATTCAGTTTTTCGACTATATTTTTCCGGCGTTTCACCAAATCAGAAACGAAGTTGCGGTAACGCGCTGGCGTTCGGATGGCGACACGAAATGCCCGCTTGTCATGCGTGTTCCGGTCGGCGGCTATCTGAAAGGCGGCGCGGTTTATCACTCGCAGTCGGGAACGACGCTTTTTTCGCACACGCCCGGACTGCTTATTGCTTATCCATCAAACGCTCTGGATGCAAATGGACTTCTGAGAACTTCGATTCGCTGCGACGACCCGGTTTTGTTTCTCGAACATAAACATCTTTATCGACAGGTTTATAACAAATCAAACTATCCGTCGAGCGAATTTATGATTCCGTTCGGCAAAGCGAAAGTCGTCAAAGAAGGCACGGATGTAACAATCGTAACTTATGGCGCACTCGTGCAGAGAAGTTTTGAAGCGGCGAAAAGATTAGAGAGAAACGGTGTGTCGGTTGAACTCATTGATTTGCGAACACTCGTTCCTTACGATTGGGAGCGCGTTGCAGAATCGGTCAAGAAAACCAATCGCGTCATCGTCGCCCACGAAGATTCAATTTCATTCGGCTACGGCGCGGAAATCGCGGCGCGGATTGCCGATGAATTGTTTGAATACTTGGACGCGCCCGTGCGCCGTGTCGGTGCAACCGATACGTTTGTCGGCTACGCACCGCAACTCGAAGATTTCATTCTGCCGCAGATTGACGATGTCGAAACAGCATTACGGGAGTTGATGAAATACTGAAATTGTTCTCAAGAAATGGTTGTTTTTAAGAAGCGGTTTTCAGACCGCTTTTTATTTTTAAGGTTTTCAAATAGTATTAACAGGAGAAAATAAAACCTGCAAAAGACACAGCCGACGGCTTATCTTGAAATTCTTACAAAGGGAAATTTTTCCGGTTGAAAAAATATCAAAAAGATTTTCAAGCCACGGTTTTAAACAAGCAGCATAATTTCGTTCAAAGATTTGCGTGTAATGTCAGGCACTTTTGCGTCTTTCGCAGGATAGCCGACGGGAATTAAAACAAACGGAATTTCGTTTTTCGGGCGACCTAAAATCTCCTGCAAAAACTTCATCGGAGAGGGCGTGTGCGTTAAAGTTGCAAGTCCGGCGTTATGCAAAGCCGCAAGTAACATTCCGACGGCAATCCCGACAGATTCCTGACTGTAATAAGTCGGTTCTGTCTCATCTCCGTCGGTGATTGAACTGATGCGGAAAACAACAATTAGATATGGTGCGATTTCTAAAAAAGGCTTATGTTCATCAGTTCCGAGCAAAGCAAGCCGGCGAAGCCACTTTTCCGGCATTCGTCCATGATAACTTTCAAACTCTTCTTTTTCGGCGGCAAGGCGGATTTTGCGTTTTATGTCCGGGCTTTTGACAACAACAAATCTCCACGGTTGGAGATTAGCTCCCGACGGAGCCGTGCCTGCCGTTAAAATTGCTTTCTCAATCACCTCAAATGGTATATCTTCACTGGAAAAATCGCGCACCGTCCGCCGTCGATTCAGATTTTCATAAAACTCTTCGGCGCGTTTGATTTGTTCTTCTATCAAAAGGTATCGAAAATTTAATGGAACAAACTTTGGCTTAGGAAAACTTTGGCTCATCTTTGATAAATGCTTTCCAACTCTAATTCAACTGTATAAGCGAAATTTTACTCCTTCAACCAAGGCAAAGCAATAAACAGATGACAAAAAAATCAATTATTTCCTTTGCCGCACTTTTTTTCACGGCAATATTATTTTCCGTCATTTATGGCAATGAGCTGAAATATGGCGGCAGTGTGGTGGTTGCTGTGACGGCTGACCCGGGCGGACTTAATCCAGCCGTTACCACGCAAGGCGGCGTTCATCTCGTCTGCGGCTCGATTTTTAGCGGGCTGGTCGCCCATGATTTTAATTTGAATTCCGTGCCAGAAAAAAGCGCGGCGGAATAAGAAAAAGTTCAGTCAGCCGCATTAGAAAATCATCCGAAAATGTTGATGGCTCAGAGAATATCCCAAATCTCCTTGCAGAACGCTCGAAAGATAAACCCAAGGCTACGTGAGAAGCGTTTGGTCTAAACCGAATTTCGCGCGAATTAAATGGTAATATTGCTCGTCGTCGCTCTGCCCCGCCAGATATTAAACCGGATCGCCCGGCGCGAGGTGTATCAGGAAAAAATTGATAACGATTAACAGCAGTATCAGAATGAGCGACTGCGCCGCCCGTCTTGTCAAAGGTCTGCTGTATGAGCGCGAAAGAAAGTGTTTTATTATTATCTTGCTTTTCGATTAATTCTGCGGTTATGCGAAATTTTGATAGGCTTGGTCAATTTTTTAATTAACAATTTAGCATCGTTCTGTTTTGTATTGTTTTATCAATGCCGGAATTGAGCGGCGACTCTCTGCTAATTTTGGCTGACAGCCTCACGACCACTTGCGCTAATCGCACCGGCTTCGATGTAGATATGCTTGATGTCCGGGTATTCGCTGCGAATGCTCTTTTCCAGGCGATCTACCGCATCTTCCACTTCCATTGCCGACAACTTCTCGTCGAACTCAATATCCACCGTGAGCAATATCGTGTGCGGACCGAAATACATTGTCAGCGGGCTTATCACCTTTTTTACTCCCGGCTCCGCTTCCGCCAACTTTCGGATGCTCTCTAATGTTTGCGGGTCAGTGCCTTCGCCCACCAGCAATCCTTTGCTTTCGTAAGCTAAAAATACCGCCACCGATGCCAGCATTACGCCAATCAAGACCGAGGCTACACCATCCAGATAAGGATTATCGAAATAATGAGCCAGGAAAATTCCCAGAAAGGCGAATATCAAGCCGAGCATCGCGGCGGCATCCTCAAACAGCACGGTAAAAGTCGTCGGATCTTTGCTGGTTTTAATCGCCTGCCAGATGTCTTGTTCTTCTCCCTTGAGGACTTGGAACGCTTTGAAGGCGACGACCAAGACAACGCCCTCAAAGACTAACGCCAAGCCCAGCACAATGTAGCTCCAAAACGGGTCTTCCAAAGGGCTTGGGTGAATTAAGTGAATGATGCCTTCGTAGATAGAGATGCCGCCGCCGACACCGAAAATCAGAACCGCGACAATCAAAGACCAAAAATACAGTTCTTTGCCATAACCAAACGGATGTGTTGCATCGGCTGGCTGTTTGCTCTTGTGAATGCCAAGCAGCAACAGTCCGCCGTTGCCGGTATCCACAAGCGAGTGAATACCTTCCGAGAGCATGGCGGAACTGCCGGTGAACGCGGCAGCCGTGAATTTCATAATCGCAATGGCTAAATTACCGCCAATCGCCGCAAAGATAGCTGTCTTAGATTCTACTGCCATAAAAAATCATCCTAAAAAGTTTTATGCCGAACGTCCGGCGATTTTCGAGAGCCGTCTGAATTTCGTATTATTTCGTATTATACAAAATTAATTCCGTTTTTACTCTGTTATGCGCGAAAGTATTTGCTCTTTCTCCGGCAATGAATCAAACGATGTTAATACGCGGCGCAACGCTTCTCTGTGAAGCGCGAGAATGATTTGCACGAGGTCAAGCGTTTTCTCCCGAATTTTCGCGTCCGGGTAACTTTCAATCTGTTCGACGAGCAGGTTTAACTGCTCGACCATTCCCTCGGCGTTGAGATATTGCTCCTGCACTTCGCTCATTAACCGTTGTCCCTCGCCGCCTCGTTTTTGCGGAAACATGCACGTTAGTAAGTGTGCAAAATTTCAGAACACGCTTACGTGCGTGTTTCCGCATTCAACTGCGTAACTTCTATTACAAGTTCAATCGCCTCGCCGACTTTAGCAGCGACAACGGGACTAAACTCCATTCCGTATTCTTCGTTTTGCGGCTCGATTTCGACAATCGTTACGTCTTTGGAAAAGGCACCAAAATGCTGGCAAACAATCAACAAATTTTCGAGGCTCAGAACTCCCGTAACCTCTTCTCCGATGCTTGAAGGACATACCACTCATATTGGAGTAACCGATGCCTGAAACAAGAACCATATTTCCCATCTGATTTTACAGCCTGAACAAATCTTTATTTAGAGTCGCTTTTTTCAGCGGTACGCGATTTGCTGCCAGATTGATTGCCGGATGTCTTTTTATCGTCAATCTTATAAATCGGATCTCCGTTTTTATCTACATCAGGTATTTTTGCAAGTTTTTTCTTTAACTCTTTGTCTTCCATAATTCTCCTCTTTTACAAGTTTCTTTATTTTCCCTCTTTTTTCTTTGCTTCCTCACAAATTGTGCGAACCAAAAGCGGTGCGCCGAGCGGGTCTGTCTGGTAGCGCATATTTCCGTTTTGATTCCAGTTTTCGCGACCGTTTGCGGATGCGGATATTTGCCGAACAAAACTGAATATGCTTCGCGCGGCATGCGGGTCATCTTCAAGCCGTCGAGATAAAGTTTGCCGGAAAGCGGATTCAGACCTTTCATAATGTCGCCGATGGTTTTAAATTGATGAACTTCGGCGTTTGGTGCTTCGGTAACTTGCGCTTTTTCCCACATCGCCGGGTTGGTCGCTTCGACAATAAAGCGATTCGTGTCTTGACCAAAAAAGTCGTTTAATGAATCGCAGTCCTTAAATTAAGCTGTTTTGTAAAAAATCAAAAATCGTGTGCGCCCGCGCTGACGCAGACTAATTTTTTTTTGGCAACCATAAATTTACTGCAGCCATCAAACACAGTGCTTCAGTAATTTATAACATTTCAATTCTTCCTTAATGAAGCACGTAGTTAAATTCAACCTTGAATGCCGGTCACTCGGCATTCAAGGTTTTTTATTCCGCTTTTTTTAAGATACTTTTGATTTGTCGAAAGTGGCGGGCTTCGTGTCCGCCGATCAGCGCGAGCCATTCGTTAGCGTTGAGTTCGCCCATAAACGGATGCGGAAATTTGAAGTCGGAACATTCAACCGACTCGAAAAGCGGACGCAGTTCTTCGAGTTTTTTTCGGTTTTCTTCCATTTTCGCCAGTGATTCTGCGATTGTCTGTTTGCCGCTCGGACGAACTATGTCAGGTGCTTCAAACTTTTGGCTTCTCGCTTCGTCGGCTTTTGTTACAAAATTTTCCGTCAAATTTGCTCTGCCGTCCGATTTTTTCCCTACGGCTTGCGCCCGCGTCAAAAGTTTAGCGGAAATTTTCGTCATTCCTTCTTCGACGATTGAAATATGTTCGACTAAATGAACGATTGACCACTTCTCGCCTTCCGGCAGAAAATTCGCCTGCTCGTCGGGCAAATCTACAATCATTTGTTTAAATTGTTCGTGGATTTTATCGTTTGTCGCGTAAATATCGGTAATTGTTTGGTTGTTCATAGTTTTTAATTCCAGATTCCAAATTCCAAAACTACTTGTATTTTCTTCCGCTTAAATCAGATGTTTGCAGATATTCGATAAAACCTGAAAGTTGCTTGCTTGTTTCTCCTTAATTATTTTAGACTCTTTTTTCGTTATGTATTCACGGTCAAAAGCAGATATTAGTTGAGCGCGAACATATCTTCAGATTGCTTAATTTTTTTCCATAACCTTCAAACAGATAATCTGTAATCTGGAATCATTACAGCGCAACCGCCTGCGGGCTGAAAATTAAGCGATGCCAGCGCAGATAACTTCTTACGCTGTCGGTTTCGTTTTTCATTTGTTTAATGTAACCTGTTTGCAAATAAAGCATATTGTCTTGCGTCCATTCAAGATTGATTATCGGATTAAATGAAACCAGAGTGCTTTCGTCGGGCAGCGTGCCGAGCGGCTGATTCGGCGTTACGTTTGCTGCTTGATTTGCATTTGCGTTTGCATTTGCGTTTACGTTCGGTTCGGCGTTCGCTTCGGTGTTCACATTTCCTTGTTCCTGTTTTTGTAGTTGTTCGTCAAAGGTTTTTGAAGAAATAAGCAGTTGATTGCGGAGCGGAATCGCGGCTTGCGTCGGCGCATCGCCAATCGCGTCATAAATCCTGATTTGGGTGTTAAAAGCATCGGCGATTTTTGCCGAATCGGGCGACCAAACCGGATGAACCGCCGTTAAATTATCGTCAAGCCGACGTTCACGCCCGTTTTTTTCGACAAGGCGCGGTCTGCCCATCGGGATAAATAACTCTCCTTTGCCGTCGGCTTGATATTTCAGATAATTCCATTCCTGATAAGTTGCCGCCAGCGATGCCAGCATTGAACTGTCCGGCGACCAGACAAAATAAAAATATATCAGACCTTCGTTTTGCGTGAGCGGTTTAACGTCATTGCCGTTTGCGTCCGCCGTGTAAATTTGCTCGGAGCGAAAAGTCAAAACGGCATTTGATGCCGCACTTTCAGTCTTTTCGTCTGCGGGCGGCGCGATATTTGTATTTTCGCTGTTTGTATTTAATTCAGTATTGGCGTTGGCTTCGGGACTCGGCGCGGTGTTTGCTTCATTTTCGGTCTGATTTGGTTCGCTTTGCGTCGGCTCGCCGCTCGTTTGCCCAACGCGCACCATCGCCACAAACGCGACATTGCCGGAATCCGGCGACCAGACAATCGTTTCGGGAAAATGAACCGCCATTCCGTCGTGCGTAATCTTCCGCAAAAGTTTTCCGTCCGCCGAATACATATCCAGCCGAAACTCCGACGGCAAATCTTCGACCTTGTGATAAACCGCCAAAATTCTCTGTTTATCCGGCGAAGTAATTGTTTTATCGAGCAGTTCCTGAGGACGATTCTGGTCGAAATCGCTTTGCACCGCCGCGTTTCTTTCTTCCGACTGCGCGGTTTCATTGGTCGCGGGCGGTGCGGGAACATCAGACTCAAACCGATAGTTCAAGCGCAACGCGGGAACATCGCGCAAAGTTTGCGGCGCAACCGTCTGTTTGTTATCAAAAACTGCCCGCTCGCAGCCAAAAGCCGATAATACCAGCGCGAATAAAAGAAACTTGACAAAATTTTGTTGAAACATAATTGAAACCATTGCGGAAGCCCGTACATAAGAAGGGCGGAAACGGGAAATACGCGCGTGCGTGTTTCTGCCTTTACAAATAATTTACTTCAAATCCGCCAATAAATAATCTTTATAAAGCCGTTTTTGCGCGTCCGTCGGATTTTCCACCGGCACAATTGCGTAATCTTGTTTGGATTGTCCGCCAAGCGTGATTTCGAGTTCGCGCAGAGTGTCGAAACGGAAAATTGTTAATTTCACTTTATCGCCCGGCTTTCTTTCGCTCAAATAACTTTGCAGAAAACTTTGGCTGGCGCGGTTTCCGTCAATTGCCACGATTTGGTCGCCGGTGTTTAAGCCTTGCCGGTAAGCGGGCGTGTCCGACGGCAGCGCGCGCACCGTCAATTTCCCGTCGTTTTCCGCCAGATTTGCACCGAGATAAGCTTGTTTTTTGTCGCCTCCTTCTTCAACAAGTTTTAAGCCGATGCCGTTTAAAATCGAATTATAATCAATTTCCGTTGTTCCGCGCACATATTTACTGAAAAAATCGTTCAGAGATTTTCCCGCCATCATTTCCGCGATTTTTTGATAATCTTCAGGCGTGTAATTTTTGTTCTTTTTATAAAATTCGTTATACAGATAACGCATTACATCATCTAGAGATTTCGCGCCGTTTGATGCGGTGCGGATTTCGATGTCGAGCAAAAAATTGACTAATTCGCCCTTGTCGTAATACGAAATTTGATTGTTTATCGCGTTTTCATCCTGCCGATAATACTTTATCCACGCATCAAAACTCGCGTCTTCCAAACTCGTTTCAAATCTGCCCGGACGATTTTGCAAGGCTTTAATAACCGTAACTTTTGATTCAAGCACTTCTTTGTCGCTGATTAGACCGGCGCGGCGCAGAAGAATCGCTTCATAATGAGACGTTGCGCCTTCGGCAACCCAAAGCAATTTCGTATAGTTTTCGGTTTCGTAATCAAACGGACCTAAAGCGTCGGGACGAATCCGCTTAACGTTCCACAAATGGAAATACTCGTGCGCGACTAAATTAAGAAACGCTTTGTAACGCGATTCGGGTTTGAAGCCGAATTTTTGCCACTGCAAAGCCGTCGAATTCAAATGTTCAAGCCCGCCGCCGCCGCGCAGATTTAAGATAAAAAGATAATTATCGTAAGGAAGTTCGCCGAAAATATTGTAGCCTTCTTCGATGATTTTCGCCGTGTCTTGAGTGAGTTTCTGCAAATCGTAATTTCCTTCGCCTTCAATGACGAAACGATGCGGCTTGCCTTTGACGCTAAAAAAAACTTCTTCAAAATTGCCGACTTCAAATGGCGAATCATACAAAATATCGAAGTTTTCGGCGCGGAAAGTGTTCGTTTGTCCTCCGACTTTCGGCAAGCCCGTCGCAATTTTCCAATCGCCGAAAGGCACGACTTTGACTGTCGAAGGCGCGTTTAAAAAACCTTTCGGAAACATTAAAACGGCGGCGTTTGTAAAAAATGCGTGGTCGGAGTTGAGTTCATTGGTGCGAACCGTCAATTCGTTTGCGTAAACATTGTAGTTAATGACAAGTTCATTCGCGCCTTTAGTGTCAATCTGCCAGGTGTTTTTGTTGATTTTCTGCCACGGCAAAGCGTTTCCGCTTGCGTCTTTGACCGCAAAATCCTGAACGTGCCGCGCATATTCACGAATCAGATAACTTCCCGGCGTCCAAACCGGCATTTTAATTTCCGCTTTTGCGGGCAGATTCGCCGATTTTAAACGCATCTCAACTTCCAGCAAATGCGTAAAAGGTTTTGACATTGAAACCATATAACTAATGTCCGGCGCGACAGATTTTGTTTTAACCGCCGCCGTTTTTTTATCTTTTATTTTCTTACCTTGGGCAGATGTTTCTTGATACATAGAAAAAATCAGCGCGATAAATAAAATTATCAGAGCTTTTGAACTTAGTGATTTTCGCATAACTTTGGCAGACTCCGTTTGAATTAGCATAAATTAAATTTTACACGAAAAAGGCTGAATTGCGATAGTCTGAGGTTCGGATTGCCGGTTTTTGAAGATGATAACTGCCTTTTTTGAAAGGCGCGGAAGGTGATTTTATCTTTTGAAGCAGAAATTAAATTGCGGCGCGGATTTAGAAATTCCGCCCGCAAAATGCACCAACTACATAAACTTAATTTTTCGTATATTTAGCGTGTTTGGCGGACGAGAAATTTTAATAGGACTTACACAATTGGATTAAAAGACTAGGTTTTTAAGGATTTTTAACTGAATAATAGTGTACCAGGTTAGCTCGCAGAACTATTTGCTGTTCACTATTGGCTATAAACTATTTTTCAGTAAATTCTTACCCGACGAAAATCAACCTTATTTCAAGTGCGTAACTTTTATTTAAATTGAAGCCTATGCATAAATCAAGAGTATTTCACCACCGAGGACACGGAGAAGTCACCGAGCAGACACTGAGTTTTAATTTCTCTCTGTGCCTACTCTGTGTTCTCTGTGGTGAAAAAGCTGCCAGCAAATAAATGACTTTAATTTGCACAGCTTTCATTTAAATTAAACTAAACAATTTAAATCCGCATGGTTATTATTGAGAATTCACAGCCGCATTCTCCTTTTGTTTATCGGTCAGTGCAATACCCATTTTTTCGAGCGTAAGTTGATTGAGCGTTCCCGTAACCTTCAAACCATTTGCTTCCTGATATTTCTTCAAGCCGTCGCGGGTTGCGTCATCAAGTTTGCCAGTTTCTTCACCGGCGTAAAAGTTTTTTTCCTTTAACATTTTTTGCGCCGTCATAATCTGGTCTTTGGAGGCGCGGAAAATCATCTTTTTAGGTTTTGCTTCGGCTGTTGTTTTCGTTGATTCCTTCATTGAAGCGGGCGCGGCGGGCATTCCTTTTTGTTTGTCGGTCAGCTCAATATTCATTTTTTCCAAAGTTGCCTGATTAAGCGTTCCGGTTGATTTCAAAGCATTAGCTGCTTGAAATTTCTTTAAGCCGTCGCGGGTCGTATCATCGAGTTTGCCGGTTTCTTCACCGCTATACATCGCTTTTTCTTTTAGCATTTTCTGCGCCTGCATTATTTGTTCTTTGTTGGCGCGAAAGACTGCTCGCTTTGGTTTGTCGGATTTGTCGTCATTTGTCGCGTAAGAATTCGGTGAAACGGGAGTTTCTTTTTGCTTGTCGGTTAATGCAACGCCCATTTTTTCGAGTGTTGCGCGGTTTAATGTGCCGGTTGCCTTTAAACCGTTTTCAGATTGATATTTCTTAATTGACGCGCGAAAGTCGTTATTAAATTGACCGTCGGCTTCGCCGTTATACAAATTTTTCGTCTTGAGCATATTCTGCACTTGAGTAATCTGTTCTTTGCTGGCGCGAAAGATTTGCTTTTTCGGTTTTTCTTCGTTGGTGTTTGGCGTGTTCGGCGTTGGTTTGGTTGTCGGATTTGTCTGGGAGTTGGATGCAATGGCAAACAAAAGGGACAAGAGTATAACAAAAATAAGTTTTTTCATTTTCTTTTCCTCCAAGATTTGGTGATGTTGCAGCGATTCAAAGAAAACGCACCTTAGAGTAATTCAAAAAGCAACTCTGCATTACCTCCAAATCGCTGTCCTGATTGTAAGTTTCATTAGGCAGTATCTACCCAATCGTCGAATCTGTCAAGACTTTTTTTGTGGTTTGGATAATCAATGCTGCAAAAAGTTGATGATGTTGAAGTATTTTTTGATAATTCTCATTTACTTTATTTGAATCGGAAACGGCACGAAACACAAAATAAAAATCAAAAGCGTTAAAACTGCGACGACTTTTCGCGTAAAATTAAGCGATGTGTCGTCAAGCGGTTCAGGATGTCTGACGCGCATCATTACGGCAAGCAAAATCGCAAATAAAAACCCGCTCGGACTGCTGTAAAGAATCCAACCGAAAACGGAGATTGTCGCCATCAAGACAAATGCGATTCTGCCCGTCCAAAGGTGAATTTTCTCGCCAAAGACGGCATAAATTGCGTGTCCGCCATCGAGTTGTCCTGACGGAATCAAATTCAGACTCGTTATCAGAAGACCAATCCACGCCGCCGCCAGAAAAGGATTAAAATAATCAAAAGCCAAGTCAAGCCCAAAAAGCCGCGCAAGAATTTGTGTCAAGAGCGGGTCGGAAAAATGCAAACCGGCTTGCGCGTTGACAATTTGCGTCGGCGCAGCCTGCTTCATCGTCAGAAGTCCGATAATTGCAATCGGAATCAGCGTGATAAAGCCTGCAATCGGACCGGCAACGCCGATGTCAAAAGTTGCGCGGCGCGAAGGCAGCGGCGAAACAATTTTAATAAACGCGCCCAAAGTTCCCGCCGGACCAATCAGCGGCGGAAGCGGAATAAAATACGGCAGCGTCGCGTCAACGCCGTAAAGCCGACACGCAACATAATGTCCAGATTCGTGTGCCGTTAAAATCACCAAAAGTGAAACGGAAAAACTTATGCCGTATTTAAAGAGTTCAAAATCGGTAGAAAGACGATGGATTGTGGTGAAAACAAGTTCGAGATAATGGGCGGGAAAAGAAAGCAAAAACCCCAAAATCTCCGTCCAAGTTTGCGGGTTGACATTCGGAAAAATTTCTATCGGTCCGAAGGGCTGTAGAACGCCCGCAATTGTAACAGTGAAAAATGCAGCCAGCAGCAGAACAATGTGTTTTGCCCAAGTCCAAGCCGTCGGACGCATTGCTTCGCGGCGGTCAAAAAGTTGGTTGGTCAGCGAGTTTAAGTCAGACACAAAAATTATGAATTACGAATTAACAATTACGACTTTGAGCAATTGTCTAATCTCGTAATTCGTAATTGACAATTCGTAATTCAGCTATTTCTTAATGGCTTTGGCTTGCAGGTCTTTGCCCGGCTTAAAACGAATGGTTTTCCCCGCCGGAATCGGAACTTCCTTGCCCGTGCGCGGATTGCGCCCGATGCCGCGCTTTCTCGGTTTGACGACAAAAACGCCGAAACCACGAAGTTCGATACGTTTGCCTATCGCTAACGCTTCTTTCATCGCGTTAAAAAGCGCGTCAACAACTTGTTCGGCTTTTTGCTTTGGAACGCCTGTTTTGTCAGCCACTTTGTTCACAATATCAAGTTTAATCATAATTTTATCCTCTTTGAAAATATTGGAAGAAAAAACTCTTTTGGGCTTTAACTGAATAATAATGCTGTAAGTTCGTCTATGTCAAGATTTTGCGGAAATTATTTTTAGCTAAAATTAAGAAAATGCGTGTTTTACATCTGCTTATCTGGTAAAAGCTGCCAAAAATAAGGCATTATCGTTTTTCGGCATTTGATTCGAGAAATTCAAAAAGTTTCTCTAAAACTATTTCAGGAACTTCAAAATGCGGAAAATGTCCGATTTCCGCCAGTTCGACAATATCTGTTTGATGCGGCACAACTTCGCGGAATCTTTTAACGAGATGTGCGCCCGAAACTCTGTCCGCCAAACCGTTGATAAAGCGAAAGGGCTGTTCCATATTTTGCAGTGCGCCGACCCAACGCTCACGATATTTTTCGCGTTCCGTCATATAACGAATGAGTTTGTGCGCGATTTTTCGTCCGTTGTTAAATTTGAAAACTTGTAAGAATTCATCTAATTCCTTCTCGTTCGGCTGCGTGTTTTTGCCGAAA
This sequence comes from Acidobacteria bacterium 5-1, assembly GCA_002050455.1. GTDB lineage: Bacteria > Acidobacteriota > Blastocatellia > Pyrinomonadales > Pyrinomonadaceae. The sequence goes on along the minus strand of MWZA01000190.1, from coordinate 15,414 downwards.
ATTGAAGCTAAACTTTGTTTGAATTTTGAATCGCTAATCAACCTGCCGAATAGAAAACCAAACGGGCTTATCAAAATCTTTTGCGCCAAAATCGGACGATGAGTTTCGGGAAAAAGTGCGCCATTCATAAAACAAATTGTTTCAATCGAGAATTTTAGCCGTTTTTCTTCGGCGCGTGAGAGAAGTTCCTGCGTCATCGTGTTGCCGTAATCGTGCGCGAGAATCTGAACTTTTTTGATTTGCAGACTTTCCAGTAAATTTTGCAAAATATCAACTTGATTAAATGTCGCATAATCAAAATTTACGGGTTTGGCGGAAAAGCCGTAACCAATCATATCAAAAGCTAAAACGGCAAACTTTTCAGTGAGTGCGTCCCAAATTTTATGATAATCGTGCGAAGAGGTCGGGAAACCGTGTAGACAAAGCAAAACTTCGTCTGATTTTTTGCTCAAACGATAAAATATCGGTAAATCCTGATATTCAAAATAGTTTCCGCCCCGTTGCCATTCGCTTAGATTCATACTAATTAAAATATAGATTTACGCCGACCAAAACAAAGTGTTAAACTTTTTTATATTTTTAGCGAAGAACAACACAGAAAATCTAGGGAGAAAAAATTATGCAGTGGAGAAATCAGGGACAGAGTTCAAATATCGAAGACAGACGCGGAATGTCGGGCAGAGGAATCGCACTCGGCGGCGGCGGTATCGGGACATTGCTGTTAATACTTGTTTTGTGGCTGTGCGGCGCAGACCCGAGCATGTTGCTGAGTTTGCTGACAGGCGGCGGTTCGGCTCCCGCAACTCAAACACAAAGACAGGCAAACCCGCAAAGCGATGATGAAAACAAAAAGTTTGCCGCATCGGTTTTAAAAACCACTGAAAACGCTTGGAACGAAATTCTTCCGCAGCAAGCGGGAATACGTTATCAAGAGCCGAAACTCGTGCTTTTTACCGACCAGGTTCGTTCTGCCTGCGGCATTGCCGGTTCGTCAACCGGACCGTTTTATTGTCCGGGCGATCAGCAGCTTTATTTGGATTTCGGATTTTTCCGCGAACTGAAAAATGAATTTCGTGCGCCCGGCGATTTTGCTCAGGCGTATGTCATCGCCCACGAGATTGGGCATCACGTCCAGAATCTTTTGGGAAAAATGGACGGCGGAAGATCCAACGAATACTCTATTAAACTCGAACTGCAAGCCGATTGCTACGCCGGCATCTGGGGAAATTATGTGCAGAAGAAAGGTATATTGGAAGTCGGCGACGTTGAAGAAGCGATTCGGGCGGCAGAAGCGGTCGGCGACGACGCGATTCAAAAACGCTCGCAAGGCTACGTCGTGCCTGATTCATTTACGCACGGCTCATCAGAGCAAAGAATGGCTTGGTTTATGCGCGGTTTTCACAGCGGCGATATGCGGCAATGCGATACTTTCAGCCGATAATTCGGTGAAGAATTTTTGCAAAACCAACCCGACGGTTTAACTTTTCATCTAAAAACTGTATTATAAAAGACCTTCTCAAATTGGGGGCGACAGGCTTCGACAGGGGCTTGTATAGATCTTTGGATGCACGTCGGGCTTGCTTGTTAGCTCGTTAAAACACCAAGCAAAACACAAATGCTAATCAAGAATTAGCTCTTGCTGCCTAGTTTATTCTAGCCACAAGTGTTTCATCACAAGTCAGCTGGAAGCGCGTGAATGAAGCATAACCCAGTTCAAGCTAGCTTGCATTTTCCGTCTGCAAATGTGAGCGAAATGTTAGTCAGACTAGCTTTTGATAAGGTCTTGTCGGTTCACTTGCTTATCAAACGCGAAACCCAGAAGAGAACTCGACTAAGCGTGTAGATTCTTTAGGTCGCAACCTTTGGATGCGGGTTCGATTCCCGCCGCCTCCACCAATTCAATTTTGGATTTTAGATTTGCGATTTTGGATTTTTGACTTTCCAAAAATTCAAATTTATCCTTTTCATTTTTGATGAATAAAATTTCAGAGCAATCTAAAGCAATCCAAGATCTAAAATTCAAAATTCAAAATTTGCCGATCGGAATTTTTGACAGCGGCGTTGGCGGTTTGACCGTTTATCGCGCGCTGCATAATCGTCTGCCGAATGAACATTTTATTTATCTCGGCGATACGGCGCGTGTTCCTTACGGGACGAAATCGCTGGCGACGGTTGAACGCTACGCGATTGAAAATTCACAGTTTCTTGCTCTACGCGGCATCAAACTTCTCGTTGTCGCCTGCAATACGGCTTCCGCGCTTGCCTTACCGAAAATCCGCGAAAAAATTGATGTTGACATTGTCGGCGTAATCGGACCCGGTGCGAGAGAAGCTGTCAAAATTACTAAAGAAAAAGGAATTCCCAAAATCGGCGTAATCGCAACGGAAGCCACCGTTCAAAGCCGAGCGTATTCGGAAGCGATAAGAAAAGTTTCGGAAAAGGCGGAGATTATCGAAACGCCTTGTCCTTTGTTTGTGTCTTTGGCTGAAGAAAATTGGACACAAGAGCCGGAAACTTATTCAATCGCCAAAAAATATCTGCAAAAAATTGTTGATGCAAAAGTTGACGCACTTGTTTTGGGCTGCACGCATTACCCGATTCTGCGCGGCGTAATTCAACAAACCGTCGGCGAAAATGTTACACTCATTGATTCCGGTCAAGCGACCGCCGAAGAAGTCAATAAATTACTAAACGAAAAAGACTTGGCAAATCCGCAGAAAGTTAAAGGCGAACGCCGTTTAGGCGACGATTTAGACCATTTTTACGTAACGGACGCGGCTGAAAGATTCGCCCGCGTCGCCGAAAGATTTTTGGGCGTAAAACCCGCGAAACTCGAAGCAATCGAAGTTTTCGGTTTTGACGAATTGAAAAATTAACAGAATTTAAGAAATTTTAAAACCACAGATTTACACAGATAAGCGCGGATAAAATCAATTGAATAAATCTGAGTTAATCCGTGTAAATCTGTGGTTAAATGATTTAATAATGGATTACACACGAACAGACAACCGAACATACGACCAATTACGCCCGACACGCATTACGCCGAACTTTGCGCCATATGCCGAAGGCTCGGCTTTGATTGAAGTCGGCAACACAAAAGTTATCTGCACGGCGACGGTTGAAGAGAGAGTTCCGCCGTTTTTGCGTAACAAAGGCGTGGGTTGGGTAACGGCGGAATACGCGATGCTGCCGCGGGCGACGCACACGCGCACGAATCGAGAAACTTTGCGACCTTCGGGCAGAACGCAGGAAATTCAGCGTTTAATTGGGCGTAGTCTTCGCACCGTCGTTGACACAAGACTTTTGGGCGAACGGCAGATTTTTATTGACTGCGATGTTCTGCAAGCCGACGGCGGAACACGCTGCGCTTCGATTACGGGCGCGTGCGTCGCGTTGGCTCTGGCGGTGAAAAATCTGCTTCAGCGAGGCAAATTAAAGAAAAACCCGATAATCAGCGAAGTCGCGGCGGTCAGCGTCGGAATGATTGAAAACATGCCGATTCTTGATTTGTGTTATGAAGAAGATTCAAATGCCGAAGTTGATATGAACATCGTCTGCACGGGCGCGGGAAAGTTTATCGAAATTCAAGGCACGGCGGAACGCGCGCCGTTTAACCGCGAACAAATGAACGCAATGCTCGAACTCGCCGAAAAAGGCGTTGGGCAGCTTTTCACTATTCAGCGTTATGCTTTGAACGGATAAAATTTAGAAGATTAACTGAAAAATTCTCCGGCGGGAATTACTTCGAGTTTCGGCATTACTTTTTGTAAAAGTTCGTAATCGCGGATGTTATCGGTAACAATAAAACATTTGTGCATAAACGAACTGCGGGCAATCAGAGCGTCGTTTTGCAAAGCAGTCGGCGAGAGATTTTTGTCAATCAAACTCAAATACCGCAAGCGTCTGACGGCTTTCGCGGCGATTATCCAATCGGTTCTCGTTGGAATCAATAATTTGTCGGCTTTGTCTAAAATTTTCAGCCAATATTCGTATTTTTGCAAGGTTGATTTATCAATCATCGAAGCCATCAATTCATAGAAAACGACAATCGAAAAATGAAACGAATCAAAATTTTCGTCAATTTGTTTTTTGTAAGTCGAAAAAACGGACGTATCAAGCAACGGATATTCCATATTTTTTCTCTTCTTCTTCTAACGCCTTTAACGCTTCGTGCGTTGCTTTTTTCAATTCCTTTTGCAATGCGGTAAGTTTCTTGGGCTTTTTGAAATCTTTGGCACGCGGCAGATGCGAATAATCGCGCAAGCCGTTTCCGTTTGAGTTTTCGATTGTTCCTTTTTTCTTCGACATAACTTTTACCTCCAACGTGATTATACCAAAACCATAATGCGAATAAAACTTTGATTAGTTTGCAGAACTTGTCTATAATGCAGCGAATCTAAAAGATAAATTTAATGTTTCACGAAAATCAACAAATCGGTTCTTACACGCTTATCAGAAAACTCGGACGCGGCGGTTTCGGCGAAGTCTGGTTAGCCGAACGACGCGCTAAATTCGTCACGACAAAAGTTGCCGTCAATCTGCCGCACGACGAGCAGATTGACCACGAAACAATCAAACAGGAAGCGCAGCTTTGGGAACAGGCGAGCGGGCATCCGAACATTTTGCCGATTATTGATGCCGACGAATACGAGGGGCAAATCGTCATCGTCAGCGAATACGCGCCCGACGGCTCTTTGGACGAATGGTTAAAGAAACACGGCAAAATGTCGGTTGAAAAAGCGGTTGAGACGACGATGAAAATTCTCGACGGCTTAGAATTTCTGCATTCCCGAAACATCATTCACCGCGATTTGAAACCGGCGAACATTCTGCTGCAAGGCGAAACACCGCGTCTGGCGGACTTCGGCATTTCACGCGCTTTGCGAACCACCGCTTCGAGCCAGAGCAGCAATATTTCGGGAACTTTCGCCTATATGCCGGCCGAAGGTTTCGACGGCAAGCGGAGCGTGCAAACCGATGTTTGGTCGGTCGGCGTAAATTTGTATCAATTTTTGACCGGAAGTTTGCCGTTTCCGCAGAAAGAGCCGTCCGCGCTGATTGCCGCGATAATGATGCGCGAATTCGCGCCTTTGCCCGATTCGATTCCGCAAAGTTTGAAAAACGTAATTGCCAAAACGTTGTCGAAACAGCCCGAAAATCGTTACAAAACGGCAGGTGAAATGCGTGAGGATTTGAAACGAGTTTTAAGCGGTGAAGAGATTTTATTGAAAACATCGCCTGAAACAGAAACTGTTATAAAACCGAAACTCACACCAAACTTTGTGGAAAATCAAGTTGCCAATCCTCAGCCTAATCTTAATGGCATAGAAAATGTTTCCCCTCAATCTAATATTAATGATGTCGAAACGGTCGTTAGACCAATTACAGCTAAAAGTTTAAAAACAGCAAATCAGAAAAAATGGTTAAACAATTTAGTTTCAACAGTTAGCTTGCTTGTTATTGGCTTATGTGGGCTTTACATATTTAGTTCGTTAAGCGATAAAACAATGAACAAAAATTTTCAGGTTTCAAAGTCCGCAAATACAATTCCGTCAAATATTATGCCTTTAAATCAAAAACCAACAAATCGAAAGGCTCAAAATTTGACTTCAACAAATCTGATGAATTCAGCAACAAATGTAAAGATGAATTCAAATACAATGATGAATTCGGCAACTAATACAATAGATTCAACTATGACGAATACGTTCTCAGAAAAAAATCATCATTGCTACTTAACAAGTAATAGCGGCACTGTAAATATACGGAAAAATTGTGATGTAAAAGATTGCGACAGTGACGATACAACAATTGTCGGAAGCGTCTCAAGCGGTATAGAAATTGATTTCGAAGGTGAAAGCGTTCCTTCAAGATTAGGTTTTCAATGGGAAAAAGTTTTAGTTGACGAAACGGGTGTTTATTGGGTCGCGTCGTCAAAAATTTCTTGCGAGAATTACTAAAGATGTTTCACCTACTCTCAAGGCTATAAGTTGCACATCCTTGACCCAACAAACGGGCTTTGACTGAAAAAGAATTGTATCCTTTAAAATAAAACCAGAGTTCCTTTATTTATAGTAACTGAGCTTTTCAAAAATTAGTGGCTAAAAACAAACAATTCACTTAGTTCAACAATTTTTCCAAGTTTTTAAAGTAAATACTTTCAGTAATTGCTAAACTAAGACCAAACCTTCGGCTCAATTTAAAGTATTAGCTTTTCGCTTCCAATTTCAAATTCAACAATTGATTGAGCGAAACGCCTGCTGCATTGCTTCAAGCACGAATTGGCGGTGCATATATTCGGGTATTCGCAAACAACATCAAACGCAAAAATTTTGACTGCCAGAAATCGAAGCGTTATCTTAAAATTATGAAAGTCGAAACAACAATCACCATCGAAGCCGATTTGCTCGAACAGGTTGACCGCGCGGCAAAAGATTTTCGTAATCGTTCGGAAGTCTTTGAAATAGCTTTGCAGGAATATCTGCCGAAGCTGAATCAGAAACCGCAAAAGCGAAAATTGACGCGCGAGGAAGAAATTAAACTTATTAACCGCTATGCCGACGAATATTGTGAAGAGATTCTGGAAAATTTGGAATATCAGGTTGAATTGTGAAACGCGGCGAACTTTACAGACTTGCAAAACCTTCAAAGCGCGACCCGAAAAGATTTCGCGTTTATATTATCGTCAGCCGTGACAATTTAATCGCAACAACTTTTCCGACGCTTATTTGCGCTCCAGTTCACAGCAATTACATAGGTTTGCAAACCGAAGTCGAAGTTGGCGTTGATGAAGGCTTAAAGCACGACAGCAGCATTCGCTGTGATGAGTTAGTGAGTGTGGCAAAATCCGACTTAACCGATTTTATCGGCTCGCTCTCGCCGCAAAAGATTCAAGAATTAAATCAAGCCTTGAAAGCCGCACTTGAAATTGATTGAGCGAAACGCCTTGCTGTATTGCGTCGAGCGCGAGTTTGCGATGCAGGATATTCTGGACTTAGTAAAATTTTAGCACTGCAAAGCGCGAGAAATCAGACTGCAAAGAAAAATAATTTGTGAATCATCCCAAGAAAAGTTAATATTCAACTACTGAGGAATAAGAAAATATGACGGCAGTTATTGAAAGTTACATTGAGATTGACGAAAACCACGTCGCTTGGATTGCCGACACGCGCATTAAGGTTATCGAAATCGCGCTCGACAAACTCGCGCACGGCTCAAGTCCCGAAGAACTGCATTTTCAATATCCGCATCTCTCGATGGCGCAAATTCACGCCGCGCTTGCTTATTACTACGACCACCGGGATGAACTCGATGCCGAAATTTTGCGTCGTCTGCGCGAGGTGAACGGACTCGCCGCACGTCAAGCCGATTCGCCGCTGCAACAAAAGTTGCGCCGTCTGCGCTCGGAAAAATGAGCGTTAAACTTTATATGGACGTTCACGTCAGACGCGCCGTTACCGACGGATTGCGTTTGCGCGCCGTTGATGTTTTGACCGCGCAGGAAGACGACGCGGCGGAATTTGAAGACGATGCGCTTTTAGACCGCGCAACCGAATTGGATCGCATTCTTTTTTCGCAGGATGATGACCTTTTGCGCGAGGCGAACAAACGTCAACGAACAGGCGAACATTTCGCTGGCGTTATCTACGCGCACCCACTCAATATCACAGTCGGGCGTTGCATAGACGATTTGGAACTGATTGCCAAAGCAACCGAATTAAACGAGTGGTTGAGTAATGTCATCTATTTGCCGCTCAGTTGAATAATAAAGAAACCACCTCAAATTTAATAAGGTTTTGCGGTTTGGCTGAGTTCTTTCGCATTGCTGACAAACCACAGGAAAATGTGAGTATTAATGAGATATCACATCACATATACTCCTTGAAATCTTCGAGCGGCGCGTCAAAATCGGGCGCAAGTTTGTATTTGCCTTTCGTGCTTCCAGCTTTTCGATTTTTGGGTTTCCGGTTTTGAGCGTTGTGTTTCACCTGCAAAAATTCGATGTAATGCAAAACTCCCTGTTTGAATTGTTCGGGAAGCTGCTGAATCTGCGATAAAATTAATTTTTCTTCCATCATATATTCATTTTCGCCTAATCCGCCGATTTTCCCAAGCCCTTTATGGCAGACCTTTAGAAATTTATAGTAGAATCAAAATCAAGGAAATTTAATTATGCTGACGGCAATCGAAACGACGGGAACAATCAACGCGAATCATCAAATAGTTTTGGACGAAGATTTACCAAGCAATGCGCCGAGCCGCGTGCGCGTGATTGTTCTTTTTGACGAAGATACGGCTGATTTCGGAGAAAGGGAATGGATGAAATCGGCTGCAAAAAACGAGGCTTTCGATTTTTTGAACGACGAAGCCGAAGACATCTATACTTTAGAAGACGGAAAACCTTTGAACGATGAAATATAAAATTGTTCTCGTGCCGTTTCCATTTGACGATTTGTCGGCAAATAAAGTTCGTCCCGCCGTTTGTTTGACCGATGAAATTCAGCCATTCGGTCATATTGTTTTAGCATTTATCATAAGCAAAGTTTCCGCTAATCCTTCTACGACTGATTATACAATTGATTCGCAAGATGCTGATTTTGCACAAACCGGACTGAAAGTTTCTTCAACAATTCGTCTGCATCGTTTGATGACAATCTCCAAAACGGTAATTCAGCGACAACTCGGCGAATTATCGTCAACTCAGCAAACGGAAATCGAAAATCGTTTGCGAAAATTATTTGGAATTTGAAAATTTATGAGTGAAAAACAATTTAGTGGAAAATCGGCAATCGTTACAGGCGCGACGCGCGGCATCGGCAAAGCGATTGCGTTGGAATTGGCAAAACGCGGCGGACAGGTCGCTTTTAATTATTCAAAAAGCGCGGACGAAGCCGAAAAATTAAAAGCGGAAATTGAGAGTTTAGGCGCGAAATGTTTTGCCGCGCAATGCGACGTTGCAAATACCGAAGCGTCAGCTGATTTTGTCAAACAGGTAAAAGACGAATTCGGAACGGTTGATTTTTTAATTAACAACGCCGGAATCACGCGCGACCAATTGATTTTGCGGATGAAGGAAGACGATTGGGATGCGGTAGTTGATACGAATTTAAAGGGTGCGTGGAATTTTTCAAAGGCGGTTTTAAGACCGATGATGAAGAACGAATCGGGCGGCGCGATTTTGAATATTTCATCAATCAGCGGCGTGGTCGGAATGCTCGGACAATCGAATTATTCGGCTTCAAAAGCTGGAATGATTGGTTTGACAAAGGCTTTGGCGAAGGAAGTCGCCAGCCGAAAAATCACGGTCAATGCTTTGGCTCTCGGTTTAATCGAAACCGATATGGCAAGCGAAATGAACGACGAATATCGCGCAAAAATTTTGGAAAATATTCCGCTCGGACGTTTGGGACAAGTACAGGAAGTTGCAGAAATCGCTTGCTTTATGCTTTCCGATTCGGCGCGGTATATTACAGGTCAGGTGATTCAAGTCGACGGCGGGTTGGCAATGTAGATTTTCTTACTTTTTGCTCGATTTATTTGATAAGTTCGCTTGATTTATATAAATCAAATAAATTGTCTGTTTTAGGGTAGGAGTTTTCAGCCAATCTTAAAATTATGTCATCTTTTACGTGGTTAATCGTTATCTTTTTCGTACTGTGTTTTTTGGTGGTTTTGGTTTGTGTTTTAGTTGTCAAGGCATATTATTGGGGCGACAAAAAAGAACCGCCCCAGAAAAATATCAAGAAACAAGCAAAGAAATAAATATTTTTTGCCTTTAAAATTCTCTATCTTCCGACAATTTTATCAATCAAAACAATTCCTTCAAAAGACAAAGCCGCGATTATTCCCGCCGCCGGAATCGTGATAATCCACGCCCAGACGATTCTGCTCGCCACGCCCCATTTAACCGCCGAAAAGCGTTTGGCTGAACCGACACCGACGATTGCACCCGTGATTGTGTGAGTTGTCGAGACGGGAATTCCGCCAAACGTGCTGGCAAAAAGCGTTATCGCACCAGCGGTTTCCGCACAAAATCCGCCGACAGGTTGGAGTTTGACGATTTTTGTTCCCATTGTTTTGACGATGCGCCAGCCGCCCGAAAGCGTTCCCAAACCGATTGCCGCGTGTGCCGCTAAAACAACCCAAAGCGGAACATCGGGTAATTTGCCGCCGGGCGCGGCTTGTAAATAACCGCCCGCGACTAAAACAATTGTGATAATTCCCATCGTTTTCTGTGCGTCGTTGCCGCCGTGTCCAAGTGAAAAAGCGGCGGCGGAAAACAGTTGACCGATGCGGAAACCTTTGTCAATAGTGGCGATATTCATTTTCTGGAAAATCCAATAAACCACCACCATCAAAATAAAACCCAAGGACATTCCGATAAGCGGAGAAAGAACAATAAACGACAATGTTTTTATCCAACCCGAAGCGATTAAAACACCGCCGACTCCGGTAATTCCGTTAAATCCGATATAGGCGGAAATCGCGCCGCCCGCGTATCCGCCAATGAGTGCGTGCGAACTTGAGGTTGGAAGTCCGAGATACCAAGTAATTAAATTCCAGATAATCGCGCCCAAAAGTCCGGCGAGCAAAACATACAGCCTGTAATCTTCGGCAATCGCGCTGATGTTGACCATATCGCCGCCGATTGTTTTAGCGACGGCTGTTCCAAACACGGCAAAAGCGATAAAGTTGAAAAAAGCCGCCCACGCCACCGCCACGCCCGGCGATAAAACCCGCGTTGCAACCACTGTCGCAATTGAATTTGCCGCGTCGTGAAAGCCGTTCACATAGTCGAAAATCAGCGCGATTATGATAATAAAAATGACTAATCCTAAAGTCAGCGATTGAGCGTCCATAAATTAAGTGGTAAGTGGTAAGTGGTAAATGGTAAGTGGAAGAACAAATTACACTTTCCACTTACCATTTACCACTTACCACTAATTTAGTTGTGTTTCAGAACAATGCTTTCGATGATATTGGCAACGCTTTCGCAGCGGTCGGTCGCGTTTTCCAAAATTTCGTAAAGTTCTTTCCATTTAATAAGACGAATCGGGTCGGTTTCCTTTTGAAAAAGTTCACCGATGGCGCGAAAATAAATATCGTCGGCTTCGTTTTCCAATCGATGGATTTCGACAATATGCTGGTTCATTCCGTTTGGTTTTTTGAGCATCGAAACTGCCGAATGTATCTCCATCGCCAAACCTTGAATAACTTTGGCAAGACCTTTGGCATGGTCGCTGATTTCGTGAATGTCATACATCACAATGGCGCGCGCGCCCGCGTCAATATAATCGCAAACATCATCAAGCGCAACCGAAAGCGTGAAAATATCTTCGCGGTCAAACGGCGTGATAAACGATTTATTAAGTTTGGTTGTTACCAGATGCGTCAGTTCGTCGCAGGCGTGTTCCGCGTCTTTGATGCGCTTTGTGTGCGCTTCAAAATTCTCGCGCTTGTCCTGCAGCATCTCGACAAGTATGTTTGAAGCCTCTTGAATTTTCTCGGTCATCTGCGAAAAAAAGACAAAATACTCGTCTTCTCGCGGCAATAAACTAAAAGCCATTTTTTTTGAATCTCCGTTAAATTTGGAATTGAAGAAATTAAATATAACGGAATAAAAACGGCTTGTCTATTGAAAGCAAATTTTATTGCCGGGAGGCGGGCAAAATCAAATTTTCGGGCTGTGTTTGATAAAAGCGGCTTCCCTTAAATAAACATTTAGTTCGCAGATGTCTTTGACATAATCGCCGATGCGCTCGATGTGTTTGGCGACAAAAAGAAGTTGGGCGGCACTCGCCGTAGTCGAAGGATTGTCTATCATTATCTCAATCAACTCATTAAAAACACGCTTATAACTTGCATCAATTTTTTGGTCCTGCTTGATGATTTCGCGTGAAAGCGCGGCATCTTCCGTTGTAAAAGCGTCCAGCGCGGTTCTGAGCATTTCCGCTGCGTTCTGCGCCATCGCGGGCAAATCTATGTAGCTTTTCAGTTGCGGTTCGTCGTTGATTCTTATTGCGGCATCGGCAATGTTTGTCGCGTGGTCGGCGATGCGTTCAAGAATCGGCGTAATTTTCGCCACCGAAATAACAAACCGCAAATCGTGCGCGGCAGGCTGCTGAAGAGCAAGAATCTCGACGCTCAAACGGTCAATTTCGAGTTCCATTTGATTGATAATTTTATCTTCTTCCAAAACCTTTCTGGCTAAGTCGCTGTCGCGTTCCGTCAAAGACTGCATGGCGCGGTGGAGTGCTTTTTCGGTCATGCCGCCAAGCAAGAGAAGTTTGTCGCGCAAAAGGTCGAGTTGTTGGTCTATAATTCGATGTTCCATTTTCTATAATTTATCACATTCCAAAAGCGAAAACATAAGTTCCGAGTTTCAAGTTAGATTGAATTCCAAGCCCAACTTGAAACTCTCAGCCAAATCTGCCCGTTATGTAATCTTCCGTCAATCGTTCGTCCGGGTTGGTGAACATTTTTTGCGTGGCGTTGTATTCAACCAATTTGCCCAACATAAAAAACGCCGTTCTGTCGGAAACCCGCGCCGCTTGCTGCATATTATGCGTTACGATGACGATTGTATATTGCTTTTTTAATTCAACGATGAGTTCTTCGATTTTCTGTGTCGCAATCGGGTCGAGCGCGGAAGCCGGTTCGTCCATCAAAATAACTTCCGGCTGAACGGCAAGCGCACGGGCAATACATAGACGCTGCTGCTGTCCGCCCGAAAGTCCGAAAGCCGAGGTGTTCAAGCGGTCTTTCACCTCGTCCCAAAGTGCCGCGTCGTGCAGAGCTTTTCCAACTTTTTGTTCCAAATCAGCTTTGTTTTCATACATTCGGTTGATGCGAATGCCGTATGCGATGTTTTCAAAAATTGATTTCGGAAACGGATTTGATTTCTGAAAAACCATCCCGACTTTGCGGCGCAAAGCAACGACATCAGTATTCGGCGCGTAAATATCTTTGCCGTCAATCAAGACCGTTCCGTCAGCTTTGGCAATCGGAATCGTATCGTTCATCCGGTTAAGCGTCCGCAAAAACGTGGATTTTCCGCAACCCGACGGACCGATAAAGGCGACGACTTGGCGTTCGGGAATTTCGAGCGTGATGTCATGTAAGGCTTGCTCTTTGCCGTAATAGAAATTTAGATTTGAAATGCTGATTTTACTTTCCATAATCTCAAATAATTTACTTTAGCCACGAATTACACAAATAAAACGAATTAAAAAATTATTCGTGAAATTTGTGTAATTCGTGGCTAAAACCGCTTGCGCGTCAAAAACCGAACCAATATATTGATAGCCAAAATAAGCGTTATCAAAATAAGCGTCGCCGCCCACGCCATTTTATGTTCAACATCAAACGGTCCGGTCGCGTAATTGTAAATCTGCACGGTCAGAGATGCCATCGGTTGGTCGTAAAAGTAATTGTAAAAACGGCTGTTCAATGCCGTGAAAAGAAGCGGCGCGGTTTCGCCCGAAATTCGTGCAATCGCCAACATCGCGCCCGTCGTAATTCCCGTCGAAGCGGCGGGCAGCACAATATTCCACGTTACGCGCCACTGCGGTGCGCCGAGTGCAAGCGCGGCTTCGCGCATCGAATCCGGCACAAGCCGTATCATTTCTTCAGTTGTCCGCGCCACAATCGGAATCATAATTATCGCCAGCGCGAGTCCGCCCGCAAGTCCCGATTGTCTGCCCATCGGCAGGACAACCAACGTATAAATAAAAATTCCGACAATAATTGACGGCACACCGATTAACGTATCAGCCAAAAACCGCACAGTTTTGCCGAACAAATTTTCACCGAATTCCGCCAGATAAACGCCCGCGCCGATGCCGATTGGCAAACCGATAACGCACGCTAGCAGCGTCATCAAAACTGAACCGACAATCGCGTTGCCGATGCCGCCGCCTTCGCCGACAGGTTTCGGCGTATCAACCAAAAATTGCAGATTGATAGACGCGATGCCGCGCACAAAAATATACGAGAGAATTATCAGCAAAACCGCAATTGCAAAAAATGCACACACGGCGGTTATCGTCGTCGTCAAACTGCTGACGATTTTTCTTCGGCGATGTAATGATTCTTTATTCGACATTAGGCGTGCATTCTTTTTCCGACTCTCGCAACAAGCAGTTTGGCGAAAGCATTGACGACAAATGTAACAAGAAATAAAACCAAACCCATTTCGATTAGTGCGCTCAGATAAAATTCATCGGTTGCATCGGCAAAATTTGCTGCGAGAACCGAAGCGATTGTGTAAGCCGGCTCAAAAAGCGATGCCGAGATTTGCGGCGAATTTCCAATCACCATCGTAATCGCCATCGTTTCGCCCAGTGCGCGTCCTAATCCCAAAATAACTGCGCCGGCAATTCCCGAAGCGGCATTGCCAAGAACAATTTGCGTCGTTTCCCACTTAGTTGCGCCGAGCGCGAGTGCGGCTTCGCGTTGCTGTGTCGGAACAACTTCCAGAATATCGCGCACAACTGCCGTGATAATTGGCGTAATCATTAAAGCCAAAATAATCCCGCCCGTCAGCATTCCGATTCCGGTCAAACGACCTTGAAAAAACGGTAGCCAGCCAAAGTATTTTTCGAGAAAAACGCCCAAATAATCGCGGACAAACGGCGCAAGCACGAAAATTCCCCAAAGTCCGTAGACAACAGACGGAATTGCCGCTAGAAGTTCGACCATAAAGCCGACCGGCGTAGCAATTTTTTTTGGTGCTTGTTCGACTAAAAAGACAGCGATGCCAAGCGAAATCGGCACGGCAATAATTAAAGCAAGGACGGAAGAAACAATTGTGCCGTAAATAAAAGGAAGTGCGCCAAAGATACTATCCGCAGGTTTCCATTCGCGTCCAATCAGAAAACTCAAACCGAAACTCTTAATCGTCGGCAAAGCGTTCCACACCATTATAAAAACCATCGTTACCATGATTAGTAAAATAATCGCGGCAGTAATAACCAAAATAGTGCGAAATACCTTATCGCCGATTGTGCCTGTCTGTGCCAAAATAATTTCTCCGAATCTTTTGCGTTCTTTATTTTAGATATATTACGAAGATGAATTAGCCGCAAATTTACGCGGCTAAACGCAGATTATCCTTCCTGAATCCGTATTTGTTTGTAGCTCATTCCCAAACAGACTATTGACGCAAAGGTTTTCCGCCGCTTGTCATTGAATTGATTTTGGCTTCGGCTTTTCTGACAACCTCGTCCGGCAAAGGCGCGTAATGTAAATCTTTGGTGAATTTTTCGCCATCGTGAATTGCCCACCATAAAAAGTCTGCCAATGCCTTTCCTTTTGCCGCATCTCTTTGGTCTTTATAAGCCAAAACATATACAATACCGGAAATCGGATAAGCATCTGCGCCCTCAGCATTGGTGATTTCAAAGCGCAAAT
>MWZA01000039.1 GCA_002050455.1 Acidobacteria bacterium 5-1 | reverse complement strand
GCTTACGCCAACCCGAAAGGCAATGCCGACACCGAACGGCTGATTCGCACCATCAAGGAAGAATTGATTTGGCTCAGAGAATGGACATCAGTCGAAGAAGTGGCAAAGGCGATGCCGGAGTTCGCCGCCGATTTTAACGCTAACTATCGGCATTCGGCAATCGGTTACAAAACGCCGAACGAGTTTGAAAAACAGTGGTTTAGAGAAAATCAAAAAACTCTCTCTGCCTCAGCTTGATTAATGGGGAGCAGTACAAAGTTTGAGCGAATGGCAAAGTGATTTTAATAGAGCTATGAATAGTGGCAATGTTCAAGGGACTGCATCTGGTTCTGGCACCTCAATAAATTATGTTCGTATTGAAGTTACAGGTAGATATTATCGAACTATTGTTGATGTTCCTCTTATACGGACACCAAACAGAAAACCTATTGTTGTTTCTATAATTAGACGATGATATAACAACACCCTTCAGCGACTAAATTGCTATTATTAGATAAGTATGATAATTACACCTAAAGAAAAAACAAATGAAGAAGTTAAAATCGCAGGACGTTATGTATGTCCGACTTGTCAGGCTCAAACCACTACTTCTAAAGTTGAGATTGGCTGGGTTTCATGTCCAATGATTGGGGGAGAAAATATTTGCGTTGGATGTTGTATAGATTTTCAAGTGGTTGCAAATTCAGAAAGTTTTGAAAATCATCCTGACTTCGCTGAGTTCCTTGAGGTTGCTAATAAATATCGCAAACTACCATCTAAATTGCGTATCATTTGTCTTAATCATCAAATAGAACTTTGTGAAAATTTCCTTAAGGACAAAGGACCGAAATATATTAGCAATAAAAAAGTGGAAGAATTTTTAACATATTTGTTAAATCTAAGATTAGAAATAATGAGCGATTAGTTCTGTTTAATCAGCAGGAGGTTAAAATGATAATCAATATTGGTTCACTTACGACAGATACGGCAACCGTCGTTTTGACGCAAACAACACGACGACTTTGGGCGGTTGTCCTGTCAATGTCTGCAATTCGACAATCAATCCAGCCAAAAATAGCTTGAATGGTTATGTTTATGACTTGGCGGGAAATACGACAACCGACGCGGAAGGCAGACAGTTCACTTGTAATAATAACCTTTCGGATGGTCAATTTTCACTTTTGGGTTCGTGCTGATGACTTCAACCTTATGATAGCCTTTTTTCATATGAGTTGAAAGATATGTTAGAGCAAATTGCCGGTTGAGCAAACCGCCCAAATCGCGGAAAAACGGGTCGAAAGAAATCGGTGAAATCGTGCCTTGAAAATAAGCGCGTCCGCCGGTTTCTTCGGAAAGACGGTTGAGTGAACCTTGAGCATTCAAAACTAATCTCGGATTGCCGCCTTCGGTAAAACTTGCCGCATTGTAAAACGAATAAACTGCAACGCTTTTTTGCTGTGCTTTGAGAATGGCTTGGTCAAGGTCAAGGCTTTGGGTCGGCGTGGAACTCTCGACTCCGCGCGAAATATCCAATCCGTCGGAAACAAGCAAAATTGCCCGTCTGCCGGCTGGCAAAGCGTCAAAGCGTTTAATTGCTTCCTCAACTCCGATATACGGACTGTTCGGCGCAACCGCCGGATTTCCTATGATAATCCGCAGAGAATCTGCCGCTTTTTCCAAATCATCGGTAAATTTCTGGCGAACCTGAATTGTTCCGGCGCGAAGATAAGCAACCATGACGCGTGAACCTTTCGGCAGATTTTTGATAAAATCGGCAATGCTTTTTAGTTGTAGATTAGCATTCGTGGTCAAATCATCCTGAATCAGAACGGCAAGCGCAAGCGGCGTGTTGCTGACGCTGCGGATGGATAAAATTACCTGTTCGTCGCCGTCTTCCTCGACGGTCAAATCGCCTACTTCGACAAATTCCTGATATTGTCTTTCCTTTTTCTCCTCTTTAGTAAAGATGGAAATCGGAATTGTCATCGTGCGAACTCTGCCGCCGGTTTGTTTTTTGTTTGTCTTCTGGGCAAAGCCAAAACTAAAAAAAAGCGGAATCAAAACCAAAGCGGCGAATAAATTTGTAAATTTTAGTTTAGACATACACATCTTTTTATCATTTAAGATAAAATTTTACATCCAACATTATTGCATTTTTTGGCAAAATTAAATTTTATGATGCGCCTAGTTTGAATTAAGTTCGCAGAGTTTGTAGAGTAAAGCCGTAAAGATGAACCAATTAGAGCCAAGATACGAAGTTACGCGCAAAGATTTAGCCAAGGACAAAGCGTTGAAATACGGCGCGTGGACTGCGCCTGTTTTGCTTTCGGTTGCTCCTGCTCTTGTTTTTTTTATACTGTTTTTTCTGTTAGGTTCAACTCCGCCTGCTGCCGCAACTTTCTTTTTTCTGAGCATAATTTCGCTTATTGCCGGATTTGTTCTGGGCTTAATCGCAACCGGCGGAATTTTATATTATCGCTCGCGTTGGTTGGCAAAAGTGCGCGAGCGAATCGCGGTTGACGGCATTAAAGCTCAGGAAGTTGACTGGTTTAAGAGCGAGCTGAAAACTGCCGAGAAAAAATCTCTCAGCGAAATTGAAACGAAAGATTTATTGCTGGCGGACGCTTTCCGCGACACTCTGGCGGCGCGTCTAACGGCGACGCGCATCTTAAAATCAACCAAACACGAACTTTTACTGGTGCAAAGACGGCAGAATAAACTTAAATATCTGAAATCGGAAAATTCTTTGAACTTGCAGGAAGAATTAAAAGACGATCTTGAAAAACTCAAGAAAATACAAACCGAAGCCGGAGAAATGCTTTCGGAAGCCGAAACTCGTCTACACATGATAGAAGCTGTCTCGCGGCGCGGCACTAATTTAACCGACACGGAACTTGCGCTGAAAAAACTTTCGGCGCGGACGGCGGAACTTCCCCTCGCGCTCGAATCGGCTAAAATGGAGGCGGAAATCAGAAAAGAACTTGAGCAGGAACTTGAGAAATCTAGCAATTAACAACGTTCAAATAATAAATTTTGTAATCAACCTTATGCTTTGCCAAAGCCGATGAATGACACAAAAACTTTAGACAAAAAGCCTGCTCAAGATTTAAACCGAAACAATCCAAAAAACACGCTTGTTCCGACAAAAGAAGAACTTGCCCTGTTAAGTGTTACCGAAGAAATCGGATTTAAGTTAGCCAACCGGATGAATCAAGGCGCGTGGAAGCGTTTGTGGACGTTTTGCCAACGCCACATCGGTTCGCTCTGGATATATCTGGCGACTTATAATTTGATAAATGTTTTCGGACTTGAAAATATCGAAAATTCTTCGTCTGAAAAACCGCTCTTGCTGGTCGCCAATCACCGCTCGTTTTTCGATATGTATACGGTTTCAAGCGTTCTGTTTCGCCGGACAAAACGCCCGATAAAATTATTTTTTCCGGTGCGTGCCAAGTTTTTTTATGATTCGCCGCTTGGCTGGTTTGTTAATTTTGTAATGGGCTGGTTTTCGATGTTTCCTCCGTTTTTCCGTGAGGCAAGAGAAGTAAAAAAGCGCGAATTTGATAAGTATTCGCTCCGTCGTCTGATTCAACTCAGTTCGAAAGGTCGCGGACACATCATCGGTTTTCATCCCGAAGGAAAGCGCAATTCAAACGATAATCCGTATCACTTGCTTCCGGCGCAGCCGGGTATCGGGAAAGTAATCTACGCGGCGCAACCGCAGGTTGTTCCGGTTTTTATTACGGGTTTGGGCAATGACTTGCCGAAACAGATTTTGGCAAACTGGACGGACGGCGAAAAAATCCGCATTTATTTCGGCAAACCGCTTGACCTTCTGCCATTTTACGAAAAAAAAGACCGGCTCAGGACACATAAAGAAATTGCCGATTTTTTAATGGAAAAAATTGGCGAACTTGCCATGGAAGATAAAATATTGTTTGGAAACAAATAATTTAACCTGAGTTTGATATAAGAAATAACCGTAACTATCAATAGCAAACTTGTTTAACAGGATATACAGGATGACCAAGATATGTTTTTTGGTTAAATTCTTGGCAAAGCATCAAAAAACTTTCGGCATCGTAAAATTATCCTGATTATCCTATCCATCCTGTTTGAATTATTATCCGTTTTATTTATCTTTACGTCGAACTGACGTTAATTCATTATTTAAGCAAATTTACAAATCTTTCCCAAAACCAAACGGGATGAGGAAAAATCAATTCTCAAAATCAAAGAAGTTAATAATTTAAAATCACGTTTTGAAGTTACGGATGAGTGTTGTAAAATCTCACTGAAATTTGCGTGTGAAAAAAAGCGCAAATTCGACAAAAGTTTCTTTTCTCAAAGATAATCAGGAGATTTAATGAACGCAAAAAATGTATTGAATTATGCGGCTGACCAAGCTGCGA
>MWZA01000024.1 GCA_002050455.1 Acidobacteria bacterium 5-1 | reverse complement strand
CGGCGCGAAGAAAAGAACCGCTGCCGCACGCCGGATCGAGAATTTTGTCGGTCGGTTTGAAATCGTATTCAGCGACGACTCGCTCGCAAAGCCAGTCGGGTGTGTAGTATTCGCCGAGCTTCTGGCGATCGTTGTGCCTTGCTTGAACAGCTTTTTATATGGATTTACGGCTTGATTGCTGACGCTGCGTTTGCTGAACGCCGACGAATTGCCCTGTTTGAGATAAAAGAAAGTTTCGTCCTTTTCGGTCAAAAGCTCTGCCGCGTAATCCCAATTGCAGTTATGCACGGACAACGCGCCCGAAAATTCTTTTCCCGCGATGCCGTGCATCGTATATTTATTAAAAATCAGTTGTTTCGATTCTTGCTTGTCGGTATCGGTCAAATGCGGCTCGGCTTTTTCGGCGAATAAAACGCAGCTTGGAACGCGGAACAAAGGCGCGACTCGATCCAAATCCCAAATCTGTTTGAGGATAAAACCTTCCGCATCGCCTCGGCGCGTGTTGTCATGATGGTCTGCGCTAAAGAATGAACGCGGCAGAACGAAGGCGATTTGTCCGCCGTCTTTGAGAAAATAACTACTGCAATAAGCGAGAAAAATCGCGGCGATTTCGAGATGCGGATAATTCGCCGCCTTTGCCGGTTTCACGGCGTATTCTTTGGCTAAAACGTCGAGCGTGTCTTGATAAGATTCATTGCAAATCGAGCTATAAGTGAACCACGGCGGATTGCCGACAATGTAATCGAATTTGTCGGCAAGAAAATAAGGTTTATAAAGATTCTGGACGATAAACTTCCAAATGCTGTCGCGCCCGTTTTCCTTGACCCGTTTCAAGCCTTGATAGATTTGATAAAAATCTTCGGCAACCTCCGCTTTCACTTCGCCGCCTTTGTATTGATTGTTTAAAATGCTGGCGAAGGCTTCGGCTGTGAGCGTCGCTTGATTTGCCGTCTGCGCGGCGAGTTCTTCGCTGATGTCTAAGCCTTCATCGAAAAGTTTTCCGTCTTCAAATATTGCCGTATCTAAAAATATTCTATCCCTATCAATTTCCATATCGAATTGATTTGAATATAAAGTTCTGACACCTTTCGGCGTGAGCAGAGTATTGGCGAGAATAATGTTGATATGAACGGGCTTTCTGGCATTGCGAACCGCTTTGCCTAATGCAAGAAGCACAGTCGTTTTGGCGATTTGAACCGAAAGCGGGTGAATGTCTATGCCGTGAACTTGGTTGTTGATGTCTTCTATTCCAGCGTCGGGCAAATTGCGTTTTAACTTATCAATTACGGCGCGAAGAAAAGAACCGCTGCCGCACGCCGGATCGAGAATTTTGTCGGTCGGTTTGAAATCGTATTCAGCGACGACTCGCTCGCAAAGCCAGTCGGGTGTGTAGTATTCGCCGAGCTTCTGGCGCGTATCCAAATCAATCAATTCTTGATAAACGCCCTTTAAAATGTCTTCATCAACGTCCGCAAAATCAAACGTGGATAATTCCTGCGCAATGCGACGAAAGACGTTTTTCAGAGCGCGAAAACTTTCTTCGGTTTTAATCCACGAAAAGAAATCGTTTTCGACAAAGTTATTGATATTAAGTTTATGGAAAATCGAACCGTCAACAATTCCCTGCATTTCATTGTCGTCAATATAATCGTCGTTGGACACGACCGAATACGCGAGCATTTTGGCAAAAACGCTCAAATATGTGTGAATCAGAAAATTATTTGTCGTGTCGTTAAAATTGTCATACGCGATGCTCAAAGTTTTCTTCCATTGTTCATATGAGACTTGGACTTCGCCCGAATCTTTGACCGAATCAAAATATGTCTGCATTTCGAGATATGATTCTCTGAAAACAAGACTTTGATTGCCGAACGCTTCTTCGACGCGCCGCAACGTAGCCTTCAGCTTTTCTTCTTTGAACAGAAAGCGGTCAATCCAAAAATAAAAATCTTCTTCTTTTCCTTCCTTTAGCTCAAACGAAGAAGTTTCGATTTCGTTTAAGATAACCTCGTCTTCCTGCAAAGTGTCGAGTTTTTCCAATGAAGAAACATCAATCGAAAAGACCTTCCAAGTGATTAAATCCGAAGCAATCAAAACATAATCACTTCCGTTGCCCGACCTGTGTTCACCTAACAAATAACCCGCGAGTTGTTCCTTGGCGTGTTTGAGCGATTTTTTGAGGTCGTTTTCAAATTCGATAATAACCTTGTTGTAAAGCGTGTCGGCACTGCCGCGATGCACTTTGTCTTTGCGCGGGATATTCAAAATCGGCTTTTCCGCGCCGCTCGTTATCACATCAACTACGTTTTTTGTTTCCACATTATGAGCGAAAAGACGATTGAGCAAATCCTTGAATGCTTCTTTTTTAGTTGATTCTTTATTGGCGGTTAAGACTAATTTTCGATAATTTTTGATTTCTTCGACGCGGTTAATCATAAATTCTTATAAAATCTGCAAAAATTCACTTGGCGAATAAACCTTCACGGAAGATTTTTTATTGTTTTAATTCCGCTATTGTAGCACCGTTCCCGCCTTGGTCGCGTGGCGCAAAACCGAACTTCTCAATGTGCGGATGACCTTTTAAAAAGTGATGCACAAAGTTTTTCAACGCGCCCGTGCCGAATCCATGAATGATTCGCACGCGCGGAAGACTTGCAAGATACGCTTCATCCAAAAAGCGGTCAACTTCATATTCGGCATCGGCGGTTGTTTTTCCGATGAGATTGAGTTCGGCTTCGGCATCTTCCGTGTCGAGCCGTAGGTTTGTATCTTTGGTTTGTCTTTGCAATTTTTCGCCAAGCGATTGTTTTGTCCGATTTTCCTGATTGGCAAGGGCTTGCAGGTTCGATAATTTCTCGCGCAAACGCATCGAACCAACGAGAACTTCCGCCGTTTCTTTATCAATTTTTTCGACCGTGCCGATATTGCCGAATTTTGTCAAAACTTTCGTGCCGATTTCGATAGGTTTATTCGTCGTTTGTTGTTCGTTGTCCGTTGCAAAATTCTGACTTTGGACTTTGGACTTTGGACTTTGGACTTTGGACAAGATTGCCCGATTGAGTTCCGCCTTTCTCGCTAATCTTTCTTTATCGAGTTTGTTTTTCAAGGCTTTGTCTTCCAAAGTTTGCACAAACGCTTTTGATTGGCGTTCAAAACCTTCGATGGTTTCCGACAGCTCGCGCTCAAACTGCTTCTGCCGTTCCTTTTCCTTTTTCCGCGCTTCGATGTCCAACAGCGCGTATTTATTGGCGACGGCTTCGCGTTCTGCTTCCAAGGCAATTCGCAAATCTGTCGCTTGCCGGGTTTCGAATTGTAATTTGTGCAAATAATTTTCGGCTTCCTGCGCGGAAATGTCGAGATTTTTACGCGCCGTTTCGATGACTTCATCTCGAATGCCGAAACGCCTTGCGATTTCGATTCCGCTTGACGCGCCCGCAAGTCCGACCAATAAACGATAAGTCGGCTGCAAGGTTTTTTCGTTAAATTCAACCGAAGCGTTTATTATATTTTCATCGTTTGCCGCGTAAATTTTCAGTCCGCGATAATGCGTTGAAGCGATAACTTGCGCTCCGCACGTCCGACGGAAATAATCAACGATCGCCACACCCAAAGCCGAGCCTTCCTCCGGGTCAGTTCCCGTGCCGATTTCATCGAACAAAACCAGCGACGGCGTAGCGCAATCTTTCATCATTGCCGCGATGTTTGAAATGTGCGAAGAAAACGTCGAAAGATTTGCCGACAAAGATTGCTGGTCGCCGATGTCCGCGAGAACCGATTTATAAAAGGGAATTTGTGCGTCTTTGGCGGGAACGGGCAAGCCGGAAATCGCCATTAAACTCAACAATCCTGCCGTCTTTAAGACAACAGTTTTTCCGCCCGCGTTTGCGCCGGAAATTATCATCACACCTTTTTCTTTTGTGAGCGAAAAACTAACTGGAACAATTTCCTTTGATTGGTTGTCGGTTGTCGGTTGTCGGTTGTCAGTAGTCAGCTTTGACTGATGATTTTCTGATAACTGACGAAGATTTTCTTCCAGCAAAGGATGTCTGGCTTCGATTAAATCAAGTGTTTCGTCAGTTGAAATCATCGGCACAATCGCGTTAAATTTTCGCGCAAATTCGACTTTCGCCTTGATAAAATCGAGTTCCGCGACGGCTTCAACCGCAAACTCAATTGCCGGAAGCTGCTCGCGCAAATCTTCGGTTAAAGCAAATAAAATCCGCGCCACTTCGCGTTCTTCCTTGCCTTTCAGATTTTGCAGTTCGTTGTTTGCTTCGATTGCTTCGAGCGGTTCGACAAAAACTGTCGCGCCGGACGACGAAAATCCGTGCGCCACACCGCCGACTTTGCCGCGAAAATCCGCTTTGACCGGAATAACATAACGCTCGTTTCGCTGCGTAACAA
>MWZA01000209.1 GCA_002050455.1 Acidobacteria bacterium 5-1 | reverse complement strand
GTTTTACCACTTTATTTTTGTTGTTGACGTTTTTATTGAACAGTTTTCCGACAACGGCGCAAGATATTCCGCCGACTCAGGAACTTTCGCTCGGTTCGAGTATTTTTGTCTTTCGCGTGAAATCTTCGCAAAAAAGATTTGTTTCGCGTGTTAGTCAGAAACCTATTCGCTCGAAAATCCAGCGTGTTGCCACGAGTCAAAAAATTCGCAAACAATATAATAAACTCACGAAAGTTGTTGCCAGACAAGAGCGAATCAAACCGATTAAACCGGCGGCAGCGGCAGCGGACGTTGTGCGGAAAACACCCGAACAAACCGCCGTTATCTTAGCCGGAGCGGGAAAATACTATCTTAATGAGAATGACATTGATAAAGCAGTTGATTATTTCAGGCAAGCTAACTCGCTTGACCCGAAAAATCAAGACATAATACTCGCTTTGAGTGATACTCTGGTTGCCAAAGGAGGCAGTTTGCTGGAAAATGATGAGGCGGAAAAAGCCGAAGCGTATTATCAGGAAGCATTAAAATCCAACGACCGGAACTCAGCCGGATATGCCGGTTTGGGTGCGGTTTATGACGCGCTCGAAGCAAATGACAAAGCCGTCGCAAATTACGAAAAAGCATTAACTTTAGATAGTGAATTAACTGAAGTTTATGCGCCGCTCGGTATTTTATATTATCAGCAAGGCGAAATCGCTAAAGCCGATGACTTTTTAACCAAAGCATTGGCAGACAACAAAGACGACGCGGAAGCACAGTATTTCTTAGGTTTGGTGCGATATAAGCAAAATCGTTTCCCGGACGCGCTGGCGGCGTTAAATGCTTCAATCAAAGCGGATGAGAATTCCGCCGGAACGCATTTTTCTCTCGGCGACACTTACATTAAACTTAACCGCCCAGCCGAAGCCATCGCGGCATATAAAAAAGCAACCGAATTAAACCCGAAATATGCCGAGGCGTGGTTTAGTTTGGGAGCGGCATATTTTAATCAAGAAAATTATGCAGACGCGGTAACGGCTTACCAGCAAGTTGTCAAACTTCAAAATACAAATGGCGAAGCCCACGCGAATCTGGGCGACGCTTACCGGCTTTTGAATCGGATGGGCGAAGCCGAAGGCGAATACCGGCTTGCTCTCTACTTTGTTAAAAACGATGCCGAACTTTACAGTAACTTCGGTTATGTTTTGGGCGCACAAAGAAAATGGAAGAATGCGATTGACGCTCTAAATTCAGCGGTTACGCTTAGTCCCGACGTGATTGATTATACAAATTTAGGTTGGGCTAATTACAATTCGGCACAACAGGATTTTGGAGGCAAGCGTGAAGCAGATGCACGAGCAAAATTGCAGGAGGCGAAAAACGCCTTGCAAAAAGCAATTGCTTTGAATCCGAATTTTGCGCCCGCGTATTTGAATTTGGGAATAACCCTAACCGATTTAGGCGAATATCAAGCGTCAGTTGATACCTTGAAACGCGCTGTCGAATTACGTAAGAATTGGATTTTTGCTATCAACGAACTCGGAATTGCGTATCGCAAACAAAACGATTATGGAAATGCCATCCAGCAATTTGAAAAAGCGGTCGCAATTGATGATAAATTCGACCTTGCCTATTACAATCTTGGCGAAGCGCAATACCGGAACAAAAACATCAAAGAAGCCCGAAAGGCGCAGGAAAAGTTAAGAAAACTTAATCCGAATCTGGCAAATACGCTTAATATTATAATTCTGGGTATGAAGAAGAGTTGAGGCAAAAGATTTTTCTGTAAAAAATAAAAAGTTATTGCCCAAATATGATTGGAACAAAATCTTCAAAAATATTCTTACCACGTTTTCGCGGTTTGAAATTTATGAAATTTAAGACAGCCGTATTTAATTTGGGAATAGCTTTTTTAGTTTTCTTTGTGACGGTTGTGCAGGTTTTTTCACAAAAAAAACCGGATGAAATGCCGCTCTTTCAAAAAGTTGTCGAAAGTAAACTGAGAAAAAACTACAACACCGATTTGTCAAAAATTTGTCCCATCAATACGGATGCGACTGCCAGACGTATTTTTAGTGAATATGGCGCAATTTTTGTGGCGGAAGACAATGTAATACTCCCAAACAAATGTATTTTTGAGGACGAAACGCAAGTTCAATTGTTTCAAGCGAAGGCAGCATCGAAATCGGAAAGTTTCGGCGATGTTGTGATTCAACTGCAAGAACCGGCGATGAATGCGCTGCTGGAGGCGCAGAAAGAAGCGGCAGAAAAAAATTTGCAAATCTCGCCGCGCGGTGGTTCGATTGCCGCCAAACGCTCATATCAAAATACGGTAACGCTTTGGAATAGTCGGTTTTATCCCGCGCTCGACTACTGGATGGTAAAGGGGAAAATTTCGCTCGAAGAAGTCAGCAACGCAAGAAATTTGCCGATTAATAAACAAGTTGCACAGGTTCTTGAATGGGAAAAAGACGGTTTATATTTCAGCACGGGCTTTACTAAATCAATCCTTTTTTCAGTCGCCGCGCCCGGCGCATCGCAGCATATTTTTATGCTGGCATTGGACGTTGAACAATTTTCCAACCTAGAAGTAAGAAAAATTCTCGCCAAACACGGCTGGTTTCAAACCGTCAAAAGCGATTTTCCGCATTTTACCTATTTGGGTGTTGAAGAAAAAGATTTATTTGGCTTAGGATTAAAACCTTTTTTAATCAACGGTTACAAATTTTGGCTGACCGACTTCGAGTTTCAATCAAAAAAAGCCTGATGATAATTGATTCAATTATCATCAGGCTCGTTAATGTTTATTGACAATTTCGGCTCTGTTTCTATTCGGTTTCTTTCTTGTCCGAACGATTTGCCAAATCGTTGAACTCGACCGGTGTACCTGGTTTGACACGACGACCGAGCGCAAGTGCGTCCCAATTCGTCAACCGGATGCAGCCGTGTGAAGTAGCGTAACCGATTGTTTCCGGCGCACTTGTGCCGTGAATTCCGTAATGCGGCTTTGATAAATCCATCCAGACAAGACCGACTGCATTATTCGGACCGGGCGGAATCATCGCGTCTTTGCCGCCGCCGCCGTCAAGCAATTCGGGTTGATAATGCCAGGACGGATTTTCTGTAACCGAATTGATTTTGTATTCGCCGGAAGGCGACGGATTATAGTCCGAACCAAGCGTTGACGGATAATGAGAAAGAATTTTTCCTTGCGCGTCAAGCCCGTGAACATAGTGTCCGCCGTCGGAAACGATGATGCGTTCAACATCCTTTTTGGAATTCTCCTCAGATGCGCGAAGATTGGGAGCGATTATTTTATCTCCGGCTTTAAGTTCGTCCAATTTGACATTCGGATTGAGTTTTTGCAGAAGTTCGGGCGAAATATGATATTTTTCCGAGAGCTTTTCGGTCAGCGATTCATAGCACATACAGTCCATTTTCGCCTTTTCGTAAATGTCGGCGGGAATTTTTACAAACGGTCCCGACACATCCTTTTCACTCAACTGTTGTTCGGTAATAAGTTTATCCGGGGATCCGGCAAGTTCGATAAATCGTTGATAAGTTTTCTGGTCAACTTGTCCATTTGCCGGAATACCTTCCCGTTTTTGCAGCCAATAAACAGCCTTTTCGGTATTTTTACCCCATTTTCCGTCAATGATTCCGGGCGAAAACTGCGTTCGGTCAAGCAATAACTGAACGCGAAAGACCGAAGAACCAGAAACGTCGCCCGATAAAGGTGTATATTGTTTTTTATTATTGACGTTTTCCATCGAAATATCCGTCCATTTTTCGGTGTTTGGTGTGCTTGCTTTTTCCGTCGGTTGGTCGAGCTGCACAAATTTTTTCCATTCTTCGTTCAAACGCCCGCGCTCAACTTCTTCGGGCGAAAGATTTTCATCGCCGCCCAACGGCGCAGCTTCTCTGGTCGAAGCTGAATCGGTATTAGCGGACGTATTAGCGTTATTTGCTAAGGCGTTCGCAGTATTCGTATTATTATTGCCGACATTTGAGTTTTCCGGCGGAACACAGCCAAATGAAATTAGAGTCAGCGCAGTAAAAAATAACAGTAAGATAGGTTTTCCGACACACTTTTTTTCAAATTTAGATTTCATAATTTAATTTCCTCGATGATTTTGCATTTATTTGATACAGTTTGATGCTTCTTATTATTGAGGAAAGCAAAATGTATGCCCTTATTTTAAATTTGGATTTAGTCGGCAGGAAATTGTATCTAACGAGATTCAATCCCGTTTTTAAGCAGTGGATAGGGATTTATGTCCGTTCCTTTCCACGGGCGATTTGGGTCGTCAGGAATCATAATTCCAAAATGCAGATGAAAGTTTCCTGCTCCGGCATTTCCCGTATCACCGACATAACCGATGACAGTTCCTTGCTTGACGAAATCGTGTTCTTGCAGATTCTCGGCGCGTTTTTGCAAATGTGCATAATAATAGACAAATTGTTTGTCGGGGCTGAATTGATAGATTGTAATTCCGCCGCGTTCGCTGTCGAAAAATCTGTCAATTTCGCCGTCGGAAGCCGCAACAACAGGAGTTCCGAGCGGTGCAGTTA
>MWZA01000091.1 GCA_002050455.1 Acidobacteria bacterium 5-1 | reverse complement strand
GAAGGAAAAATTCGCCCGAGCCGAAATTCCCGTTAATTCCGGCACAAGCCAGGTTTTAGTCGAAAAAATAATGCACGGCGACATTGATATGGCGTTTGTTTCCCTGCCGGTCGAAACGGCAAACATCCAAACCGATTTATTGTTCAGCGATGAAATTGTCGCTATCGCGCATCCGTCGCATCCGCTTGCCAAAGAAAAATACATCAGCGCGGCGACGCTCGCCGGCGAACAATTGATTTTGGGCGAACACGGCGGAAATACGCGCCGGATGATTGACGATTTTTTCGCGGCGGCAAACGTCAGACCACATGTTGTGATGGAATTATCAAGACAGGAAGCAATTAACAAAATGGTCGAAAATCAAATGGGCGTTGGAATTGCGGGTGCGAAAACCGTTTCCGAAGAAAAACGCGCCGGAAAAATCATTTCCTGGATGATAGAAGGCGCGGAAATTAAATGGGATTTGGGTTTGGCGCGTCTGCGAAGCGGCTATTTTTCGCCAATCGCCAAGGAGTTTGTTAATCTTTGCAAAGATAGTTTTAGGGAAAGAGAAAAGGAAATTAAAGTAAAAAGATGAATAAATTACGAATTGTGAATTACGAATTACGAATTTTTAAATTTCTCTGCGTCCTTTGTGTCCTCTGCGGTTCAATTTCCGTAAAAGCGCAAAGTTTGCCCATCGCCGCGCCGCAATCGGTTGGAATGTCCGCCGAAAAGTTAAACCGGATTGATGCTTTGGTGGAAAAAGACATCGCCGACAAGAAACTTCCGGGCGCGGTTATTTTAGTTGGACATAAAGGAAAAATTGTTTATCGCAAAGCATTTGGCAATCGTGCGCTTGTGCCGAATGTCGAAAAAATGACGGTTGACACGATTTTTGATGTCGCAAGTTTGACGAAACCGATTGCGACGGCGACAAGCATAATGATTCTGGTCGAGCGCGGGCAAATTCGCTTGAACGATACAATCGGCAAATTCATTCCCGAAATTGCCGATGAAAACGCTAAGAAAGTAACGATTCAGCAGCTTCTCACGCACTCGTCCGGTTATCGTCCCGATTTTGATTTGGGCGAAAAATGGACGGGACAAGCAGGAATGTATCAAGCATTAGCGAAAGAGAGATTGCGACAGCCAAGCGGAACGAAGTTTGTTTATTCGGATATTGGTTTTATTGTACTTGGCGAAATTGTCGGACGCTTAAATCAGATTGATTGTTTGGTTTCGGATTGTTTTGGAAGATTTGCCGACCTAAATATTTTTCAGCGATTAAAAATGTCTGACTCACGGTTTTTCCGATTCGGCGGAACGTCGGTTGAAACCATTGTCAGAGAAAAAGATTTAATCGAAAAAAGAGTTGCGCCGACCGAAAATCTCAAAGGTCAAAACAGTTATCTCGGCGCGAAATTTGAAGGCGATAAAAAACTTGGCGAACTAATGCTGCAAGGACAAGTCCACGACCCGACATCTTATCGGATGGGCGGAGTTGCCGGACACGCCGGACTTTTTTCGACTGCCGATGATTTGGCGCGTTATTGCCAGATGCTTTTGAACGGCGGAATTTTGGACGGCAAACGCATTATGAGTCCCGCAACCGTCGCTCAGATGACTGAACCTTACGTAATTTCCGAAGACGGCGCAACGCGCGGGCTTGGCTGGGATATAAACACCGGATTTTCGTCAAATCGCGGCGAGCTTTTTCCGCTCGGTTCGTTCGGACACACCGGATTTACGGGAACAAGCGTTTGGATTGACCGCGTTTCACAAACCTTCGTTGTTTTTCTGTCGAATCGCGTTCACCCGGACGGCAAAGGCGATGTTACGCCGCTTCGCGCCCGTGTCGCAACCATCGTTGCTTCAGCAATCGAAGACACGCCGATTGAAAAATTCAGGGAAGCGGAAGCCGCGTATTTTTCCAAAGTTTCTGGGCAGATTCCGAAGTTTAAAGAGCAAGTCGAAAATGCAAATAAACAACAATCCGCAATCCGCAATCCGCAATCCGCAATCGTCCTGAACGGCATTGACGTTTTGGAAAAAAACAATTTCAAAGAATTAAACGGCTTGCGCGTCGGACTTGTTACCAATCACACGGGCAGAAATTTTCAGGGAAAACCGACGATTGACGTTTTGAGAGATGCAAAAAACGTCAAACTCGTCGCGCTGTTCGCGCCTGAACACGGCATTCGCGGCGAACTTGACGAAGAAGGTCTCAAAGATTCAAAGGACGAAAAAACGGGTTTGCCGATTTACTCGCTCTACGGCGAAACGCGCCGTCCGAAGCCGGAACAATTAAAAGATTTGGACGCGATTGTTTATGACATTCAAGACATCGGGGCGCGTTTTTGGACTTACACGGCGACTTTGCGAAACGTCATGGAAGAAGCGGCAAAGGCGGGAAAGCCGGTTTATATTTTAGACCGCCCGAATCCGATTAACGGCGTAGACGTCGAAGGTTCGCTTGCCGAAGAAGATAAACTTTCGTTTGTCGCCCCGCATACGACTCCCGTGCGTTCCGGTTTGACGATTGGCGAACTCGGAATGATGATGAACGCCGAGCGCAAAATCGGCGCGGATGTGCGCGTGATAAAGATGGAAAACTGGTCGCGCTCGATGTGGTTTGACGAAACCGGACAGACGTGGGTAAATCCTTCGCCGAATATGAGAAGTTTGGGGCAGGCGACGCTTTATCCGGGAATCGGTTTGTTTGAAACAACAAATATTTCGGTCGGACGCGGAACAAATACGCCGTTTGAAATAATCGGCGCACCATACATTGACGGGCAAAAACTGGCGAAATATCTGAATGAAAGAAACCTGAAAGGTGTGCGCTTCGTTCCGGTTAAATTCAAGCCGAACGCTTCGGTGTTCAAGAACGAAAATCTCGGCGGCATAAATATCATTGTTACCGATAGAAATGCTTATGAATCGGTGCGGACAGGCTTTGAAATCGCCGCCGCTCTGCGGAAATTTTACCCGAATGATTGGCAGGTTGATAAATCTCTGCGGCTGGTCGTCAATGATGAAATTGTGGAAAAAATTAAGCAAGGCGCATCGCCCGAAGAAATCGAAAAGTCGTGGCAGAAAGATTTGGAAGAATTTAAAAAGCGTCGCGCGCAATTTTTGCTTTACAAATAATCCATTTAGGTTTATAACCATTTAATAACTTCAAATTTTCGCAAAAATTTCATCTTTACATTTTTAATTGACAGATTATTAGCTTTTCGCGGATTAACCTGCGCGGCAATCAATAACGAAAATTTGAAGATATTTCCAAAAGCCCAAATTTTTCTTATAGCTTGCAGTTTTTATTTTATAAATTTTTCAGCGAGGAAAGAAAGACTATGAAACAAAATATTCGATACACAACGCGCTTTTTGTTAATCGCTTTTGCGATGTGCTTGACATTAACAGGTTTTATAAGTACGCGGGCGCAAACAGTTACCGGAACAATTAAGGGAACGGTTGTTGACACAAACGGCGCGGTTGTTCCGGGGACAAACATCGAAATCGTCAACACCGAAACCGGATTGAGTAGAAGTCTCGTAACCAATGAGGACGGTTCTTATCAAGCGACGTTTCTGCCAATCGGCAAATATCGCGTGAAAGCCAACCGTCAAGGTTTCGGCGAGATTATCCGCGAAAACATTAACGTTACTTTGAACGAAACGACTCAAGTTGATTTCAGCCTGAATCCGGCAATCTCCGAATCCGTTACAATTACGGACGAGCCGCCGCCGATTAACACGACAAACGGGCAAATCGCAAGCTCATTAACCAGCGAGCAAATTCAAGAAAGACCTGTTTTCAACCAAGGAAATTTTCTTACGCTGGCGGAAACTTTTACCGGCTTTCAAGAAAACCCGACTGGCGGGCAAAATAACCCGACATCTTCTTCCGGTTCATCAGTCAACTTTAACGGTACGGGAACGCGCGGCGCAACATTCCAAATTAATGGTGTAAACAATGACGATTCGTCAGAAAACCAGAATCGTCAAGGCGCGTCATTGGCGACAATTAAAGAGTTTCAGGTTATTACCAACAACTTCACGGCTGAATTCGGACGCGGTTACGGCGCGGTTGTTTTAGTTCAAACTTTTTCGGGAACAAACAATATCCACGGAAGCGCGTATTTGTATCACAACAATAGCTCGCTTAACGCTAAATCGTTTTTCAGTCATCTGTCAAAACCTGTTAATCGTCGTAATCAATTCGGCTTTACGACGGGTTTTCCGATTATCAAAAATAATTTGTTCGGCTTTGTCAGCTTTGACCGCACCCAAAATTCAGGTTCGCTTAATTATACCAGAGACGTTTTTCTGCCGAGCGAAAGAGACCCGGCGAATTGGTTTAGAATTACACCGGCAAATGATACTCCGGCTAATCGCGCCTTTATTCAATCAGTGATTGACAGATTTCCGGCAAATGTTGTTCCGAATAGTTCGCGTTCGCCGCGAACTTATGAAGGACAACTGGGATTTGATTTTCCGGATGAAGATTATTCGGGACGCTTTGATTGGAATCCGAGACAGTCTGATACCGTGTTTGCGCGTTTTCAATATACACGCCAACAGCGCACGGCTGAGGACATTAT
>MWZA01000100.1 GCA_002050455.1 Acidobacteria bacterium 5-1 | reverse complement strand
TGTGCCACCAGATTCAATGTAATAAAATAAAGAATAATACTGAATTTGTTGGCGTGCCCATTCAACACATTCCGGTAAGACATCCAATTGTCGGGCAATAGTAAAAATTGATTCTTTTTCTTGGTCTGTTACACGCTTATCAGCAATTGCTTTTTGAACGACCTGCACAAATACACCTGATTTTAATTTTTGGAAATCTTCAATGCTTAATGCACTGTCGGCGAAAAAACTATTGATGTAATAAAGCTCTTTGTCAGCAAGCTTCCCGTCTAATATAGCAGTAGAAAGACTTTCCTGTAATCGGTCAGTTTGTTCTTTTTTGAGCTTTCCCGTTCCAAAGGATTGTTTGATTTTGTCTAAAAATCCCATAAATTATTTCCTGTGTTAATTACAATAGTTGTGGTCAACATATCTTTTACGCCCACTGCCTAATAAATGAATCTTTTCTGGCAATTCTTCAAGCGCGAATTCGATTCCTTCGTTGGTTTCCAGATCAAACAGGTGAACCCTTGCAAAATCGGAAATCAAAACAAGTTCGGGCAAATCGTTTTCCGGCAGATTTTCCAGATACTCAAACACCTGACTCGACGCTTTGTCAAAACTTTTCCCCAAAGATTTGTGTTCGACGAGCAGAACGCCTTTCCAGAAAAGGTCAATCGCGCCGGTGTTTTGATTATTCTTTTTAACGGCTTTTTCAAAAACGGCAACTTGTCGGCGTTTGATGCCGAAGATAGAAAGAAACTCATTCCAAAAAGTCTGCGATTCGGCGCGTTCACGTGATTCATCTTTCCACTCATGAACGAAAGTAATGGCATTATTTCGGATTTCGGCTTGTGAAAGTCTCGGCATATTTTCCACCAATTGTAAGTTTTTTTATTTCCCGATGCAAAAGGTTGAAAAGATGCGCGTCAGCATATCTTCGGTTGTCGTTTCGCCTGTGATTTGCCCAAGATAACGAAGCGCGTTGTGCAAGCCGATTAAAATGATTTCTTCGCTCATTTTTTCGTCAATCAAATGCAGAGATGTTTCGATTTCCGATTTTGCGCGGAGCAGTAAATCATTGTGCCGCGCATCGGAAATCAAAAAGCCTGTGTCATCAATTTCCTGTAAGGAAAAAGGTTCGATAATTGCTTTTTGCAATTCTTCCAAACCTTCGCCCGTTTTCGCGGAAATATGAAGAACATTTGAGTTTCCGTTGAGTTCGATTTTCGATTGTCCCAAATCGTTTTTATTGACGGCGATTAAGTGCGGTAAATCTTCAATTTGAGCAAAAATTTCCTTGTCCTCAACGGTTAAATTTTCCGAACCGTCGAGCAGAACGACAATCAAATCAGCGTCCGCCATCGCACGTTTTGAACGCTCAACGCCGATGCTTTCCACCGTGTCGGAAGTTTCGCGCAAACCAGCCGTATCAATTAGCGAAATCGGAATGTTATTTATCGTGAATCTTTCGTGAAGTTGGTCGCGTGTCGTTCCGGCGATTTCCGTTACAATCGCGCGTTCGTGTCCGAGCAAAGCGTTAAAAAGACTTGATTTTCCGACATTCGGACGACCGACGAGCGCAACTTTTATTCCTTCGCGTAGAAGTTTTCCGGCTTGAAAGGTCGAAGCCATTTTGCCGGTTTGGTCGGCAATTTTCAAAAGTTTTTCTTTGATGATTTCCATTTGAAAATCAGGCAAATCGTCTTCGACAAATTCGAGCGTAGATTCCAAAACGACGATAATATCAAGTAAATCGTCTTTTAGCGGCTGCAATTGGTTGGAAAGTTCGCCGCGCAGTTGGCGGACGGATTGGCGTGCAGAAGCGATTGATTGCGCGTCAATCAAATCTCGAATCGCTTCGGCTTGGCTTAGGTTCATTCGTCCGTTTGCCAGAGCGCGAAGCGAAAATTCGCCCGCATCAGCCATTCGCGCATCGAGTTTGAGGCAGAAATCTATAATTTGACGGAGAATTACGGGCGAGCCGTGACAGGAAATTTCGATGACATCTTCGCCTGTAAATGAGTTTGATGCTTGAAAATATGTAATTATTGTTTCATCGAGAATTTCGGATGTTTCGAGGTCGTAGATTTTTTTTAGCGCGGCAAATCGAGGTTTCGGCGAGAATTTTTCATCATGCACTAGTTTTCGCACAATTTCGAGCGAACCCGCGCCGCTCAATCGAATAACGCCGATTCCACTTCGTCCGAGAGGCGTTGCAAGTGCGACGATGGTATTTTTCATAGTTCAAAGTTCAAAGTTCCAAGTTCAAGGTTAGAAACGAACATTAAACTTGGAACTTTGAACTATTTCAGTCGGACTTGAAGCCGTCTGTCTCTGCCTTGTCCGACTGATTCGGTCAGCAAATCTTCTTCTTTTTGCAGCGTCAGATGAATCACACGGCGTTCCGTCGAATTTAACAAACCAAAAGTAAAAGGTCTGTCGTTTTTGCGAACCTGCTGCGCGGCAAAACGCGCCATTGCCTGCAGTTCGGCTTTGCGGGTTTGCCGAAAACCGTCGGCATCGCAGATAAAACGATGTTCACGGTCAAGTTCTCTGCCGTAAATCTGAAACAGCAAAGTTTCAAAAGCATCGAGCATTTCGCCGTTTTCACTCAGTAAATAATGGACATCATCACCGCTCAAATTCAAAATACAACCTTCGTCCGTCCACTGCGCCGAAACACTCAAATCAAAGCGCAAATTGGTTAAGACTCCGGTCAAAAATTCTTCGGCTTGTTGGCAAATTTCATTCATAAAAATAATGTGAAAAAGTGAAAAAGTGAAAAAGGTTTGCTTGTTTTCGATACTTACTTTTTCACATTTTCACTTTCCTACTTTTTCACTTTCAGGATGTTGAAAGTTTCGGTTTTACCTTTTTTGCGTTTTTCGGAACACTTTCGACAATCTCGGTTGTCGGCGGCTCATCTGTTTTATTCATCCGATTTATCACTATTTGCTGAACAAAACTGACAATGTTGCCGAATAGCCAATAAATAAGGAGTCCCGACGGTGCGCTCCACATAATCCAGAGCATCATCACGGGCATCAGATATATCATCATCTTTTGTTGCATCTGCTGTTCCGGCGAAACGACAGCGGCTTGCGGCGTAAATTTCATCGCAAGAATCATCGAACCCGCAAAAAGAAATTCAAGCAAATGATATGGATCGCCAGCCGATAAATCAGGCAGCCACAAAAACGAAGCTTGCCGAAATCCGAGCGATATTGTTACCGCGACATACAGCGCGATAAGCAAAGGAAATTGCAAAAGCATCGGCAAACAACCGCCAATCGGGAGCGCATCCTTTGTCATTTTTAACTGCTCCATCTGCAATTCGCGCATTCGCGGATCGTCCGCCGTGATGCCTTTCTTTTGCATTTCCTTTAATCTGTCCTGCAATTCTTTCATCTTGGGCGCATTAGCCGCCGCCTTTTTGAAAGATTTCGATTGATACCAACGAAGCGGAAAGAGCAGAGAATAAAACAAAAACGTAAAAACTATAATGGCAGTGCCGTAATTATTTGTCAGATTATAGAGAAAATTTAAGCTGTATAAAATCGGCACGGCAAGCGGTTTTGTAATAAATCTAAACCAGCCGTAATTTATTAAATCTTCAATATCTATCGATCTTCCAACCGTATTTGTCAGAATTTTATTGTAATCGGCAAGCGTGAAATAATCCTTCGTTCCGGTATAAATTTTCGTCGTCGAACCGTCCGCCAAAATCGGAACGTAAGCCGTTATCAAATGACGAGTTTCTTTTGTTGTTGCGCTTCGCGTAATCCAACTGAA
The DNA here is from genome assembly GCA_002050455.1 of Acidobacteria bacterium 5-1. GTDB lineage: Bacteria > Acidobacteriota > Blastocatellia > Pyrinomonadales > Pyrinomonadaceae. The sequence continues at coordinate 820 of MWZA01000100.1, read as the reverse complement.
AATTCCGTCATAAAACGGCGCGGTTTCGACTTCGTATTTTGAAGCGTGGTATTCTAGCCCGTTGGTTTTCTGCGCGGGAATTGCCGCCATCGCAAAATATGTGTCGGCAACCCCAGCCCAATCCACATCGCCGTTTATTGCCAAACTTCCTTCGGTATTTCCGCCCGTCACCAAACCAGTTCCGAGATGACGTTCAACTTCGCCATTGACAAGGGCAACGGCTTCGGATTCGATGTTATAATAATTATGATGAGCAATGCCTTGGTCGCCGAGGCTCGCGCCAATGAGAAGTTTTGTGTTCGGAATGACTTGTTCGTTCTTTGTTAATTTGACATTTAAATCCGTAACATAACTGTCCGCGCTGAAAGTGAAACTTTTTATAACCTCGATGCCGCTAGCTTCATCTCTCAAAATAAAATCAATTTTTCGGGTTTCTCCCGCACCGAGTTCGATATTTTCTTCATTGACCAAAACTTGATAATTTCGCTGATTGAGAAAAGCGTCGAGATTCCGGTCGCCCGTCAAAAGCCGAAACGGAATTTCGCGCGGACTGCGTTTCAAGGCTTCGGGCGAAATCAATTCAAGCGGTTTTTCGTTCTCTTTGTTCGAGCCGTCGGCATAGAGAGATTTTCCGTCGGGATTTTTCTCGGAAACATTCTTTATTAAAATCCAACTCGTCGCCAACGCGCCTTTTGAATCGAGTTTTACTTGATAAAGCGGTGTTTTTATCGTTATTTCTTTGCTCGGTGCGGTATCAGGTATTGTTTCAACAGTTGGCTGTTGATTTTGTGCTTGAAGCAGCTGCGCTGCAGGTATAGGT
>MWZA01000048.1 GCA_002050455.1 Acidobacteria bacterium 5-1 | reverse complement strand
GGGCGCAACCGTCTGCGTTCGCGGCTCGGAGTTATCAGCAGTTTGCGCGGTCGTTTGGTTGAATTCGATTTTACGACGCGCACTCACGAAGCCGGTGTATACATTCTGCGACTAACCGTCACGCCGCAAGGCGATTTTGATCCGAATGCAGCACCGATAACGGCGCAGTTCAATTTGACTTTGGAAACCGGCGAGTGCGTTCAGCGTGTTCCGCTTTCGATGCCGGATGGGAAATTCTGGTCGCCGGACGCACCGCATCTTTATCATTTATGGGCTGAACTGATCGCCCCCGACGATATTGTGACAGGCATCGAAACTCATTTCGGCTTACGCAAAATCAGTGCCCGCGGACAGCGCGTTTATTTGAATAATGAAGCGATTTATTTGGACGGCATTCTTTATCAGCCGGGCATTTCGACGTTTGACGAAATGCGGCGGCATTTTCACGCCATCAAAAAACTCGGCTGTAATCTGGCGCGGGTTCACATTGCCGGAATTGACCCGCGCATTTACGATTTAGCCGATGAAATCGGGCTGATGTTGTGGGTTGAAATTCCTTCGCCGCATAGTTCGAGCCAAATCAGCCGCGACAATCATTGGGCGGAATTGCAAAGAATGATGGTTTTTATCGCTTCGCATCCGTCAATCGTGCTGCTTAGTTTATACAACGAAGATTGGGGCGCGGAAGATATTTCCACAAACGTCGAAACGCGCAAATATATTTCCAATACTTTCGATTATCTGCGGCTTCGTTACCCGCAATTGCTGGTTGTAGATAATGACGGCTGGAATCACGTTTCCGGCAACGGCAGACTTAGCTCGCATCTTTTGACCGCGCACGTTTATACGCCGTCGCCGTCAGCTTGGGTGTCGGCTCTCGACCGTCTCGTGGCGGGCGAAACACACGGCGTAACGGCGCAGCCTTTAATTGTCGGCGACGAGTATTTTTATCGTGGGCAAACGCCGCTCGTCATCAGCGAATGGGGCGGTTTTGGTTTTACCGGTTACGGCGGACCCGATGAAGTCAAAGGCAAATGCCGTTTGATTGAATTATTCAAAGAAGAAATGCGTCAACGCCCGATTGCCGGTGATATTTACACGCAAGCAACCAGTATCGAAGATGAAGTCAACGGAATTATTGACCCGGCAAGCGGCGAACTGCTTGTTCCCGCCGGACTCCTCGGTTCACAGAAAGGCGAAAGGCAAATGGTGAAGGAATGAAAGATTAAAACATAACTGAGAGAAACGAATTTTATTTATCCTTCACCTTTCGTTTCAATTCCCAATGTTCGAGATGTTCGGTGGAATCGCCCGGCGCGAGTTTTTTGAGCGGCGCGAGTGATTCGATTTCGATAAAATCGCCCGCCGTGTAAAGTTCGGTATTCGAGTTCATATCCGGATAAATTGCGTCTTCGATAAAATCGAAACACTTGGTAAATTCCAAATCACCAATCCGATATTTTGCCCAACCTTGTTTATTTAATACGCCGATTTTTTGCGGCTCAGGTTTGTTTTCGTCAACTTGGAGGCGAATAAAATCCTTATCAAATCGCCAGCGCGAATCAGAGAAATCCGTATATGACCAGACGGTTAAATTCCGCACCGGAAGCAGAGTTTCGCCGCTGTAAGGCGCAAACGGTTCGTTTGGAATCAAGGCTTCGCCGCCGCCACGCATAATTGTCAAAGCCCACGCCGCAAGTTTAATTTCCTCGCCGCCGCAATTGGTGATTCGATGATTTATCCAAACATTGCTTTGCTTTTCGTCCAAAGTAACAGTAATTTCCTTTTGCGTTTTTGTAACGGTTTCAATCGGCTGAACGAGGCGAACCGAGTTTTTTGCTTGGTCGAAAACATATTCAACCGGCGTGTTGTCCGGCGCATAAGAGTTTGGCATATTTTCCGGCGCAATCCACAAACGATGTCCGCCGTAAGGCTTAGATTTACCGAGCGCGGTTTCGACCTTCGCCTCCGGATGCAAGCCTAAGATATTCTCGCCGCCGACAAAAGCGTAATGCAAAACTCGCGGTCCGACATCGGTTGTAACAATAATTTCAACTTCGCCGTTGGTCAAGCGAATACAATTCGGTAAGTTCAGGTAAGAAATCTTTTGCATAATAAAAAATGCTGATTTTCTTTTAGCTTAAAATCAAAGGTCAATAATCTCATTGGCACCGGCAGCAGCATCGGAGACGAGAATTTTCGGTTCGATTTTCGTTTGCCGTTCATATTCAGCGGCAATTTTTTTCGTGAAATCTTCTAAAATTTCACGCCGCACAAGATTCACCGTCGAGCCGCCGAAACCGCCGCCGGTCATTCTCGCGCCGAGAACGCCATCGCAATTTCGCGCAATTTCAACCAGCAAATCCAACTCTTTGCAGCTAACCTCGTAATCATCGCGCAAACTCTCGTGCGAAAGCCACATCAAACGTCCGAACTCCGTAAAATTGCCTTTTTTGAGTGCTTCGGCGGCTTTCAAAGTTCGCGCATTTTCAGTAATGACGTGGCGACAACGCCGCATAATAATTTCCGGTAAATGTTCCGCGTATTTTTCAAAATCTTCAATGCCGATATCACGCAGTTGTTTTATTTCCGGCAAAAATCCCCGCAAAATCTCCACACCGCGCTCACATTCGGCGCGACGCACGTTGTATTCGGAAGCGGAGAGTTCGTGCTTGACGTTGGAATCGCAAATAACAACCGCCGTTTCGTTTGTTAAAAAAGGAATTTGTTTTGCTTCCAAACTGCGACAATCAATCAAAAGCGCGTGTTCTTTTTCACCCAACGCCGAAATAAATTGGTCCATAATTCCAACATTTGCGCCGACAAATTCGTGTTCGGTTTGCTGACCTGCCAGAGCTAATATTTTTCTGTCAATCGTGTAACCGGAAATTTCCGAGAGCGCAAGCCCGACGGAAATTTCCAGCGCGGCTGATGAAGAAAGTCCCGCGCCCGTCGGAATATCGGATGAAATTAGCAAATCCGCACCATGTAAACTTAAACTATTTCGTTCCAGAATCCGCGCCGTGCCTTCAATAAAGTCGAGCCACGAGCCACGCCTTTTTTGCTCCGACGCATTTAAATCAACTTTGCCTTCCGCGTTTAGATTAACGGAATACACGCGAATTTCTCTATCTTTGCGGACGGCGGCGCAAACAATTGTTTCGCGCTCGATTGCCATCGGCAAAACAAAACCGCCGTTGTAATCGGTGTGTTCGCCGATCAGGTTAACTCTGCCCGGAGCGCGGAAAATTCGCGGCTCGCGTCCGAAACACAATTGAAATTCGGATTTTAAAATTTGGATGTTAATCTTCATTACAAAATTTCACCACAGAAACACAGAGATTTTTAATTTCTAAGTTTTTTAAGTCCATTCTTCAGAATTGAAACGTGGAAATTCATTAATAAACCAAGAGGCTTATTTGCTATTTACAAATACGATAAAAGTTGTGCTTCGTGGACGGGAACTATTCGCTCAACTGCCTTAATTTCAACTATAATCAATTCTTCCATCGCCAAATCCATGTGGCGTATCTTATTTCCAAACAACCGCTTCGATATTCCCGCGCAGTTCCGCCGCTTTTTCTTCCGCCAGCGTGTCGTTGATAAACATTCCCGCGCCCGTTTCGCTGCCTGCCAGATATTTTAACTTTGCTGCCGAGCGCATCGGCGGGTAAAATTCTATATGAAAATGATAAAAATCATACTTGCCGCCGTCCGAAGGCTGCTGGTGCAAGACCATCATATACGGAAACGAGACATTAAAAAGTTTATCGAAAGCGGCTAAAATTTGTTTTAGAATTGAAGCTAAATCAATCTGCTCGGCGGCTGAAAATTGTGTTAAATCCAACCGATGATTTTTCGGCGCAATGTGTAGTTCATACGGATAACGCGCGAAAAACGGAATAAAAGCCGCAAATGAATCGTTTTCCGATACGATGCGCCGCCCGTCGCGTTTTTCTTCCGCCACAATATCGCACAGCAGACAACGATTATGTTTTTCCGAATAAAGGCGCGATTGTTCTAATTCCCTTTCGATGCGCGGCGGGACAAACGGGTAAGCGTAAATCTGTCCGTGCGGGTGGTGCAGCGTTACGCCGATTGCCTCGCCTTTGTTCTCGAAAATGAAAACGTATTTGACGAAATCAAGTTTTGACAATCCTCTGAATCTGTCGGTCCAGACCTGCACGAGTTTGTAAATCTGCTCGACGGGTTCGGTGGCAAGCGTCGAATTGTGATTCGGCGTGTAAACGACGACTTCGCATTCGCCGTAACTTGGTTGAACCAGATAAAGTCCGGTGGATTCGACTGCCGGTTCGGGCGGATTCGGGCTGAGACTCGGAAAACGATTTTCAAATACAACGATGTCGTAAACGGCTTCGGGAATTTCGGTTGGAAAACCACCCGCGACCGTCGGGCAAAGCGGGCAGAAATCCCTCGGCGGCAAAAACGTGCGGTCTTGTCTAGCGGTGGCGGTTGCCAGCCATTCACCCAAAAGAGGATTCCAACGCAGTTCAGACATCTTCCTTCGCCTCACTTTTTGTTAATTTATCCGACCGCTGTTCTACGGCTTTTTCAAAATTGTAATAAATGATATAACGCCGCCCGTCCGCCATTTTTTCACGCCTTTTGCTCATTTCGCCGACGTTTTCCGCTCGTTCCAATTTTTGCTCCTGCAC
>MWZA01000087.1 GCA_002050455.1 Acidobacteria bacterium 5-1 | reverse complement strand
AAATTAGACGATTAGATTTTGGTATTTTGAATCAATCGTCCTAGAAGCTCCGTGTATTTCAATCAATGGATTATTACAAAATCGGGTTTTGGGAATTTCGCACTGGTTTAGTTTTCAAAAAGCCGTTTTGCATTGCGGTTTGGGCTTTTTTTAGTAATTCAAATTTCGCTGTCGGCGCAGTTGCATAAAATTCGGCGAGTTCCGCCGCGAAAAAATCTCCGTTGCGGGTCTTTTCGAGTTCGCCGAGATATTTCAGAGCGTCTAAAATTTCTTCATTTGCGCCGTTTTCAACAAAAGACATAACAAGTTTTTGCGGCAGATATTTTCCGGTAATCAATTCACGATTTTGACTCAAAAGCCGCCACGCTTCTTCATCATTTTTTTGACGAAAAGCATTGAGAAACACCGTTTTGAGTTCGTCGGATGAAAGTTCCCGCGTCTTTTGCGATTCCAAAATTTGTAAACGCCGCCGGGCTTCCTTAATCCAACTTGAGTTTTTATCGAGTTCGAGATATTTGCGCCAGGCAGCTTGTGTTTGACTTGGCAGATTCAACAATTCCAAAGATAGAGCGCGATTAAACGAGGCTTCGGCAAGTTGCGGATTGAGTTTGAGTGCCGCGTCGTATTTGTCCAAACTCGTCGCCAAAGCCTTGAGCCGTTTGCCTCGCTCTTCGTCCGCCGTCGTGCGTTTGCCGGTTTCCGCCCAAGCCGTGCCTAAATCGCACAAAATTTGAGCGTTTTCGGGCGCGAGTTTTGCGGCTTTTTCAAGCTGTTTGCGGGCTTCGTCAAATTCTTTTTTTGCCAGATAGACACGACTTAACGAATGCAGATTTTCCGCCGTCGGATTGTCCGCCGCCGCGTCGAGAAGAAGTTTTTCGGCGCGGTCAAGTTCTATTTTGTCCGTGTTATTTTGGCTGTCGCCGCGCGTGTTTTTGACAGGCGCGTAATCAAAATTTGTGATGCGCGATTCGAGCGGGCGTTCGAGTTTGTAAGCATTATTTAAATAAGTCAAGGCGAGTTCCGTTTCCGATTGGCGAAAGTGAAAATGCCAGATAAGAAAAAAAGACAAACCGAGAACTATCAAACTGATAAGGACAATTGATGCGGCTGATAGGAAACTTTGCGGAAACGGTTTCTTGGAAATTATCTTTGAATTGTCATTCACTTTTTCATTGCCAACTGAAAAAACTATTTTGGAATAAACTGATTTTTATAATCATCAAATTCTATGATTGTTTCGGTAAGAAATCAAATTTTTTTTCAAACTGCAATAACCTCTTCAAACAATTGCTGGATACTCAAAAAAACTTTGGACGAGTTAGTAAAATTTGCTCTTTCTAAATTGGCGACTTTGCGGATTCCAAATCCAGCCGAAGTTAAAAAAACGTCCTCGACTTTGTTTAATTCCGCTAGTCCTGCTTTTCTTTCTTCAACCATAAAATTTTCCAAAATAAAATCTCTCGTCGTGCCTTTCAAACATCCAGTTTCCAAACTCGGCGTAAAAATCTTGTTGTTCTTTACCCAAAAGATATTCGCCAGACACGCCGAAACAATTTCACCGCGCTCGTTTAAGCGAACGGCTTCGTCGTAATCTTTGGCTTTCGCACCTTCCAACGCCAAGATATTTTCCAGATAATTGCACGATTTAACATTTGCAAGCAGTGAAGTCGAATTAATACGAAACGGCGAAACGGTTAATCGGAGATTTTTAACAGCCGGACGAAAATCGGCGGTTGTAATTAAAAAACTTGTTTTCTTATTTGTTTCAAAAGCCCAAATGTTGTTTGCTGATTCATCAAAAAATGTTATTCGAGCGCGGGCATTTATGATTTTGTTTTTTGAGATAATTTCCAACAGTGAATTTTTGACGTTTTTTTCGGAAAAGCCGGTGAAATCAATGCCGAGTTTTTTGGCATTTTCCGTTAATCTTTCCCAATGTTTTTCCCACAAAAAAGGTTTTGAACGGTAGATTGCGAGCGTTGTAAAGATGCCCTTTCCGTAAAGTGCGGTAGAAGAAATTGCAGACAGAAAAGCGTCTTTGGCGGAAATAATTTGCTGATTGAAACTGACGAATTTGTGCATTTTTCAAAATTAAAAGTTCAATCTTCCATTTTACAATTTGAATTTTTAATTTTGCATTAACTAACGGCGCGTTGACGCTGCTGCTTTTGAGCGATTGGAAAGACAAGGCGAAATGTCGTGCCAAAGCCGAGTTCGCTTGCGGCTTCGATTGTTCCGGCGTGTTCCTGCACGATACCGTAAGAAACTGCTAAACCTAAACCCGTGCCATTGCCAACGTCTTTGGTGGTGAAAAACGGGTCGTAAATTTTGTTCAAGTTTTCCGGTTCGATGCCGCTTCCCGTGTCGGAAACTTCGATAACAACTTCATCTTCGTTTTCAAAAGCAGTTGTTAAAGTAACTATTCCGCCGCCAAGCATTGCGTCCCGCGCATTGATGATTAAGTTGGTGAAAACCTGCTGCAATTTTCCGGCGTTGCCAAAAACTTTTGGCGAAATATCAGCGTAATTTTTAACAATTTCAACCCGCGATTTCCGCATCTGTGGTTCGAGTAGTTGAAGCGTATCGTCAAGCAATTTGTTAATGTTAATTTCGGTGAATTCGGCGGCGTTGCCGGTGCGCGAAAAGTTGAGTAGATTGCCGACGATATTCGAGGCGCGGTCGGTTTGTTTTTGAACCTTTTGCAAAAGCGCGTGTTTCGGGTCGGTTTCGGGAATCATTCCGAGAAGCATCTGCGTATAGCTGGAAACGCCCGTCAGCGGCGTGTTGACTTCGTGTGCGACACCTGCCGCGAGAAGTCCGATGCTCGAAAGTTTTTCGCTTTGTTGGAGAGTTTCTTCGAGTTTGATACGCGAAGTTACGTTTTCCAAAACAATAATTGCGCCGGTTTGATTGTTTGTAATAGAACGAAGCGGCGCGACGGCGACGTTTATAATCAGAGATTTGCCTTGTGAATTTGTCGTGAAAAGTTTATAAGCGTTGCGAATTTCGGTCAGATGCCAGCGCGATTTGCCCAAGATATTTTCTAAATTTAAAGCAAAACTTTCATCGAAAATGTCTTCGACAAGTTTGCCGATAGTTTGTTCGCGGCTCAAATCCATCATTGCTTCAAATGTCGAATTGCAGCGAGTTATCCGCCCATCCTCGTCAACCGCGAGCAAGCCGACATTGACCGATTCGACAATTGATTCGTTAAATTCTTTTAACAGCGCGAGTTCTTCGGCACGTTTTTCCTGTTCTTGATAAAGCAAACTGTTTTCGACGGCAACCGCGACATAACCCGAAACCGTCTGCAAAATTTCTAAATCTTCGCTCGATAAAAGCGAGCCGTCCGAAGCGCGTCCCAAACCGATGACCGCGACCATTTTTCCGCGCACCACGCACGGCACAAAATAATGCAGTTCTTGGCGGGCGATTTTCTTTCCGATTCCAAAAATTTTACCGTTACCGTTGCTATTGCCGTTGTGATTTTCGTGGTTATCTTCCGCTTCGAGCAGTTCAAGTTCATCGGCGCGAACAATACCGTTTGCGGCGGATTTTTGCCGAATCATTTGCCTAAAATCATTCGGAATTTTGTAGTTTTCACTGATTCCAATAGATTTGGCAATGCGGTAACCTTCGGGCGCGTTTTCGTTTTCAATAAAAACCGCAACCTTTTCGACATCAAGCACCTGCCGCAGTCTTTCGGTTAAAGCATTAAGAAGCGGTTCGAGCGCGGTGGTCGCCGAAATCGTTCTGCCGAAATCGAGCAAACCGTTTCTTAAATCGTAGCGTTCGCCGTAAAAAAAGCGGTCGGCGCGTTCCTGCAAAAATTTCTTGAGCGGTTCGGAAAGAAGAACAATCGCCGCCATCGCAATTATCGCAATTAGAGCGCGAAGCGTAATTTCCGTTGTCGAAAGATTGTTGCCGACGGCGAGAAATACCAAACCTAGGGCAACCGCGCCAATCATCATCGCAATCGCCAATGTCGTCATCGCATAAACGAGCGCACGACGCACAACAATATCAACATCCATTAAGCGATAACGGACGACGGAATGACCAAAACTCAACGGAATCAGAGCCAGCGGTAAGGTTGTAATTGCTGTAGAAAAACTGTCTTCCGGCAGATAGAAAAACCGTTTAGCGATTTGAAAGATAAGAATCGGCAAAACAGCCGCAATTGTTCCCCACATCGCCCATTTTATTCGCTGCCGGACAAGTGGCTGCTGCTTGTTTTTGAAAAATCTCCACAGCAGAACGCCTGCGCCAAGCGAAATTCCAATAACAAAATGATAGAAATTTGCCTGATAAAAAATACCAAAAAGGTCGAATTTATCAGTGAAATTAGCAAGGTTGGCAATAAAATCAGATTTCGGAGCGAAATAGTAAATCAGCGAAAGCATGAAAATTCCAAGCGAAATCAAACCCGCCGGAACATAAAGCGCATAAGTTTTCCAACGCGGTTCGTCAAAAACCTCGCTTCTGACCGGATAACGCAAACAGAAATGCAGAAAAAGCGGGACGAAAAACGCAAAGGCGAAATCGTCTAAAAGACTGACGGCTAAATCCAAATCTTCGCCTAAGCCAATCGGTTTATAAACGTGAAAGACAAACGCGGCAAGGCAAACCGTCGCAAAATGCAAAACAAACGGAGAGCGGCTGCCTTGTTTAAAGAGAACAAAAATGCCGACAC
>MWZA01000066.1 GCA_002050455.1 Acidobacteria bacterium 5-1 | reverse complement strand
CGACATCAATTCGACATCACAGAAAGTTCATTCTGATAGTATTCCTTTTAACACTCTAGATGATTTTGGAGAGGATTTAAGAAAATGGACTGCGCGGAGAAAAGAAAATTTCACAAGAATATTAGAAAGTGCTTGGAAAAAACTTGGCTCCAAAACAGAAACTTATGGACAGGTAAATCCTAGAGTGTTAAAAGGAATACTATCAGAAGGAACTTTCTGTGATGACGAATTGATGGCGGAATACTTCGGCGGTGTTTTAGCTTCCTCTCGAAGTGAAGTTTCAAGAGATGATAGAGGTGCATCATTCGTTGCTTTAATTGGAAGATTAACAACATACCAAATCCGCGCTCACTACATTTTTTACAGCACTGTAAAAACTTTATTTGATGGAAGAACAGATGTGAGTGTTATAAGTTCAAAATACAGAGACAGATTAGAAACATTCGTTTCAAATGATTCTTTTAATTTGGCAATGGAGTTTAGCGAAAAAGAAAATGTTTCGGTAATTTTACCGTCTGTAATGTCAGGCTTAGCGAGAGAAAATTTAATTGAACGAGATTTTGAAGTAATTGGCGGTGAAAAAACATCTCGCTGTGGCGGGAACGGAATTGTGTTTTGCCCAACTGATTTGGGAACTGACTTATTTCTTTGGGTTCACGGAAAAAGTGATGTATCGGTTGTAGAATTTCTAAAGCCTGAACATAAGTTTTTATTTGAAACAAATATACAACTTCCACAAAATTATAAGTCAGTTTATAAAATTTTGAGAGAACAAGAAGAATTGCACGAAAGATTAAAACCAGAATTTTAAGATGAAATTATCACCAACCGAAATTTTCAAAAATAAAAAGATTTTCTTTATCGGCGGCACGGGCTTTGTCGGCAAGGTTACGCTTTCGATGCTGCTCAATAATTTTCCTGATATTGGGAAAGTTTATGCAACCGTTCGCGCCAGAGATGCGAAGGAATCGGAAATTCGTTTTTGGACGAGCGTTGTAACCAGCCCGACGTTTGACCCGTTGCGAGAGAAATACGGCGATGGATTCGAGAAATTTATTCGTGAAAAAGTCGCTCCCGTTAATGGCGATGTCGGCAATGAATTTCTTGGTTTAGACGAAAAGGAAGCCAAAAAGATAATGAAAGATTGCGACATAATTATCAATTCGGCGGGAAATGTTACATTTAATCCGCCGCTTGAAAGCGCGTTGCGGACAAACGTCGTCGGGACGAATAATGTTTTGAAATTAGCGCGGATGATGAAGCGTCCCGCGCTGGTTCACGTTTCGACTTGTTTTGTCGCGGGGAAGAAAAGCGGGACGATTTGGGAGAACGAGCCGGTTGTCGGTTATTTTCCGCGAAAAGATGAATTGATTGGGACGAAGTTTGATGTTAATCAAGAGATTGCCGATTGCGCGAGACTGAGCGAGCAAGCCCGCGAAGAAGCCAAAGACGCGATGCAGAATGCTAAATTCCGCGAAACTGCAAGGGAAAGATTGACCGAAGAAGGACGCGACGCGGACGACGAAGCGGCTTTGAGTCTGGCAATGCTGCGCGAGCGAAAAGTTTGGATTCGTGAACGCACCACCGAACTTGGCTCTCAGCGTGCCGATTATTGGGGCTGGACGAATATTTATACTTACTCAAAATCGCTTGCCGAACAGATTATTGCTAAACAAGACGACATTATCAAAACTCTTGTGCGTCCGAGCATTGTCGAATCTTCCGTCAATTATCCGTTTCCGGGTTGGAACGAAGGTTTTACGACAACCGCACCGTTGATTCTTATTGCTTTACGCGGACAGCCGATTATTCCGATTAACGAAAATTTGCTTCTCGACGTGATTCCGGTTGATTTGGCGGCGGGCGCGATGCTGTCAGCCGCAATGAACGTGCTGGTGGACGACAAACCGCCGCTTGTCTTTCAAGCGTGTTCGGGCGACTCGAACCCGAATAATATGAAGCGCATCGTCGGGCTGGTCAGCTTGTATAAACGCCGACATTTTCAAGAGAAGGAAACAGGTAATAAATTGGTCAATCGCGTGGCGGCGATAGTTGAAGCCATACCCGTTACACAGCACACTTACGAATTAACATCCGCGCCGATGCTCAATAATGTGGCGAAAACGGCGACCAAATGGCTCGACAAAACTCGTCCGGCGTGGGGCGGCGGGCGGATTGCCAATATCGTGGACGACGTGAAAAAATCGGTGGAAAATTTTGAGCGCACGACCGAAGAAACCAAGCAGGCGTTTGAACTTTTTAAACCCTTTATGATTGACCACGAATATCTCTATCGCGCCGACAACACACGCGCTCTGCATTCGTTAATCAAAAAAAGCGAGCAGGATTTACTGCCTTGGTATCCTGAACGAATTGACTGGTATGATTATTGGTTGAACGTGCATTTCCCCGGACTTCGCAAATGGGTTTTGCCGCAGCTCGAAGAAGAGTTAAAGATTCAGGAACGCCGCGCCTACACTTATAAAGATTTGATTGATTTATTCGACACGGCGACCAAGCGTTTTCCGACGCGCGTCGCCATGCGAATCGAGCGCAACGGCAAAAAGGAGCAATATACTTTTGAAGACGCGCGGGAATTAACGCTTCGGGCGGCGGGATTTTTGGCGGCAAACGGCATCAATCCACACGACCGCGTGATTCTTTTTTCCAACAATATGCCCGAATGGGGCTTGACGTATTTTGGTATTTTGAAGGCGGGCGCAACCGCAATTCCGATTGACCCGGCGAGTTCGATTGAAGAAATCGTCAATTTTGTGCGAACCGGCGAGGCTTCGGCAATCGTCCTGAGCCGCAAACTCTTTGACGAAAATCCGGATTTAGCCGATAAATTTGGCGACGCAAAAATAAACATTCCAATCTGGACATTTGAAGACGTTTTCAAGATAATGAGCGAAACCGTCGAAGCAAAACGAATCGCGCTTCTGCCCGAAAAGGTCTCGGCAAATTCCGTCGCGTCTTTGATTTTTACGTCAGGCACGACCGGCACGCCGAAAGCCGTGATGCTTTCGCATAAAAATTTTACGAGTATGGTTTCGATGCTCTCGTCGGTTTTGGAAATGGACATCACCGACGGCATTTTGTCGGTTTTGCCGCTTCATCATACATTTGAATTTTCGGCGGGTTTTCTAACGCCGTTCGCCAACGGAACGCAGATTACATATTTGGACGAACTATCGAGCGAAGAACTCGCCCGCGCCATCGAAAACAATCACGTAACGGGAATGGTCGGCGTTCCCGCGCTGTGGGAAATGTTGCATCGAAGAATCAAAACACGACTCAGGGAACGCGGCGATTGGTTCGCCGATTTAGCCGACAACATTATTGATTTTAATGCATGGCTGCGCGACAACACGCCGTTTAATTTCGGACCGATTATCTTTTTCCCGATTCATCAAGGAATGGGCGGGCGGATGCGCTATCTGATTTCGGGCGGTTCGGCATTGAGCGAAAAAGTCCAGAAGGATTTACACGGCTTAGGTTTTACAATTCTGGAAGGCTACGGTTTAACCGAATCTTCGCCTGTTCTGACCGTGGCGCGTCCGGGCAATAAATTGCTGCGCGGAAGCGTCGGCAAACCTCTGCCCGGCGTGGAAGTAAAAATCAACGAACCGGACGAAAATGGTGTCGGTGAAGTTCTCGCCCGCGGGCAAAACGTGATGCTCGGTTATTTTAATAACGAAGAGGCGACCTCGGAAGTTTTGCACGACCGTTGGTTAAAAACGGGCGACCTTGGAAAAATAGATGATGACGGAAATCTGTTTATCGTCGGACGCTCGAAAGATGTCATTATTGACTCGAACGGTAAAAATATCTATCCCGATGAAATTGAAGATTTATACGGAAATTCGCCGCTCATCAAAGAGTTAAGCATTGTCGGGCTGCCGGACACTGACGGCGGCGAAAAAATTTCCGCGCTCGTCGTTCCCGATTATGAACACGACATCGCGCTTGCTCGCGGCGAAGTCAATAAAAAAGTCGAAGAACATTTTCGGGAAGTTTCTGCGTCAATCCCTTTTTTCAAACGAGTAAAAGTTCTGCATCTCACGCCCTTTGAACTCCCGCGCACAGCAACACGCAAAGTTAAGCGTCCGGAAGTTGTCGAAATGCTTCAGGCGTTGGAAGAAAAAGCGAAAAGCAAAACGAAAGCCGTTGTCGAAACAAAAAGCGACGACACGGCTTTGTGGATTCGCAAAATTGTCGCGTCTGTTTCAAACCGCGCTTTGTCGTCCATTGCAATGGATGAGAAACTTGCCGATTTAGGCTTTGATTCGCTGATGTTTGTCGAATTGCAAGCGGCAATTGAAGACGCGGGCGGGCGAATGCTCTCGCCGGACACTCTAAACGAAGTGCAAACCGTCCGCGAACTTCTAACGGCGGTTCAGCGCGTTGATAAACGTAAGAAAATAGAAGAGCCGAAGGTTGAAGAAAAGAAAGATAATGATATTTTTGTGCCTTCGATTATCCGCCGGGTCGGTAATCGAGCGATTGATTTTGCCCAGGAAACGCTTTACGACAGCGTTTTGAACACGAAAATCGAAGGTGAATCAAACGTGCCGCAACACACGAATTTTATCGTCGCCTCAAATCATGCTTCGCATCTCGATATGGGCTTAGTCAAAAAGGCTCTCGGCAAAGATGTCGCTGAACAAACTGTCGCGGTGGCGGCTGCTGATTACTGGTTCGATACGAAATACAAACGCGCTTATATGAATAACTTCACAACCTTGATTCCGATTGAGCGGACTGGAGGACTGCGCCAATCTCTGCGCCACGTTAC
>MWZA01000032.1 GCA_002050455.1 Acidobacteria bacterium 5-1 | reverse complement strand
GCCCGACAGCGTGATGCCGCGTTCACCAACGCGCTGTTCGTATTTATACGGAAATTCTTTAATGTCATCGGCTAAACCGGCAACTTCCGCCGTATGAACCGGCACTTATTTCAATTCGTGTTCCGAGCGGCAAAATCCGCGGGTCGGCAGCGACAATTCCGCGTCTGACGTTTCCGCCGCTTGCCGTTCTGCCTCTCAAACAATAAGCTGTTGCACGGAAACTTCTTGTTTCCGCAGCCATTTTGCCGTTAGTGTCTGAATTGCTTTGATTTTCCGGTTGAATTGTTTGTATTTGATTATTTTGTGTTTGATTATTTGATTGTTGGATAGTTTGTTGTAAATTTGCCTGCGAATCAATCGCTATATTGAAGGCGTTTTTGGCTTCGGCTGTGGGTTGAAAGTAAAATAAAACAGCAATCAACGCCGCTAAGCCGAGGAAAACGCTTCCTCTAGCTAGATTTTTCATTATAAATGCTCCTTATGGTTTGTTTTCCTTTCGCCAGCCAAACCTTTCCGACACAGTAAAAATTAGTTAGATTTTTTTACTGCATTCCCGAAATCGGTTGTGTTTGTATTGATTGGCTTAATAAAAACAAAAGCCCAGTTAGGACTTTCTTTTAAAAACAATTTCCGAATACTATCATTTCAAAACAAGCGTTGTCCAGCCGTGATAAACCTGTTTAACAATTGTTCGGAATTAACTTCCGCCCAAATAAACTTATAAACTTTTCTCTTTATTAGACTTCCGCCGACTAATTTCGTATATTCAAACAACTGAAAAAATTTCAAAAAAAACAAAACTTTTATGCCGGAATGCCGCCAAGATTTGCGCCGCAGCATTTATTTCTGAAAAACCGAGAGCCGAAAAGTTGAAAAGAAATTTGCTGCGTCCGTAATTAAATTAGTTTTGGTAAAATATGTCTATGCAAAATTTAATCAGCATTCTTCTAGTGGAAAACCAAACTTTGACGCGCATCGGAATCAAAACGGTTCTCGAAGCGCAAAGCGATATTGAAATCGTCGGCGAAGCCTTGAGCGGCGCGAAAGGTTTTGAATTGTTTAAACAAACGCAGCCCGACGTTACAATTTTAGGTTTGCGCCTGCCCGATTCGTGCGCGGTTGATGAAATCGAAAATTATCTGGCGGAAAACAATCGGGCAAAAATCATCATTTTAGCCGAACACGCGGGCGATGCGGAAATTTCTCGTTCGTTGAAAAAAGGCGCGTTTGGTTATATTTGCAAAGACGTTTCGGCAGACGAACTCGTTAAAGCAATTCGTGTTGTCAACGCCGGTAAAAAATATATTCCGAGCGAGATTGCCGCAATTTTGAGCGAAAATCTCGCGCAGGAAGAACTCACGCCCGCCGAACTGAAAATTTTGCAAGTAATTGTCGAAGGACAATCAAACAAAGAAATCGCTTATAATCTGGAAATCAGCGAAAATACCGTTAAAACTCACGTCAAAAATATTCTCGGCAAACTCGGCGTGTCCGACAGAACTTCCGCCGCGACTGTGGCGATAAAACGCGGTTTGGTGAGAATCGGTTAAAAAATAGGTAAATCGGCGAAATTCACCTGAAATTTACAAACTTTGATTTGCTTTCCCTTGAAATAAAGGCATTTAAGTTTATAAAACAATCTAGCCGAAAAACCTTCCCAAATAAAAAGGAAGCATTTTGCGCCACCAATCCCAATCGTGATTTACGTCGTGTCCCCAAAGTTCACAAAGATGCGGAATGCCTTTGCTGTGCAAAACGCCCGAAAACTGACTGCTTCTCGTCGGTGCTTCAAACGCGCCTTGTCCGGTAACAATGACGATTGAGTCGGCTTTTTGCAAAATTGGCAAATAATAACTATCGTTCAAATTTTGGACATACTGCATCGGATTATTGAAATAAACATTGTCATCATAATAATTTTTCAGATACGAGCGAATATCATAACTTCCGCTCATCGCAATCGTGCCGCGAAAGTTGTCGGGATGTTTGAAATAGCAATTTGCCGCCAAAAACGCGCCCAAAGACGCGCCCGTCGTCAAAGGGCGAACATCTCCGCCGCATTCCTTGCGAATCAACGGCAAAACCTCGTCCACAACGTAGCGGTCATAGCGCGTTAAAAGTTCGGCTTTCAATGCAGGCGAGGCATTATCATTCAACAGAGAATACTGATTAACCGAATTTATCGAATAGGCGCGAAGCAAGCCTGATTCGATAAACGGCTTTATCGCGTCAACCAGCAAAAACCGCTCGTATTCAAGAAAATCGGCGGCGGCAGTCGGAAACATTAATAGCGGATAACCCGCGTGTCCGTAAGCCACGAGCGGCATTTCCATTCCAAGATGATGACTATACCAAGATGTCGTCTCACGTCGCATTAAGATACATTACTCCATAGTTTATTTTTTTGATTAAATGAGGTTAAAAGAAAAAGGTTTTAACTTCAAGTATGGCGTAACCTTACATACACAGTTTAAGTAGCGGAAAACTTATACAAAAAAGAGCAACTCGTAAAAGTTGCTCTTTAGAAAATAATGGACTGAAGATTATTTATCTTCTAATCTATGTTAAAAGAAATAACGCGCTCCAAATGTAAAGCTGCGTCCGCCAACATTAGTTCTTCCTAAATTAAGGAACAAATCCGTGTTGACAGTGTTTCCAATTGTGTTTGATGGAATAACAGTGAAGTTCCGGCGATTAAATACGTTAAAGATTTCAGCGCGAAGTTGAAGTCTTTGACGTTCTCCGAAAGTTCGGATATTTTTCACTGCCGCCAAATTTAAGTTCCGAGTATCGCCGGTTCTTTGGGTATTAGCTCCAAGATTACCTACAATGCCCGAATTTACCGCGTTAACTATAAAATAGGCATTCGGATTCGGAGCGGTCGGAGTTGAAACCAACGGAAATTGTCCGTTAGGATTAACTGAAACTCGTTGCGAACCCTCAACCGTGCTGATTTGTCCGGGCAAAATACCCAAAGCGTTATTAGCACTTAAAACCGAGTAAGGAGTTCCCGAAGCTAATGTAGCAACGCCTGAAAGTTCCCAACCGCCAAATACTCTTGAAAGAACATTTTTAGCAAAGAAGTTTGAACTATCACGGAAAAATCCCGGCGTACCATATACAAAGTTCAAAACAAAGCGATGTGGTTGGTCAAAAGCGGAACGCGCTCGGTCAAGTTGCGGGTTTCTCGGGTCGGCGGGTAATGTTCTGTTAGCCTGTCCGCCTAAAATGTCATCGGATTCGCTGATAAATGAACTATATGTGTAATTTGCATTAAACAGCAAATCACCCAAATTAGCTCCAAAAAGACCGATATTCCCAAGACGTTTTTCTAAAGTAAATTGTCCCGCGTGATAAATTGAGTTGGCTTGTCCCTGCGATATAAGAATCGAGCCTCTTGTCGGGTCGAGCCGCTGCCCGGTTCCGCCAGCCGCAGTCGTGAATCCATAATTGGCTTCAACCTCACGAACCAAATTACTGCCTTTTGTTCCGATGTAATCTGCCTTGAATACGTAATTGTTGAAAAATTGATATTGAACGCCGACCGTCCATTGTTGGGACATCGGTTGTTTAACTCTTTCGTCCGGAGCAAACAATCGAACAGGTAAAAGTAACGGATTGCCCGTAAATTGCTCCGGTGTCGGCGGTGTCGGTAAATTAAGATACGGAAGCTGTCCGTTTATGTTTGTGAACGCCACATTTACTCCACGCGGAAAGTTACGTGAATTGTTCAAAAGAATGTTTTGAAACACTTGGTCATAAGCTATTGCAAAACCTGCCCGAAGAACGGCTCTGCCGTCTAAAAAGTTTTTCGGATTATAAGCAAACCCGATTCGCGGTGCAAAATTGTTAATATCCGGTTTTGCATTAGAGAAAAATCCGAACGGAGCAGTTACATATTCATAGCGAAGTCCAAGATTAAGTGTCAAATCAGAATTAACTTTCCAATCATCCTGGGCAAATATGCTATTTTCATATGTTGTTGCATCAGTCAAACCGTTGCCCGCATACTGCGAGAAGGAAGCGGCAGTATCTTGCAAAAAGTTGACAAGACTCGGATAGCTGACCGTTCCTCTAAAGTTCGGAGCAAAGAAACTTTTTAATTTGTAAATCAGCAAATTGTAGCCGAACTTGAAGGCATGATTTGACGGCGTAAATGAAACGTTATCGGTAATTTCATAAACATTATCCGTGCGGGATTGCGGGAAGTTAGCATTACCAAAGTTAAAAGCTCCACCGGCTCCCGCAATTGAAAAAGCGAATCCGAGATTTTCGGGAAATTGAATATCCCGGCGGCTGTAAGTAAATCGGGCTTCATTTATCCATCTCGGAGAGATAAGAATGCTGTCGTTGATGGTAAACGAATCGTTGCGCGAATTTGACCCGACTTCTTGTCCTTCCAAACTTGTCGGTGAACCCGGGTTTTTAGAAGTATCAACCAAATATCGAAATGAAAGCTGGTCGCTTTTGAAAAGCCGGGTGTTGATTTTCATTAACCAACGATTAAAATCAGTTCCAAACGGAATACCGCCGGTCGCTCCGCGGTTGAAGGTAGTGAAAGGAATATTATTACACGCCGGATCGCTTGCCGGACAAGTTATCGCCGTAGTCCCCGTTAAATTAAGCGAACCTCCCGAAGTTGGGTCATTAGCTACGGGAAAAGTAGTCAACAAAAAATTTAATGCCTGCGGGCTGATGGTTCGTCCCGGCAACTGCAAACGCTGTCTTGCCAACGGACCAAGTGCTAATCGGGTCGCCGAACTGACGGTTGTCCGAAAATCATTAAAATCGAGACTTGTAAAG
>MWZA01000035.1 GCA_002050455.1 Acidobacteria bacterium 5-1 | reverse complement strand
ACTCGATGTTGCCGACGCGCAACCCAACGAACTATTAATGCCGAAACAGAGTGATGATGGTGTTTCTTCATCCGTAACTGAACACACAACTCACCGGTTAAAAGAAAAACAACCAATTCCTCGCGCTTAATTTTATATTATAGTCAACTCTACCTCTCACATCTTTCAGAGCAACCTGTATTGTGTTGTGTCCCGAAGCCGCGAAACTCTATAGCAATTTTTCATTGAGTATGACTTAATGGCAGAAGTCCCGTGCGTGAGCAAGGGCTTTTGCCGATTCCTCTAACTGCTATAATACGAATACAAAATAGATCGGTTTGGTTTAACTAAAAAGCAGTGAACGGTTAATAATGAATAGTTAACAGTTGTTTCCCGCGCTACACGAACTATTAACTATTCATTATTAACTGTTTTTTAGAAGATTTTTTTACTTCGCCAACCTCTTTTGTCTCTGTATAAGAACTAAAAGGGAAATTGGCTTAAACATTTTTGACACAAAAAGAAATACCTCCGGCATCAGCCGAAGGCATTCGTCTTAAACATTGTAAATGCTTAAAAATTTACCAGCGTGAACCGCCGCCACCACCGCCGCCGCGATTTCCGCCGCCGCCGCCACCGCCGCGACCGCCGCCGCCGCCATATCCGCCACCGCCGCCACTACGTTTTTCTTGTGGTTTGGCTTCGTTGACTTTCAATTCACGACCATCAACTTCTCTGCCGTTAAGCTGAGAGATGGCGTTTTGTCCTTCTTCCTGGCTCGACATTTCAACAAACGCGAATCCGCGTGAACGACCCGTGTCGCGGTCTTCGATAATATTGGTTGATTCAACCGTTCCGACTTCACCGAATACTTGTTCTAAATCCTGCGTTGTCGTATCGAAGGAAAGATTTCCTACATAAAGTTTCATTGACATAATAATTTATACCTTTTCCCATTTTCGGGAATTTCAAAAGAAGCGTCGAATCGAATTTATCTTCGGAGAAATATTTTGTCTGCGAATGTATCGGATTTCGGATACTCAAAAAAGCGAGCGGCTTCTGCAACTAATAACCAACCTGCTCTCGAACTATCCAAAAAACCGTCTTTGACGAGCGCACCAAAAGATGCAAGAGAAGGATTAACGTCTATTATGATGCACCTTTTGCAACTTGGTTGCAAACAGAGTTTGATGTTTATCTGCAATTAGTAAAAACATCTGACAAATAGAATCTTCAAACGACCCGTGCCGCGCCCGTGTTCCAAAAGTAGCCGAAGAACTTTGTCTTGAGTAAATTGGGTTTGTTAAATATAAGTAATTACAGATTTTTAATCAGTGTTCTGGATGCAGACATTCCGAATGAACGGGAAAGAAACATTTTTTAAAGTTTGTTTTGAAATGGATAACGCTTAAATGCAGGTCTTTCGCTAATTACTGACGGTTATACAACAAATTGGCACAGATTTTGCTTCCGTTCAAATTACTCTTCCCTACTCCGAATTGATTGCATACGGAATTGATTCGACTCCCAGCGGTAATCGTGCTGTTGGATTTTTCTTCCTACTTTCGTTCTTTCGTTACAGAACATTGGGAAGGTATCAACAAATTTTGAAAAATTATAATTTTCACGGAGGTAAGTATGATGAAATATAAAATAACCGCATTTGCCCTAGCTTTTGTTATGGCGATATATGCGCTTGCACCGTTTAGCGTTGCGGAAGCACAAAGTTCCAATCCGCTAAAGAACATTTCCGTTACCGACACAACCGGCAAACTGACTAACGCTACTTTTAGCGTAACTCGTTTTGCAGTCAAAAAAGGGCAAGTCGTTGCCATCGGTACTTTAACAGGAACTCTAAATGGTCAACAAATTACTGAACAAGTAACAATGCCGGTTACTACCGGCAATCATTCCTGCGATATTCTTAATTTACAACTCGGACCGCTTGACTTAAATTTGCTGGGCTTGAGGATTCAGCTAAGTCAAGTAAATCTGGATATTACAGCCGTGCAAGGTTCGGGCAACTTGCTCGGAAACTTGCTATGCGAAGTAGCTAAATTGCTTGACGGCAATGGACGCGCATTAGGTAGATTAGTTAAGCTGTTAAACGATATACTCGGTGCGCTGGGTTAATCAAGAACAAAAAACTAAATCAAATAAAAGGGCAAAGTATTAATATCTTGCCCTTTTCTATTTTTTGAAAACCATCTGTCATCCAAGCCGCGCCGCCTGCGCTTCCGGCAAAGGCGTAATCTTTTGATGGTTGAAAAAGCAAATATCAACACAACCTAATTGCGGAAGTTTTGCGTAACCATCAGCCCGTGCTTGCCGCCGTCCAGAATTCCGATGCCGACGCGCCCAAACTGCGGTTTCAGGATATTGGCGCGGTGTCCGGGCGAGTTCATTAATCCGGCGTGCGCGATTTGCACAGTCGGAGCAAGCGCGAGATTTTCACCGGCGGTTCTAAAACTCACATCAGAGTCGCGCATCCGTTCAAACGGGCTTTTGTTTTCCGGCGTGTAATGCGAAAAATAACCGCGAGAGAACATATCCGCCGAATGGCTTCGCGCAACTTCCGTCAGTTCCGGATCGGCTTCGAGCGGTGCGAGTCCATTGGCGGCGCGTTCACGATTGACGAGTTTGAGCATTTGAGCCTCCAGTTCAGGATGCGGCTGGAAATTTTCAACCTTGAAAGGCAAAGAAACACTTTCATTTGATTCCGGTTCAACCGTTATCCGGCGATTGAGCGTATGTGTGATTGCATCTTCAAAAATGGGCGCGAGAGCCGTTTCCAATTCTTCGGTAAAAACTGCCAATCGGTTTGCCGTTCGGCTTTCGCGCAGATTTTCTTGAAAACCATCTGAGAACGGCATTGAAAAAAGCAGAGCCGCAATGATTGCCGCCGTTATCAAACCGTTGACGAATCCCGGCAGTATTCCCAAAAATTTATTTACGCGACTTTCGTGAACGTCGCTTGACAGACGTTTCAGAAATAAATTTCCAAGAAACTGAATCAGCAAACTTGCCGTAACAAGAACTAAAATAAAAGCAAGCGGTTGATTCCAGGTTTCAGTCCACCCGCTCAACTGACCAATCCAGCGCGAAACCGGACTATAGAAATACAAAGCCGCCAGAAAACTTCCAATCCAGCGCACTAAATCAAGCAAACCCAAAATAAAACCGCGATGCCAGCCGAAAATTACACTCAGCAAAACAATAAAAATCAGTAATACGTCAATATAGTTAAAATCCATATTTGTCCTTCAAGCAGTTTCTTATAAGATTTTACTGGTATGATGTTGATTATTCATAATCGTTTTCAAAGAATAAAAAAATATCTCGAAGAAAGGGCAAACTTTTGCAGCGTCTTGTTTATTTACATCAAACAACCCAGCAAAATCCTTGCATCTTGGTATAGTTTAACGAAAACTTAGTTCAACCATTTCCGTAAATTATGTTAAAATCAAGACACTTTTTGGGCGAAACTTACTACGCCGACAGCAACGCGTTAGTCAAACGTTATATTCCCGAAACCGGAAGCGCGTGGATTGAACAAGAGTTTGACGCGGCAAGCGGAAACAGAATTATCACTACAAAATTGTCGTCGAAGTTTTAAGCGCAATGAATCGCCGACAGCGCGAAGCGAAAATCACAACGACGGAATACGCCAAATTCTCCGGTCCGAAAAAAACTTGACAAGCACCCTATTTTGTTATAAGTTCTGAAACGTATCATCTCCTTCAGTTATATTCCAATTTGTCAACCCTTTTTTGCAGGATTTGATCGTTATATACTTCTGGAACTTTATACGCTTTCTTAAATTATAAATTTTGTGGGATTTTCAAAATCTCGTCTCGTTCCGAAGGATACGAAAGAAAGAAGTTTTAAGACGAAAAAATAAGGAGTTTGAAATACAAATGAAAAAATACTTTGCAGTTCTGTTGGGAGCGGTTTTCACTGCGCTGCTTTTGGCAATAGTGCCGACGCAAACAGTTGAAAGTCAGGAAAGAAGCGGAAAGATCATCAAATCCGAACGTAAAATCCCAAACCGCTATATCGTGGTTCTTGAGGAATGGGCAGTGAATACCTGGGATAACAAATCGAACACCGAATCGGTTGTCGAGGAACTCGATATAGTTTACGGCGGGAAGATTGACCGCGTTTTCCGGCATGCAGTCAACGGCTACTCGGTCGAAATGAACGAGGAGCAGGTTAACGCCCTGAGCCGCGATCCGCGCGTTAAATACATCGAAGAAGACGGCGAAATGTATGCCAGCGCGACGCAGACAAACGCCACTTGGGGGCTTGACCGCGTTGACCAGCGGGATTTGCCGTTGAACGGAACTTATACGTATAACGCCGACGGAACGGGCGTTCGTGCCTACATTATTGATACAGGCATCCGTGCCAGTCACAATGATTTTGGCGGTCGCGTTACGAGCGGTTATACGGCAATCAACGACGGCAACGGGACGAACGACTGCAACGGACACGGCACACACGTTGCCGGTACGACGGGCGGTTCGGTTTACGGCGCGGCAAAAAATGTAACGCTCGTTCCGGTGCGAGTGTTGGATTGTCAGGGTTCGGGGACGACCAGCGGCGTGATTGCAGGCGTTGATTGGGTAACGGCAAACCATGTTAAGCCGGCAGTTGCAAATATGAGTCTGGGTGGCGGTGCTTCATCTACACTTGATACAGCCGTTAGCAATTCGATTAATAAGGGTGTTACTTACGCAGTTGCTGCCGGAAATTCCAACGCCGACGCTTGTAATTATTCACCGGCGCGAACTGCAAACGCCATTACAGTCGGCGCGACGACGAGTTC
>MWZA01000138.1 GCA_002050455.1 Acidobacteria bacterium 5-1 | reverse complement strand
ATGTTGAACCGCGTATTGTCGTTCGCGCCTTTCTCGGAATGCTGATTCATCATTCTTTGAACAACATTTTGTGGGACAAATCGCGCCGTCTTTTAGATATTTCAAACGAAGAAGCGGCGCACGAATTTGTAACGATTTTGCTTAACGGAGTGAAGAAGTAATTTCACGCCGACGGCGCAAAGAACGCAAGGTTTATTATGCAAGAAATAAGAAAAATTTTAATTTTTATTGGTTTAATAATTGTGATTGGTTTAATTACTTTGGCGTGTGGCGGCTCGAGTGCGAAAACCGATGCTAATGTAAACGCCAATGCCGCGCCGCAAATTATTGACGTAACGACGGCGCAGGCGATTGTGCAAAATATACCGACGTATTTTGAAGCGACGGGAACGCTGGCAAGCGACGCGCAAACCGACGTTGCGCCCGCCGTCGGCGGAAAAATCGTGCAGGTAAATTTTGATATCGGTAGTTATGTGCAAAAAGGTGCGGTTTTAGTGAAGTTAGATAACCGCGATGCGCGGATTCGGCTCGAACAAGCAAATGCCCAAGTCGAACAAACCCAAGCCCAAGTCCGGCAAGCGCAGGCGAATGTTGACCAAGCGATTGCCAATCTGCGCCAAACACAAGCGCGTTTGAATGTGAAAGACGGCGAAACTTTTGACATCGAAACTTTTTCGCAGGTTCGTTCGGTCAACGCGCAACTCGAATTAGCCGAAAAAGAATTGAGGCGGGCGGAAAGATTATTGGAAACCGGCGATATTGCCCGCACAATTTTTGACCAGCGGAAATCGCAACGCGACGCGCTTCTCGGACAACTTGCCGAAGCGCGTTCCAACGCGGCGGTCGCCGTCAAAGCGATTGACACGGCACGGGCGCAGGTGAACACGGCGCGAACCGCCGTCGGTAATGCCCGCGCTGCTGTTGCCGCCGCGCAAACAAACACCGAAACAGCGCGAAAAGCCATCGCTGATGCGGTAGTTTACGCCCCGATTAGCGGTTACATTTCGGAAAGAGTTGCTGATGTTGGCGAATTTGCTTCGACAAACTCGAAAATCGCTACGATTTTGCGGACAAGCGTTTTGCGTTTGAAAATTGACATTCCCGAACAATCAATCGGAAAAGTCGCCGTCGGACAAGGCGTTTCGATTCAGACAAGCGCGTATCCAGACCGAAATTTTGCCGGAATGATTGTCCGCGTTGCGCCAAATATAAATGCAACTTCGCGGGTTTTGACCGTTGAAGCGGAAATTGAAAATGTTAATGGATTATTGAAGCCCGGACAGTTTGCAACTGTAAGAATTACGCAGTCGAAACCTGAACCGGCGGTTATGATTCCGGCATCGGCGGTCAGAACCGACGGCGAAAATAATAAAGTATTTGTTATCAAAGACGGAGTTGCCGAAGAACGCCAAGTCCAACTCGGATTGCTTGAAAACAATTTGATTGAAGTCAAACAAGGCGTTCTGGAAAATGAAACAGTAGCAACGAATAACTTGGATAAGTTGGGCGACGGTGTGATTGTTCGTCAGTAGTTCCAAGTTTCAAGTTTTTGTGGTTTTAGTTGAACTTAAAAACCAAAAGTTTGGATGAAATAAAATTTGATGGCGGAAAACTTGGAACTTGAAACTTAAAAGATTATGCAATGGTTAGCTGAAATTTGTGTTAAGCGTCCGGTTTTTGCGACGATGATTATTTTGTCATTGGTTGTTGTCGGCGCGTTCTCGTTTTTCTCTTTGGGCGTTGACCTTTTTCCGAAGGTTGATTTTCCGACGATTACCGTAACGGTCAGAAATCCGGGCGCGTCGCCGCAGGAAATTGAAACGGAAATCACTGACAAAATCGAAGAAGCAGTTAATACTGTCAGTGGTATTGACGAATTGCGTTCCACTTCGATTGAAGGAATTTCGCAGGTTTTTGTTCAATTCGTCTTGGAAAAAGATGTGAATGTCGCCGCGCAGGAAGTTGAAAACCGCGTGCAGACGGCGATTCCCAATCTGCCCGAAACCGCCGAACAGCCGACCGTGCAGAAACTCGATTCGGATGCCGCGCCGGTTTTGCGGATTGTCGTTTCCGCTCCGACTTCTTTGACGGAAGTTACGGAAACGGCGAAAACTAAAATTAAACAGCGTATCGAATCAGTCAGCGGTGTCGGTCAGGTAATGATTATCGGCGGGCGTGAACGGCAGATAAACGTCTGGGTGAACCCGGACAAAATGCGCTCGTATAACATTTCGCCGGTTGAAGTTTCCAACGCGTTGCGCGTGCAGAATCAAGAATTTCCGGGCGGGCGCGTGGACGAAGGCGCACGCGAAGTTAATATTCGGACGCTTGGAAAAATCAAAGAACCGGAAGATTTTGAAAACGTCGTCGTCGCCACACGCGGAACTTATGAAGTCAAAATCAAAGACATCGGTTATGTCGAAGACGGCGCGGAAGAAGTTCGTACTTCGTCTTTGCTCGACGGTCAGCCCGCCGTAACTTTAATCGTTTCCAAACAATCGGGACAAAATACGGTTGCCGTCGCGCAAGCGGTTAAAGAAACTTTGAAAGAAATTCAGCCGAACCTGCCGCCGAATTATCAGGTGCAGATAATCGGCGATAACTCGGTTTTTATTGAAAATTCCTTACACGCGATTGAAGAACACTTGATTGTCGGCGGTTTTCTCGCCGTCGTCGTCGTATTTTTGTTTTTGTGGAATTTCCGCACGACATTTATCGCCGCGCTCGCTATTCCGACTTCGATTATTTCGACTTTCGGCTTGATGTATGCGATGGGTTACACGCTTAATCAAATTACGATGCTGTCATTAACTTTGATGGTTGGCATCGTCATTGACGACGCGATTGTTGTGCTTGAAAATATTTATCGCTTTGTCGAAGAAAAGGGTATGTCGCCGTATCAGGCGGCAATCGAAGGCACGCGCGAAATCGGTTTGGCGGTTTTGGCAACGACGCTTTCGCTGATGGCGGTTTTCGTGCCAATCGGATTTATGGGCGGAATCGTCGGGCGGTTTATGTCGTCCTTCGGTTTGACCGCTTCGTTTGCGATTGCCGTTTCATTGCTTGTTTCATTCACGCTGACACCGATGCTGGCGGCGCGATTAATAAAAAGTCCAAAGCGTAAAGTCCAAAATTCAAAGCCGGTTGAACTAGAAATTCACGGCGACGGAATGATTGAATCAGACGAAGGACGAAAGACAAAGGGCAAAGGACAAAACAGTAAAGATTCGTGGTTTTACCGTATCATTGACGGCACATATTCGACCTTTTTGAAATTTTCGATGGCGCATCGCTGGCTGATTGTTTTGCTGTGCGTCTTAGTTTTCTTGAGCATTATTCCGTTATTTATGTTGGTTGGAAAAAACTTTCTGCCAGTTGATGACCAATCGCAGTTTGAAGTTTCGGTGCGTGCGCCCGAAGGCTTTTCGCTGCAAGCAACTTCGGTGCTTTTGGAACGTATTGCAGCCGATATACGCAAAACGCCGGGCGTTACGCATACATTGGTTACGGTTGGCGGCGGACAACAACAAGTCGTCAACAGCGGCTCAATTTACGTCAAATTATTAGATATCGGCGACCGTTTGAAATCGCAGGAACAAGTGATGGTTGATGCCCGCGAGCTTCTCAAGAAACCCGAATATCATCCCGACCAACTTCGCGTTGCCGTTCAGCAAGTTGCGGCATTTTCAGGCGGCGGTTTCCGCAATGCCAACGTGCAATTTTTGGTTGGCGGACCGGATTTGAAAAAGCTCGAAGAGATTTCGGCAAAAATCATCGAGCGATTAAAAACTGTCCCGGATGCGGTAGACGTTGATTCGACTTTGATAAGCGGCAAACCGGAAGTTCAACTTGTAATTGACCGCGCCCGCGCTGCCGATTTAGGCGTGCGTGTCGGCGATATTTCGCAAGCAATGAATATCCTGGTCGCCGGACAGGAGGCGACGAGTTTTAATGCCGGAACTGAACAATATGAAGTGCGCGTGCGGGCAATAAATTCTTTCCGCAGCGACATCGAAGGTTTGAAAAAAATGGTTGTGCCGTCAACCAAACTCGGCACGGTTACGCTCGACCAGGTTGTCAAAACCAAAGAAGGAACAGGTCCGAGCGCGATTGACCGCGTTAATCGCCAACGCCAGGTTACGATTCTGGCAAACACTCGTCCGGGCGGTTCGGCAACTAATATCCAATCTGAACTCAGCAAGATCGTCAGCGAACTCAATCTTCCCGAAGGCTATAAAACGGGTTATGTCGGACAGTCGAAAGAACTCGGAAAAGCCGGGTTTTACTTTATGCTGGCAATCGCGCTGTCGTTTATCTTTATGTATATCGTGCTGGCGGCGCAGTTTGAATCGTTTATCCATCCGATTACGATTTTGCTGACATTGCCACTTTCGATTCCGTTTGGAATTTTGTCAATATTAATCGCCGGACAGACGGTTAATATCTTTTCAGGACTTGGTTTGTTGCTTTTATTCGGCGTGGTGAAAAAGAATGCGATTTTGCAGATTGACCACACAAACCAACTGCGCGAAAAAGGAATGATGCGCTACGACGCGATTATTCAGGCAAACCGCGACCGTCTGCGACCGATTTTGATGACGACGATTGCGCTTGTCGCCGGTATGATCCCGCTCGTTGTTTCAACGGGCGCGGGCGCGGGAACAAATCGTTCGGTCGGCGTTCTGGTCGTCGGCGGTCAATCGCTCTGTTTGCTGTTGACTTTGCTCGCTGTTCCCGTTTTTTATTCGCTGTTTGACGATGCAACGCAGTGGCATTTGTTTAGTCGCGTCGGTGATTTTTCGTCGCGTATATTCGGCGGTTTGAGGCGAAAAATTTCAACGGCGGCGAGTTCTTTGTTTAGCAAAAACTAATGAATTTGCTTGTTGGTTTTATTATGAAAAAGCAATTATTTTTTGGATTTATTATTTTTCTTCTTTTGGGTTTCAACGCAGCCAAAGCGCAGGACGCAATGCCTTCGCCCGCGCCTTTACCGACATCAACTCCAATGGTTGACGATACGCAAAACGTCCAACCGGAAAATTTGCAGGATGTGCCGCGCATTGCATCTCAGTTTCAATCGGATGATAAAACTCTGCCCGACCTCGGACTTGTCGGCGTTGATATGATGCAGCAGCAACCGCTTTCCTTAAAAGAAGCGATTACGCTTGCTTTGGAAAACAACAAAGACATCGAAGTTTCGCGCCAAAACGTGCGGATAGCCGAATTTGATTTGCGGGCGGCAAACGGTTTTTACGACCCGAAATTTACCGGACAAACCTTTTATGAACGCGCAACCGTACCGAATGTCAGCGTTTTCAGCAATGTTAATAAGATAAACACGAGTTCGATTGGCGGGAACGCCGGTTTTCAGGGTTACATCAAAAAATACGGCACGATTTTCAGCGCAACCACTAATAATCAGCAATTATCTTCTTCAAATCCGCTGTCGGTTTTGAGTCCGCAATATAATTCGAGTCTGGTTTTCAGCGTCACGCAGCCGCTTTTTCGCGGGCGTGGTTTCGACCAACCGCGCCGCACAATCGAGATTGCCAAACGCAATCTTTCATTGACCGACACGCAGTTTCGGCAGAAATCCATTGATATTATTACGGATGTACAGCGTGTTTATTGGGATTTAACTTACACGCTGAGGAATTTGCAGGTTCAGCGCGATTCGGTTAAAGACGCGAAAGACCAACTCGCGCACAATCAGCGGCTTGTTGAAGAGGGACAACTCGCGCCGATTGACATCATCGCGGCGGAAACGCAGGTGGCGAACTTCGAACAGAATGTTTATACGGCTTTGGAAGAGGTCAACCGCGCCGAAAACACGCTCAAAAATTTGATTGCCGAGAATCAGACTGCGCCGATTTGGAACGCTTCGATTGTTCCGACCGATTCAGTTGATTTGGATGTGCCGAACACGACTTTGCCGGAAGCGTTGGATTTGGCTTTGCAGAATCGTCCTGAAATCGAGATTAACAACGTCCAAAAAGATATTAATGAGATTGACCGGAGATTTTATAAAGAACAGGCGAAACCGCAGGTTGATTTGATTGCCAGTTATACGACATCTGGAATTGCGGGAACGGCGAATCCAAACGCGATAAGTATTTTTTCCAATAATTCAACTGCCAATACAATCAACCAAATTATCCTGCGTGTTAACGCAAATAATCCGACGCTGCCGCCGATTAATTTAATCAACGTTCCGCCGCCGCAAACTGTTTCGGGCAATTTGACGGGCAATAATTTCAGTTCCTTTACCGATATTTTCGCCAATCGGTATCCGACATTTCGCGCCGGCGTGCAGTTTAATTTGCCTTTGGGAAATCAAGTGGCGAAAGCGCAGCTCGGAAAAGCGTTAGTGCAGGGCGAGCAAATAAACACGCAGCGCGAACAAATCGCCCAAAATATTCAGGTTGATGTCAGAAACGCTCTGCAATCGGTCAGAACTGCCGAAGCGCGGCTTCGCACGGCGGCAATCTCGCGCGAAAACAGTCAGAAACAATACGAGTCAGAACAAAGAAAACTCGACGCGGGACAATCAAATATCTACATGGTTTTAGACCGCCAAACGGCTTTGACAACCGCCAAAAGCACGGAACTTCGCGCCCAAACCGAACTCAACAAAGCAATTGCCGATTTGCAAAAAGCGACGGGGAATTCACTGAAGGCAAACAATGTCGAAGCGCGACTGAGGAAGTGAAAAGCTAAAAACTAAAAGTGAAAAACTAGAAAGTGAAAAGCGGAAGTGAACTGCCAATTTCTCGTATTATTCATTTTCAGTTTTTAGTTTTTCACTTTTAGTTTTTCACTTCCTACGCTTTTGCTCTTTCGACTGAAAACCGACATAATAACAACTTGTTTCAAAGCAGTAAAAAGCAGTAAAAAAAATGAAATTTATTTCGGATATTAGACTTTTGTTAGTTGGATTGTGGCTTGGCGCGGCGGTTTTCTTTATCGCGGTTGCTCAAAGCGCGTTTGCCGTTCTGCCTTCGCGTGAAATGGCTGGTTCGGTTGTTTCGCGGACTTTGCTGATAATAAATTTAAGCGGTTTGATTATCGGTCTGATTTTGCTGGCAACTTCTTTTGTTAAAAGATTAAATACAAAACCGTTTTGGTTATGGACGGAAAGAATTTTGCTGGTAATTTTAACTGCCTCCTGTGCCGTCGGGCAGTTTGTCATCGGATTGTGGCTGTCTTGGATTCGCAGTCAAATCGGTCGCCCGATTGAAGAAGTTGCGGTTGACGACCCGCTCCGAATTCAGTTTAATAATCTACACGGATATTCGGTCTGGGTTCTGCTGACGGCGATGATTGCGGCTCTTGTTTTGTTCTTTTTAATAGCGCGAAAATCCGGCGAAAAAATAATTTTGGAAAAGAAAAATGTTGAATTCAATTAGAGAAAATATCGAACGGCGTTTAGGCATCGCCAGCCGTCCCGCGCCGGTTAAAAATGCAGCACCGGTTGAAAATCTCGCCGAATTTTCGGGGCGTTACAAAAATTGGCGCAATAACGACAATCTTGATAATTATCCGTTTGTCGAAAACACAAACGCGCCTTTTACGCCGGCGCGTCGTGCGCTTCCGATGCTCAATCTTGCGCTGATTTCTTCAGCGGGCGCGTTTATAAACGGCACGGAATCCTTTGATATTGAATCACGCGACGGCGACTCGAGTTTTCGGGAAATTCCGATAGAAGTCAAAGCGGAAGACTTGCTTTACGCGGTGCGCGGTTACAACCCGACGGCAATTCAATTGGATATGAACGCGCAAATTCCCGTTGAGCGTCTGCTTGAATATGAGGCAAATGCCGTTATCGGCAGATTAAATCACGTTTGGTGGAGTTTGTGCGGCTTTATTCCGAATGCGCGATTAGTTGCCGAAAAACTTGCGCCGCAATTAGCTGAAAGAGTTGCGCGTTACGAAGTGCAAGCCGCGCTTCTTGCTCCGGCATCGCGCTTGTGTCATCAAACGCTCGGAATCGTGGCGCGTGCGATTGAACAAACCGGCATTCCGACAATTATGCTGTCGGTTGACCGCGGTATGACTGACAAAGTGCGCCCGCCGCGCACGGCTTATTACGCTGGAGAATTCGGTTCAGTAGTCGGAAAACCGGATTGGAAGGAATATCAGTTGCGCGTTTTAGACGAAACTTTGCGCTGGATTGAAACTTTTGACCAACCGGGCGCACGGCGTTTGTCGGTTAATCTGGAAACCGAAGTCGAGCAGGAACGCGGTGAAAACTGAATCGGCAGTTAGCGGTTGGCAGTCAGCACAGATAAAACCTAGACTAAATCACAAACTCCAAACTTGGAATTAGCAAAACTGCCGACCACTAACTGCCAACTGAAATGAATCGTGCAGAAATGCTCAACCGCGTCAGAGAGCGCGAAAAAATTTGGGACATTATCGTCATCGGCGGCGGGGCGACCGGCGTTGGCT
This sequence comes from Acidobacteria bacterium 5-1, assembly GCA_002050455.1. Lineage (GTDB taxonomy): Bacteria > Acidobacteriota > Blastocatellia > Pyrinomonadales > Pyrinomonadaceae. The sequence continues at coordinate 29,711 of MWZA01000138.1, read as the reverse complement.
GTGCGGTTGATGCCGCTTCTCGCGGTTTTGATGTTCTGCTTTTGGAGCAAAACGATTTCGGCAAAGGCACTTCGAGCCGCAGCACCAAACTCATTCATGGCGGCGTTCGCTATCTCGCAAGCGGCAGCATTTTACTCGTTCGCGAAGCCTTAAAAGAACGCGGAATTTTGCAGACAAACGCGCCTCATCTCGTCAAAGAATTAGCTTTTGTCGTGCCATATTACAGCCTTTGGCAAAAATTCTTTTACGGTGCCGGTTTAAAAATTTATAATCTGTTGTCCGGCAAATACGGCTTTGGCAAATCACGGATTCTGTCAAAAAAAGAAACGATTGAAAATCTACCGAATATCAGACAGGAAGATCTGCGCGGCGGCGTTTTGTATTTTGACGGACAATTCGACGACACGCGGCTTTTGATAAATCTTGTTTCAACGGCGGTTGAACAAGGCGCGGCAGTTCTAAATTATGCGCGGGTTTTTCAACTCACGAAAAATGACGAAAATTTGGTTGACGGCGTGGATTTTCAAGACGCGGAAACAGGCGAAGTTTATGAAGTAAAAGCAAAAGTTATAATCAACGCCGCCGGCGCATTTTGCGATGAAATCCGCAAACTTTCCAACCGAAATTCAAATAAAATTATCGCGCCCAGTCAGGGAATTCATCTCGTTTTTAATAAATCATTTTTGCCCGGCGAAAACGCGCTGATGATTCCGAAAACAAGCGACGGACGGGTTTTATTTGCAATCCCTTGGCACGATAAAACTCTTATCGGCACAACCGACACGCCGATTGAAAAAGCCGAACTTGAGCCGCAAGCGTTTGAAGAAGAAATCAGATTTATTTTGAAAACAGTTATAAATTATCTGGCAAAACCGCCGCAGCGCGAGGATGTTTTGAGCGTTTTTGTCGGCATTCGTCCGCTTGTAAAATCGGGAAGCTCACGAAACACCGCAAAACTTTCCCGCGATTACACAATCGAAATTGATAAATCAAATTTGCTGACAATCACCGGCGGAAAATGGACGACCTATCGAAAAATGGCGGAAGATGCGGTCAATCAAGCTGTTAAAATCGCCGGTTTATCAAAGAAAATTTCATCGACAAAGAATTTGAAAATTCATGGCTTTTGCCAAGCGGCGAAACAGTCTGGCGATTTGGCAATTTACGGCGCGGACGCGGTTGAGATAGAAAAACTTATTGAGGAAAATCCAATTTTAGCAGAAAAATTGCACAAGGATTTGCCGTATTGTTCGGCGGAAATTGTTTGGTCAGTCAGACGCGAAATGGCGCAAACGGTTGAAGATGTTTTGGCGCGGCGAACTCGCGCTTTGTTTTTGGACACAAAAGCGGCAATCGAAATTGCGCCAGCAGCGGCGGAAATTATGGCAAAAGAATTGGGAAAAGATGAAATATGGACTGCCGAACAAATCAACGAATTTAACAAAACGGCGAAGAATTATTTGATTTGAAAATAAAGAATAATACCAAAACAAAAAAGTTAGGTTTGGTCTAACTGAATAATAGTGAATAGTCAATAGTTGATAGTGAACAAGCTCTCCGTCATCCGCGCAAACTATCAATTGTTCACTATCAACTATTGACTATTGTTCAGTAAAAAGTCTAACTAACCAATCCAACTTGTTTTCGTATAATTGCCCGCAAAACATACGAAGTACATTAAAAAATCTAAAAAACAAATATCAAAATTTATTACAGAAGAATATCAAACCTTTGTTCACTTTCTTTTATTTCGTATGTTTCGGGTGTTTCACGGGCAAGAAAATCAACCCAAATTCAAAGATTTCAAATACTGACGAAAATCCGCGCCTAAATCATCGCGCTTTAACGCAAATTCAACCGTCGCAATCAAAAATCCGAGTTTGTCGCCCGCGTCGTGGCGTATACCGTCAAGTTTAACGGCGTAAAACGGCTTGCCTTCGTCGAGCAGAAAACGCATCGCGTCGGCAACTTGAATTTCGCCGCCCGCGCCCGGTTTTGTTTTTTCGAGTGCGCCAAAAAGTTCGGGCGTAAAAATGTATCGCCCGATAACCGCCATATCCGAAGGCGCATCTTCAAATTTCGGTTTTTCGACAATGCTTTTGATTTTAAAAATGTTTGGTTCAACTTCCTCAGCATCAATTACGCCGAACCGCGAAATTGCTTCACCTTTAACCTGTGTGGTCGCCAGCACCGGCGCATTGTATTTTTGATAAACTTCAATTAATTGCTTGAGCGCAGGTTCTTCCGCGTCGATTACGTCATCGGCAAGCAAAACGGCAAACGGCTCATCGCCGACAAAATCTTTCGCCTGATAAATTGCGTGTCCTAAACCTAATGCCTGCTTTTGCCGCGTATAACTAATTTTAACGAGGTCGGCAAGGGCGCGGACTTGTTTAAACAACTCGATTTTGCCGCGTTCCTGCAGAACCGCTTCAAGTTCAAAGGAAATATCGAAGTGGTCCTCAATTGAGCGTTTGTCGCGTCCGGTAACAATCAGAATTAATTTGATTCCCGAATCTACGGCTTCTTCAACCGAATATTGAATCAGAGGCTTGTCAACCAACGGCAGCATTTCTTTTGGTAAAGATTTGGTTGCGGGTAAAAACCTTGTTCCCAAACCGGCGGCGGGAAAAACTGCTTTGCGAATTTTTTGTTTCATATAAATACTGTTAAATTATGATTTTGTCATTAGTCATATGCAAAAGGACAAAATCATAATTGTAAGTGAAAAATGACTGAGAAACAAATATTTAAAACGGTGCTTGAAAAAGACGACAAATCGAAAGAAGCGTGATGTTTTGGAAAAACAAAGTAGTATTTTTAACCGGCGCGTCAAGTGGTATCGGCGAAGCGTTGGCTTTGGAAATCGCAAAACGCGGCGCGGTTGTCGGGTTGTTAGCACGACGCGAGGAGCTTCTGCGGGAAATTGCCGGTAAAATTGAGCAAAACGGCGGAATGGCAAGATGTTTTGCCTGTGATATAACAAATGAAAGAGCGGTTGCAGATGCGGCGAAAAATCTGCGAAAAGAGTTTGGCAGGATAGATGTTTTAATTGCCAACGCGGGAATCGGCGGAAACAACGAAGCCGCGCGAAAATTAAACGCCGCCGCCGTTACAAAAGTTATCAACACGAATTTAATTGGCGCGGTTAATGCGGTTTCGGCTGTTCTGCCGGATATGTTAGAGCAAAAAAGCGGGCAGCTCGTCGCTGTTTCAAGTCTGGCAGGTGTTCGCGGTTTGCCCAAATCAGCGGCTTATTGCGCTTCAAAAGCCGGAATGACCGCGTTCTTCGAAAGTATCCGATTGGATGTGCAAGACAAAGGCATTAACGTTACAATCATTCAGCCCGGCTTTATCAAAACGCCGTTGACAGCGGGACGGGAAGCAAAAATGCCGTTTTTGATGAAACTCGAAGATTCGATTCCGCATTTTCTCGGCGCAATCGAAAAACAAAAAAAGTTCGCCGCATTTCCGTGGCAATTAGCAGCTTTTGTCCGCGCCGGACGCATTTTCCCCGCTTGGTTGTATGACACTATTGCCGGACGCGCAAAATACCGAGAATAATTTGTTAATGGTAAGTGGCAAATAGTCTAGACTATTTTTGTTGCGGTGCTTACTAAAATTTACTATTTGCCATTTACCATTCACCATTTATGAATCTTTTACAAGCAATAATTCTTGGCATTGTCCAAGGTTTAACCGAATTTATTCCAATTAGTTCAACCGCACATCTGGTTTTTGCCAGCCGTTTTACCAATCTTTACGAAGGAAATGCCGAGCAAATAACTGCAACGATTGCCGTTCTGCAGCTCGGCACGTTGGCGGCGGTTTTAATTTACTTTGCCGCCGATATTTTGAGCATTACCGCCGCGTTTGTCCGCGACCATTGGAATTTATTAACTCGCAAACGTCCGATGAGATTTTCCGGCACAAACGGCGTACGCCCGATGTGGCTTTCCGAAGAAGCGTGGCTGGGCTGGCTGATAATTATTGGCTCGATTCCAATTGGAATTATCGGGTTGTTATTCAAAGATTTAATTGAAGGCGAGGCGACAAAAAATCTTTGGGTTATTTCTATAATGCTGATTTCTGTTGCCGTTTTGCTGATGTTTGCCGAACTTGTCGGCAAACGTCGCAAAGAACTCAGAGATTTTGGTATAATTGATACACTGGCAGTCGGTTTTGCCCAAGTTCTGGCATTGGTGCCGGGCGCAAGCCGTTCCGGTTCGACACTTATGGGCGGACTTTTCGCCGGACAAAAACGCGAAGCCGCCGCAAGATTTTCTTTTCTGCTTTCGATTCCCGCGATTGCGGCAAGCGGTTTATTGGAACTCAAAGAAGCGTGGTTGCTTTTGCCCCAGACAAGTTTTATGCCTCTTTTGGTCGGAACGATTGTTTCGGCAGTGATCGGTTATTTTTCGATTTGGTTTCTTCTGGCTTTCCTGCGAAAAAACTCAACTGCCATTTTTATTATTTATCGTATTGTGTTGGGTGGTATAATTCTTGTATTGCTTTGGCAAGGCGTGATAAGTCCGCAAATTTGATTTAGTTTTGTGAACGATTGTAGTAGAAAATTAGGTTTGAAACTCAAAAAACTCTTGGCGAACTTTGCGTCTTTGCTTGAAAAAACAATTTTACATTGAAATAGTATTTCAAATTTGCAAGCAGGAATTTTATCACTCAAAAGCGCAAAGTTCGCCAAGGAAAGAATTTCCCTTTAAATGAAATAAATGAAAAGGCGTTGGACAATCAAAAAACACGACCGCGAAGAAGTGGCAAAACTCTCAAATTCTCTTAAAGTTTCACCGATTGTTGCCGCTTTGCTCATCACACGCGGTTACGAAACCGAAGAATCAGCCTATAAATTCTTAAATCCAAGCTATTCGGATTTACACGAACCGAATCTTTTAAAGGGAATGAAAGAGGCGGTTAACCGTATTTTGAAAGCCGTCGAAAAGGGTGAAAAGATTTTAATTTGGGGCGATTACGATGTTGACGGCACGACCGGAACGGTTGTTCTGCGAAAATGTTTAGAAATTCTCGGCGCAAAAACAGGCTTTCACATTCCGCATCGTTTTACCGAAGGTTACGGACTCAACAAAGAACATCTCGAAAGGGCGAAAGAGAAAGGTTATTCGCTCATTATCAGCGTTGACACGGGAACGCGCTCATTTGAGCCGCTGGCTTGGGCTAAGGAAAACGGCTTGGATGTGATTGTTACCGACCATCATTTGTCGGACGAAGTGCTCGGAAATCCCGATTGTGTGGCGATGGTTAATCCAAACCAAACCGGCGACGAATATCCCGACAAAAATCTTGCCGGCGTTGGTGTTGCATTCAAACTCGCGCACACACTTTTGCGCGAAAAAGGCAGAGAAAAAATCGTCGAGGGTTTTTTAAAAGTCGTCGCCATCGGCACAATCGCCGACGTGATGAAACTGACGGGCGAAAATCGCGCGATTGTTTCAATTGGTTTGAAAGATTTGCCGAAGGCGCATAATTACGGACTGCGGGCGTTGATGGAAGTTGCCGAATGCAGCAAAGAAATGACGAGTTATCATATCGGTTTTCGCATCGCGCCGCGCATCAACGCGGCGGGCAGAATGGACGCGGCGCGGCACGTTGTTGAACTTTTTGAAGCCGAAAGTTTTGAAAAAGCGCGTGAATTGGCGGAATATCTCAATAACAAAAATCGTGAACGTCAAAGAGTTCAGATAGACATTTTAGAAAAGGCTTTGCTCGAATATGTCGAAAACGGCGGGAGCGCGAAACAAGCGCATTTTGCGGTAGTCGCGGGCGACGGCTGGCATCGCGGCGTGATTGGTTTGGCGGCATCGAAAATCAGCGAAAAACTGCATCGCCCGTCAATCGTCATTTCGCTTGAAAACGGCATCGGACACGGCAGCGCGAGAAGCATTTCCAATTATCATCTCTTAAACGGAATGGATTCGTGCGCCGAACTTTTTGAACAATACGGCGGACACGCGGCGGCGGCGGGAATGACAATCAAGCGCGAAAGCATTGACAAATTGCGCGAGAAACTAAACGAACACGCGGCGGAAAATCTATCAGAAGATGATTTGATTCCACAAATAAAAATTGACGCGCTGGTTTCATCGCAGTCTTTAACGCTTGATTTGGTTGAAGATTTGAAACGATTTGAGCCTTTCGGAATGGGAAATCCGAAGCCTGTTTTTGTGACTCGCAATTTACAGCTTTCGGACACGCCATATGTGATGAAAGAGAAGCATCTAAAATTAAAATTGCACGATGAAAAAGGCAAACAGTTTGAAGCCGTTTGGTGGGACGGCGTAGAACATTCAAGAGAGCAAACTCTGAAACCGCAATCGCGCATCGAACTTGCTTACACGCCCGAAGCGAATACTTGGAATAATAACACGCGATTGCAATTGGTTGTTAAAGACTTAAAGACAGTTTGATTTGTTAATATATTTTGAAAGGCAACAAAATTTGAACGGAGATAAACGATGGATTTAGCGATAAAATGGCAGGAATTGATGAATAATCCGTTTTTTCGGGATATTCCATACAAAGTCGAACTCAATAAATTCGGACAGATTTTGATGAGTCCGGCTTCCAATCGGCACGGAATTTTGCAATATAAGGTTGGACAAGAAATCGAAAGAACAAAACAAAGCGGAATTATCATTATTGAATGCTCGATTTTAACGAGCGAAAGCGTGAGAGTTGCTCATGTCGCTTGGGCATCAAACGAGTTTATTTCAGAGGTTGGTGAAGCAACGCAGTATCCGAAAGCACCGGAAATTTGTGTCGAAATAAAATCACCTGCCAACAGCCAAGCCGAAATGGAAGAAAAAACTCGTCTTTATCTAGAAAAAGGTGCTTTGGAAGTTTGGATTGTGGATGAATACGGGGAAGTCGATTTCTTTTCACACACGGGAAAAATCAAAAAATCAAAAATCGCCGCCGACTTTAAATTGTAATGTCCGAACAAATTCAGCGCAATAACATCAAAAATCTCGAACTTCGCGCAAGGATGCCGCAAATCTTTCGCGTGTTGGCAATTGCTGCGTTAGCGGCGACGGTTATTGCCATTGGCATCGGATTTTATCGCGCTTATGGTTACAAGGAATTTCGGATGAAGGGTTTGCCGACTGAACTTTCCAAAGATGTCGTCGCGGAAATCAACGATTATGAAAGGCGCGAAACCGAAGGCGACGTTTTAAAATATTACATCAAAGCCGATAAAGCGACGACTTTTACCGACAATCATCAGGAATTGGAAAACGTATTTTTGCAGGTTTATGACGACGCGGGCGAAAAGTTTGACCAAATGACGGCGGAAAAAGCGATTTATATTCCCGCCGAAAATAAAAATTTTACCGCATTTTTTGCGGGCGATGTGAATATCGAAACACGCGACGCGCTGAAGGTTAAAACCGACCAACTGACTTATAATAAGGAAACCGAAACCGCTGACGCCGAAGAATTGATTGAATTTTCACGCGAAAATGTTGCGGGAAAATCTGTCGGCGCGATTGTCAATATTCGGGATAAAACTCTTGAATTATTAAAAGACGTTGAGATAAACGCTTACGGAAACGGCGAAGGCGAATTTAAAAGTTCCGATTTTCAACGCGCCAAAATCACGGCGGGACACGCATTTCTAAATCAACTCGCGGGCAAAATCGAGTTTGACCAAAATGTAAATATCAATGTTACGCCAAACAAAAACGCGGGCGAACTCGCACAGCCAACCGATATAAAATCCGATAAAGCAATTGCTTCATTTACCGATAAAGAACTAAAACAAATTGATTTAAACGGCAATGTTGACGTTTATCAAAAACCAACCGATGCCAATACAAAATGGACGAAAACCAAAGCAAACCGCGCCGTTGCCAAGATTGATAAAGAGCTAAAGCAGCTCGAACTTTTTGACAATGTAACTATCGAAACGACTGCCAACGACGCGAAACCGACAAAAATCAAAACAAATTACGCGCTTTACGAAAAAGACGCTGATAAATTTCAATTAAAAAACGGCGTGGAAATCGTTACGGTTGAAGACAATCAACCAACGACAATTCATTCGCAGGACGCGGTTTATGAGCAATCAAACGGCAAGATTTTTCTGTCTGGCAACGCGGAAATCATGCAGGGAAATAATTATCTGAAAGGCGATAATCTGACGGCACAATTGTTTCCAAATAAAAAACTGCAAAACGCATACGTTAGAGGCAATGCTTATCTAAAACAATCAACGCCGGAACGCACGACGGAAGTTTCGGGCAATGAATTAAATGCGATTTTCGGCAATGATCAATTGCTGCAAAACGCCAATGTCGTCGGCGCGACCAACACGGTTTTGATTCCCGCAAACGCCGATGAGTATTCAAAAGTTACGCTTTCCGCGCTGAACTCAATCAAATTAAATTTTCAAGCCGGTTTGCTCAGTCAAATGCAAACCGAAGGTCGCACGACGATTATGATGAACGCGCCGAATAATAAACCCGACGCTTCCAATAAAAAGTTGACGGCTGATGCGGTAAAAACTGTTTTAAACGCCAACGGCAAAGATTTAGCAAAAGCCGAAGCGGTTGGAAACGCCGAACTTTACATCGAACCTTTGCAATCCGCGCCCGCCAATTATAAAACCACGATAAATGCGCCGCGCTTTGATTGTGATTTTTTTGAAACAGGCAATAATGCAAGAAATTGTTCCGCGACGGGCAAATCAAAAGTCATGCGCATGCCGACGATTGCAACTGCAAATCGCGGGACGCAAACGCTTGCTGCCGATAAATTAAATGCCGCGTTTAATCAGCAAACGCAGGACATTCAGCAATTTGACGCGGTTGGAAATACAAAATTTACCGAACTTGACCGCAACGGCATCGCTAACCAAATAACTTTTACGGCAAGCGATGAAGTCGTGCGTTTGCGCGGCGGCGAACCGACAATTTTTGATTCGCGGGCAAGAGCCAAAGCGGGCGAGATTGATTGGGACACGCGAAACGAAAAATCATTTCTGCGCGGCAATGTCAGCACAACTTATTACAGCCAAAAACAAACGAATGGGGCAACGCCTTTTAGCGATGTCAGTTCGCCTGTGTTTATCACGGCAGGCGACGCGAATTTTGACCATCGAACCGAAATTGCAACTTATACGGGAAACGCCCGCGCCTGGCAGGAAAACAATTATGTTCGCGCCGACAAGCTGATTTTACAGCAAAAACAAGGACAGCTTTACGGCGAAGGCTCAGTGCAAAGCCTTTTGTATGACGCGAAGAAAAAGGAAAACGGCAAAGAAACAATCGTTCCCGTTTTTGCTTCCGCCGACAAATTGTTTTATACAAAAGACAAAAATCTGCTTCGTTACGAAGGCAATGTTGACATCAGACAAGGCACGGACAGAATCGTCGCTGGCGTGGCGAGTGTTGTTTTGAATGATAAAAACGAAGTTTCAAACACGGTTGCGGAAAACAACGTTATTATTACACAGCCGAACCGCAAAGCCGTCGGCGATTACGCGCAATATACGGCGACGGACGAAAAAGTAATTTTACGCGGAAACCCAGCCCGCATTGATGATAGCGAAAACGGCTCGTCGCAAGGCGCACAAATGACGGTTTTCCTGCGTGAAAAGCGCGTTATCGGCGAAAGCAAGACCGAGCAAAATAATTCGGGCAGAATTCGGACGGTTTATAAAGTTAAGAAGCAATAAAATTCAATTACGAGAGAAGGATTACAAATAATGAAATTGCGGCTTCTCTTAATTCATAATTTGTTTTATATCGTTCGCAAACGCTTTCGGTTTCCGCTTTTGCAGGTACTAAACCGCGTAATTCGTGATTCGTAATTCAAGTGTACACTTTTTCTTGAATGTTAAATTTCTTTCGTCGGGAAAACTCAAACTCATCAAACGGCAACTACGCAAATGTTCCCGCCAAGGCTTTGTGCGCTTACGATATGCAGAAAACTTACGGACAGCGGCGCGTCGTTGATGATGTCAGCCTTTTTGTCGAACAAGGCGAAGTCGTCGGGCTGTTGGGCGCAAACGGCGCGGGTAAAACGACAACTTTTTATATGATGACCGGACTTGAACGCGCCGAAGAAGGGAAAATTTTCTTAAACGGGCAGGACATAACAAGTTTGCCGATGTATCTGCGGGCGCGTTTGGGTTTGGGTTATTTGCCGCAAGAGCCTTCGATTTTTCGGAAAATGTCCGCCGAACAAAATATCTTAGCGATTTTGGAAACAATGAAAATGCCGCGCACCGACCGGTTTGCGCGGCTTGAAGAATTGCTCGAAGAATTCGGTGTAACGCACGTCAGAAAAACTCGCGGCGACGCGCTTTCGGGCGGTGAACGCCGCCGCGTTGAAATTGCGCGTTGTCTGGCAACCGAGCCGCAATATATTCTACTCGACGAACCGTTCGCGGGAATTGACCCGCTGGCGATTGACGATATTCGGGAAATTATTCTTTATCTCAGAGAACAAGGCATCGGAATTTTAATTACCGACCACAATGTCCGTGAAACTCTTGGCATTACAGACCGCGCTTATATTATGACGGAAGGAAAAATTTTGCGAAGCGGTGCGCCCGCCGAATTAGTTCAAGACGCAGAGGTTCGGCGGCTTTATCTGGGCGAAAGATTTAGTCTTTAAATTTCAGATTCCAGTTCGGAAGCCAAGGCGGTTTAGTGAAAATTTAATTTATTTTACTGCCAACATTAAACAGGTTTCAGTTGATAGTTCTACTTCGCATAACTGACAGTTATCAATTACATGGCGGCAACACTCATTTTAACTGCTCAACTTCTATTTGGAATCTGAAATTTGGAATTTGACGGCTTTCCCATTTTTCCGTCAAACAGTTATAATAGTGAACAGAAATGAATTTGCTGGATTTACTAATTAAAAAAAGTTTCATAGATAGAATTTTAAGGTAAAAATGGCTTCGTTAAGACTGACACAAAAATTGACTCAGCGGATGGTTTTGACTCCGCAGCTGCGGCAGCGGATTGAGATGCTGCAGATGACAACGATTGAATTAAGCGAGTTGATTCAAAAGGAACTTGTCGAAAATCCGGTGTTGGAAGAAGTTATGTCTGAAGATGAATTTCAGGAGTTTTCCGAAAAAATTCTTGACCAGAATTCAGAAGGACGCGATGAAAGTTTTGAAAACGGACACAACAAAGATTTTGATTTTTCGCCCGATTTAGAACATCAAGCCGAAAATTTTACGGCTGAAAAACCAGACGAAAACGGTTTTGACGAAAGCAGCGAGATAAATTTTGAAGGTGAAGCAGATGATTTTTCCGATGAAAAATCGGATGCGTTTGAGGAAGTTGATTATGGCAGAGAATTTCAAGATTATCTCGACCCCGGTTATAAAACGCAGGAAATTGAATTTAAGGACGATGCGCCGAGTTTTGACCAGTTTTTATCACATTCCGAATCTTTGACCGAACATCTTGAATGGCAGCTTAATCTGCACCAGATGAGCGAAACACTTGAAGACGCGGCGGTTTGCGTTATCGGAAATCTGGACGAAGACGGGCGTTTGACAACCTCCAATGAAGAAATCGCCGAAATGGGCGGTTGTTCGGTTGAATTAGTTGAAAAAGCGCGAAACATCGTGATGCAGTTTGAACCGGTCGGCTGCGCGGCGCGGGACGTTAGAGAATGTTTGGTTGCTCAACTTGAAGCCAACGGTGAGGGCGAATCTCTGGCGGCGGAACTTGTTCAAAATCATCTGGAAGATCTGCAGCCGCATCGTCTTCAGCACTTGTCAAAAGACACGGGCATTGACCTTCACGAACTTAACGAAGAAATCAACAAAATTCGTATTCTCGACCCGTATCCGGGCAGACGTTATTCGTCGGAAGAACCAATTTATGTTGCGCCGGAAGTTTATATCGAAAAACTTGAAGACGATTATATCGTTTATTTTACGGACGACGGAAGTCCGCGCCTTCGGATCGGTAATACTTACCGGAAATTAATCGGGCAAGAAGGCACGTCTAAAGAAACCAAAGATTTTATCAAAGAAAAAGTGCGCTCGGCGGTTGACCTTTTGCGGAATATCGAACACCGCCGGCAGACGATTTACCGCGTTGTTGAATGTATTGTTGAGCGACAGCGTGAGTTTTTGGACAAAGGCGTGCAATTTATCAAGCCGATGATGTTAAAGGATGTGGCGGAAGATATTGGAATGCACCTTTCGACCATTTCCCGCGTGGTTAACCGCAAATACGCACACACGCCGCAAGGCGTTATCGAACTGCGCCGATTTTTCTCCGAAGGTATGCTCAATGAAGACGGTGAAGAGGTTTCGACGCGCATTTTGAAGCTGCGAATCAAGAAAATGATTGAGGAAGAAGACACGCACAAACCGTTGACCGACGACCAGATTGCGAAAATTCTGCTCAAAGAAGGTAATAAACTGTCGCGCCGAACGGTTGCCAAATACCGCGACCAAATGCAAATTCCGGGTTCGCGTGAACGAAAAACGGTTATTTGACATTTTAGATTTTAGATTTTAGATTTTGGATTGGTTTATTATTTACCATTCATAATTCTTTGCAATTGCTCAATAAATAACAAATTATGAATAATCCAAAATCCAAAATCCAAAATCCATTGAGGTAAAATTTATGAAATTTGAATATACAGGAAGACATATCGAAGTAACTCCGGCATTACGTTCTCATGTGGAGGAACATTTTGACCGCATCAATCATTTATTTGACGGCAATAGCAGTAAAGCACATATAATTATTGAAGTTGAACGGGGAAAACATCGTTCGGAAGTGGTTGTAAATTGGCACGACCAAGTTTTAACCGCGACGACGAGTGTTGAAGATATGTATAAATCGCTGTCGCAGACGATTGATAAAATCGAAAAGCAAGCCTTAAAACTTAAAACCAAAATTATAGACAAGTATCACAAGGCAAAAAAAGTCAGCACAATTCCGCCCAAACAAGCTGAAGTTAAACCTGTGCCGGTTTCACCGCAAATTGTTGATACAAAAGATTATCCGGTTAAACCGATGACGGAAGAAGAAGCCGTTTTGCGCCTCGTTGAAGAAGAAAATCAATTTTTGGTATTTAGAAATGCCGCCGATGAGCGCGTATCGGTTATTTATAAACGAAAAGACGGAAATTACGGTTTAATTCAGCCTTAATTAATTTCTTATAATTTTTTTCAATTTTGCTCGTCAAAATGCCGTCCAGTAAAGAAAACGAAAGCTCGAAAATCTCCGTTGCCGATTTTGTCGAAAAATCTTTTGCGAAGTTGGACATTGAAGTTTTGGCAGGTAAAAAAGGGCTGCACAAAAAACAGATCGTTTCCGGACGCATTCAAAAACTTGGCTTGGCATTGGCTGGATTTACGCATTATATTCACGAAGGGCGGATTCAGATTATCGGGCAAAGCGAGATTTCTTATTTGTCGCAGCTCGAAAGCGCAAAGCGAATTGAAGCGATAAACAATCTCGACCTTGAAAAAATCTGCTGCGTTTTGATTACAAAAAAACTCGTCCCGCCCGAAGAATTACTTAGTATCGCCGACGAAAGAAATCTGCCGATTCTCCGCACCGCGCAGGTTAGTTCAAACGCTATCAGCCATATTTCAAGTTTTCTGCTGGAAACACTTGCTCCGCAGATTACTCTGCACGGCGTTTTAATTGGAATGTATGAACTCGGCGTTTTACTGTTGGGCGAATCGGGCATCGGAAAATCGGAGTGCGCCCTTGATTTAATTGCCCGCGGGCATCGCCTCATTGCCGATGATGCCGTGTTGATAAAAAAATTGGGTGAAAATCTTGAAGGCTTCTCGCCCGAATTAACACGCGGGCATCTGGAAATTCGCGGTCTTGGCATTATCAATGTTCGTGACCTCTTCGGTGTTTCCGCCATCGCCAATTGCAAAAAAATTGAATTGTGTATCGAATTTCAGAAATGGAAAGAGGTTGTCAAAGTTGAACGGCTCGGACTTGATAGGCAGGAAGAAGAAATTTTTGGCGTGAAAATAACCAAATTTATTTTGCCCGTCAGCGCGGGACGCAATCTTTCGACTTTGGTTGAAACGGCGGTGCGCGTTCATCTTTTGAAAGTTGCGGGTTTTGATGCCGCGCAAAAATTGGTTGCGAAACATTCCACAATAGTCAGCGGTCAGTAAAATTTTTATGTCCCAAATGGAAACGGAAATAAAATCTCTGCCAAATTTTGTTATTATCACGGGTTTGAGCGGTTCGGGAATGAGTTCGGCGACCAATGCGTTTGAAGATTTGGGATATTTTTGCGTTGACAATCTGCCGCTCACGATGCTTAAAATATTTTCGCGTTTGCTGATTCCAAATAAAGAAGAAGTTGTTGCCATTGAAAAAGCCGCGCTTGTCATCGACATCCGTGAACGCCATTTTTTATCGGAATTTCCTGAGGAATTAAAAAAAATAAAGAAAAGAATTTCGCCGTTTGTCTTATTTTTTGAAGCCTCGGACACGGTTTTGCAGCGGCGTTTTTCAGAAACGCGCCGTCCGCACCCGGCAGATACAGGCAAAGGTTTGTTGTCAGCGATTCGCGCCGAAAAAAAGGCGATGCAGGAAATCCGCGAGAGTGCCGATTTGATTATTGATACATCCGAACATACGGTTCATACGCTCCGGCGGCTTCTCGTGCAAAAATTCGGGCAGACCGAAGAAGGTGCGCCGCTTCACATTCAGGTCGTCAGTTTTGGGCATAAATACGGCGTTCCGCATCAGGTTGATTTGCTTTTTGACGTGCGCCATCTTCCGAATCCGTATTTTGAAGAAGGTTTGCGGGAACTGACCGGCACTGATAGAAAAGTCGTCGGATATTTGGAAAATCAAACGGAAGTCGAAGAAACTATCAGGCGTTTTGTTGATTTATTAGAATATCTTTTGCCGCTCTACCGCCGCGAAGGTAAATCCTATTTAAGCATCGGAGTCGGCTGCACGGGCGGACGGCATCGTTCGGTAATGGTAGCGAATAGATTAGGCAAAGCGTTCAAAAATGATAGTTTCGACGTTTCGGTTGCACATCGGGACCTGCAGAAGTGAACAGGTAAAAAGTAAAAAGGAAAAAGCATAGCTATGAAAAAAATCGGTGGAGTAATAGTTTCGCACGGACAAGTCGCCAATGAACTTTTAGCGGCGGCGGAAACGGTGGTCGGCGCACAAAATCATATTGCGGCGGTTTCAATCGGCTGGCACGATGACGTAGAAATGTCGAAAAACGAAATTTCCCGCGCCATCAAACAGGTTTCCGAAGGCTGCGGCGTGTTGCTTTTAACCGATATGTTCGGCGGAACTCCGACCAATATTTCAGCAATGTTCATCAAGGAAAACGAAGCTGAAATCGTTACGGGGGTAAATCTGCCAATGGTCATAAAACTCGCTTCGCAAACCAAAGAAATGACTTTGACGGAGATGGCGAAAGAAGTTGAAGCGCAGGGTAAACAGTCAATTTACCGCACAAGCGAACTGCTTGAGCCGCAGAAACTGAAAAAAGATGCTTGAAAGTAAAATAAAAGTCATCAATCCGCTCGGACTTCACGCCCGCGCCGCCGCCCAGCTTGTTCGTCTGGCAAGCGGTTTTAAGAGCTGTATTAAGCTCAAACGGATTGACAACGCCGTAATTGCCGATGCCAAATCGATTTTGAGCGTGTTGACTTTGGCGGCTTCAAAGGGAACTCGTTTGGAATTAGAAGTCGAAGGCGAAGAC
Organism: Acidobacteria bacterium 5-1; assembly: GCA_002050455.1. Lineage (GTDB taxonomy): Bacteria > Acidobacteriota > Blastocatellia > Pyrinomonadales > Pyrinomonadaceae. The sequence goes on along the minus strand of MWZA01000138.1, from coordinate 13,976 downwards.
GAGCAAGAAGCCTTGCAAGCGGTTGAGGAAATTTTTGTAAATGGTTTTGGTGAGATTTAGAAATAGCCGCAAAAAGGCACAAAAAGCTCAAAAAATTAAGAATTTGTGTTCATCTACGCTCTTTTATGGGTTAATCTTTTTTGCGTCTTTTGCGTCTTTTTGCGGCTATTCTTTTTGGGTTATAATTTAATTTATGCAGTCTAAAGATTTTCCGGGAAACGGGAAAAAAGTAGGAATTATCAGCGTTCCGCTCGGTTACGGCGCGGGACAAAAAGGAAGCGAACTTGGCGCGACGGCGATACTTTTATCCGACATTCGCGGAAGTTTATTGACCGAACGGATTAAAGAACTCGGCTACGAAGTCAAAGATTACGGCGATGCAGAAATCGTCAAACCTAAGTATGTCGCCAAGACGGAAGAAAATCCAAAGTATTTAAAAGAAATGCTCGCGTCCTGCGAAAACATATCCGCGTCGCTTAAACAAATTTTGCAGGACGGCGCGATTCCCGTTATTTTGGGCGGCGACCATTCAATCGCCATCGGCACGTTTTCGGCGATTTCTTCTTTTTTCAAAGCGCGTGGTGAAGAAATCGGTCTGATTTGGTTTGACGCACACGCCGACATTAATACGCCCGAAACTTCATCTTCCGGTAACCTTCACGGAATGCCGCTTGCCGCGCTGCTTGGCTACGGCGAACCTTCATTGGTTAATTTAGAAGAGTTTGCGCCGAAACTTGAGTCCAAATTTTGCGCTCACGTCGGGGCGAGAGATTTGGACGCGGGCGAACAGCGGCGGATTTGTGAACTCGGTATGCGCGACAATTTCTTTACAATGAGCGATATTGACCGGCGCGGAATGCTTGCTTGTGTCGAAGACGCGATAAACATTGCTTCGCAAGCATCGGGCGGTTACGCCGTAACTTTCGATGTGGATATGATTGACCCGCGTTTTGCGCCCGGTTCGGGAACGCTTGTCCGCGGCGGAACAACTTATCGTGAAGCGCATCTCGCCCTCGAAGTAATTGCCGAACGCGGCGGGATGCGCTCGTTTGAGATTGTCGAAGTCAATCCGATGCTCGATAAAAGCAATATTACGGTTGAACTGGCGGGCGAACTTATTCTTTCAGCTTTGGGAAAAACTATTCTTTAAGTTACAGAGTTGTAGAAAGTTACAGAAAGTTGCGGATAGTTTAAGAATTTACTCAGCAACTATCCGCAACTCTGTAACTTTCTGCAACTCTGCAACTTTCTACAACTTTCTGAAAACTATTTATGAAAACAAAAATCGGCATAATCTTCGGCGGACGTTCCAGCGAACACGAAATTTCTATCCGCTCGGCAAAAGCGGTTATTGAACAGATTGACAAGGACAAATATGAAGTTATTCCGATTGCGATAACGCACGAGGGACGCTGGCTGAATCCGGCAGAATCGCTGCAGCGGCTTCCTGAAAACATCCGGGAAAGTTTGTCGGAAAGCGTTATGAAATTTCCAAGCAATGCGATTGCGCTGGTCGGCGACACCAAATATAAAGGTTTAACCCGGCTGGAAACTTCTGTCAGGGAAGAAAAACTTTTGCCGCTTGATGTCGTTTTTCCGATTCTGCACGGAACTTACGGCGAAGACGGAACAATTCAAGGTCTGCTGGAAATGGGCGACATTCCGTATATCGGCTGCGGAGTTCTGGCTTCGGCTTGCGGAATGGACAAGGTAACGATGAAAATTCTTTTCCGCGATGCCGAACTGCCGATGTGCAAATACGTCTGGTTTTTGCGAAGCGAGTGGGAACGCAGCAAAGACGCGGTTATCGCACAAACTACTGCCAAACTCGGTTATCCGTGTTTTGTCAAACCCGCAAATCTTGGCTCGTCCGTCGGAGTTTCAAAAGCAGCGGACGAAAAATCTTTGCGAAAAGCCATCGAACTTGCCGCCGAATACGACCGCAAAATCATTGTCGAAGAAGGTTTGGATGCCCGCGAAATTGAATGCGCCGTTCTCGGTTACGAAGAACCAAAAGCGAGTCTGCCGGGCGAATACATTATCAAATCCGACGACAAAAAGTTTCTTGATTACACCGAAAAATACGCCGGAACAGGCAACAACGAATTTGTCGTTCCCGCGCCTGTTTCAGAAGAATTAACCAAAAAAATCCAGCAAATGGCGGTAACAGCTTTTCGTGCAATCGACGGTTCAGGTTTGGCGCGGGTTGATTTTTTTCTGCGAAACGACACGGACGCGCTGATTATCAATGAAATCAATACCATGCCCGGTCTGACGAATGCTTCCGGTTTTCCGAAAATGTGGGCGGGAACGGGAAAGGACTTTTCACAGGTAATTGATGAATTAGTGAAATTGGCAATGGAAAGACACGCCGATAAATCGAGAAATAAAACTGTTTTTTAAATAGGCAATCTCGAAATAAAATTATTTGAATTCAAATCAGATTTTACGTCGAAGGCATAAATCCGCGCCCTTGTCCGACGCGCAGGCTTCTGCCATCAGTTACATACTTTCGATTAAACTTTCCAGAGTCTCAAGCCCATTTCCCACGTCTTCGCCCAAATGCACACGCAAAGCGCGTCTGTCGCGGTCAAGCAAAACCTGAAAATCGCCGCGTGCCTGCGCCGCTTTAACTACGCCGAAAGTAAATTTCTGTTTGGGAACGTCGAAATCAACCGCGTCGTCCGAAGTGATTTGCAAAAAAACACCTTCGTTTGAACCGCCTTTATAGGCTTGTCCGGTCGAATGCAGAAATCTCGGACCAAAGCCTAAACAAGTTGCCACGAGTTTTGCTTCCAAAACTTTCTCACGAATCGCTTGCAGCAGTTTTTCGTTTTTCTCGTTGCGTTCGATATACGCTAGAAGCGCGAAATAATCGTTCTCCTGCAAATGGGCGAGGTGCGCTTGCAGGTATTTTTTCAAAGATTTTTCGCCTTCGATAAATTTATCAAGCTGCGCCGCATATTCGTCGCTCGTAAAAAGTTTAATATCTTTCTCTTGATAAAACGGCGTTTCCTTCGGCAGTTCACCTTTTTCTTCGTATTCCTGCGTCAATTTTTTAGCTTCGATTTTTGCCGCTTCAACGTCGGGCTGATTAAACGGGTTGATTTCCATAATTGCACCGGCAACGGCGGTTGCAAATTCCCAACGGAAAAATTCCTGTCCGAGATTCATTTTATCGGCGAGTTCGATTGTGATAACTGGATGCCCGTTTACTCCAAGCACGTCAAGTTTTTCGACCAGCGAATTATCGCTCGAATCTTTTAGTTTTAGATAAGCAAAAACGCGGTCGTCGCTGTAATTTTCAACCGGCTGCACAGGTTCTTGGTCAATCGGAATGATTGCAATACCTTCTTTTCCGGTTGATTCGGCAATTAATTGTTCGAGCCACGCGCCGGCATCGTAAATTTCATTTGAAGTAAAAATTGTCAGTTTATTGCATCCGTGAGTTTGGCAAACGCCGAGAATTGTTCCTAGAACCGCGCCCGGATTGTCTACCGGAACGTCAGATTTGCAGGCGCGAACCATTTCCATCGTGCGCTGCAGGAAATCTTCAATATCCAAACCCATAATTGCGCCCGGAATCAATCCGAAAACCGTCAGCGCGGAAAATCTGCCGCCGACCGTCGGGTCGCCGAAAAAGATTTTGCGAAAATTACCGTCTTCGGCAACCTTCTGCATTTTCGAGTTCGGGTCGGTTATCGCAATAAATTGCCTGCCCGCGTTTTCCTTGCCGACTTTTTCTGAAACTTTCTCAAAGAAATACTGTTTAAAAGTGTTCGGTTCAAGCGTCGAACCGCTTTTGCTTGCCACAATAAACAGCGTATTTGCCAAATCAATTTTATTTTCCAAAGACTTGATTTGCGCCGGAACGGTCGAATCAAGAATATGAAACTGCTTTTTGCCGAAAGTTTCCGCCAAAACTTCAGGACACAAAGACGAACCGCCCATTCCGAGCAAAACGATGTCTTTAAAATCTTTCGTTGCTTCGGTAATCTCACGATATTTCTCGAAATCGTTCAATTCCTGCTCGACAATATCGAGCCAACCGAGCCATTTTGCTTCGTCGTCATCCGTCCAAACGCTCGCGTCCTTGTTCCACACGCGACTAATTTTGTCTTTCTTTTGCCATTCGTCCATTGTTTGTCGGACGGTATTTTCGAGTTTTTCAGGCAGTGAATAAGTCAATTGATTTAGCATATTTTATATTTAACCACGAAATAACATAAAATTCCACAAAGTTGTATGGAAAATCCTTTGCATTTCTTTGTGTATTTTAATGGTTCAACTCTTCAGCCATTCCAAAAGCATTTCTTCCTGTCGGTGCAAAGCATGTTCGGGATTTTTGCCGTTTTTTGTCATCGGAAGTTTGAAGAAAACTGAAAGTTGCTCTTGAATACCGAAACTTTCGCGCCGCTTCGCCAAATCGAGCAGACGTGCAATTTCAATCGCTAGCGGTGCGGCAAGAATCGAATCTTTGCACAGGAAATTAATTTTTATTTGCATCGGTTGACCGAGAAAACCGCGCACGTCGATGTTGTCCCAAGCCTCTTTATTGTCGCCGCGCGGACGATAATAACGAATGTCAACGATGTGGTCTTCGACTTTGTAGCCCAAAATATCATCTAGAACCGAACCTTTTGTTTTGACCTTTGAGGCAAGCGAACCTTCGTTCGACAAAGCTAAACCGTCGCGGTTGCCCAAAATGTTAGTCGAATACCAGCCTTCGACGTGCAATGCGCGGGTTTTGAGCGCGGGCGCAAGTGCGGTTTTTATCATCGTTTGTCCGGTTTTGCCGTCTTTTCCCGCGACGGGAACTTTTTGTTTATCGGCAAATTCAATCAACGCGGGAATATCTGTCGCAACCGACGGAGTGAAATTTCCGTAAGGCGCGTTTTCGGCAATCGCGGCGTAAGCATAGAGCATCGCGGGCGAAATTTCCTTTGAATTTGCGTCAAGAGCCTTTTCAAAATCGGCGATTGTGTTGAAAATCTCGTTGCCTTCGTCGGCAAGTTTTTCGGTTGATGCAAGATTTATAACGACAACTTCATCGCAGGATTTTTTAAATTTCTGCAAATCCTTGCGAATTTTTTTGATTATTGCGCGGTGCGAATTGTCCGAAAAAGTGTTTTTGCCTGTGATATTAACGAGAAATTCTTTACTACCGACGGCTCGCCAAGGTTTGATTTTCCGCAGCTTTTCTTCGACGGCAACGAATTGTTTATGCGTTAAAACGTCATGCGTCGTCGCCGCTTTTGCCAGATGTTCGGCGAACAAATCCCAGCCGCCGAAAATGATATTTTCATAATCGGCTAAATCTTTGATTAATTCCGCGTCTAGTTCCGCCAAAGGCAAGCCTTCTTTGCCGATTAAACCTTTTTTGAGAAGTTCTATTCCGGCGACCATTGTCGTGCCGACCGCGCCGCCGAGTCCGATGATTGCTATGCCGAGTTTTCTGTTGCTCATAAAAACGATAATTTTACAACATTAGCCACCGAGAACACAGAGCGCACAGAGATTTCAGAAAAGAAATAGCCACAAAAAGGCTCAAGAAACGCAAAAAAGAATTCAAATGATTTTGTGTCTTTTGTGCTTTTTTGCGGCTATTTTCTCGATGTTCTCGGCGGCTAAATTTTTTCTTTCTCAATTGCGGTTAAAGCTATATTGCCGAGCGCGTGGACGAAATGATTAAAATTTGCAAAACGTTTGTCCCGCGTAAAACCTTTGGCAAAGCGGGAATAGATTTGCTGCGCGATAACGGCGATTTTGAATGTGCCGAAAACGTAAAAATAAAGAATGTGTTCAATATCGCGTCCGGATTTTTCCGCATACGTTTCGGCTAGCTCGCGGCGCGAGATATTTTCCATCAAAACGCGCGGATGAAACGGCATCGAAAGCATTTCCGCACCCGAATCTTTTGACATCCAATAAGCCAGCGTCGTTCCCAAATCCATCAGCGGTTCGCCAATCGTTGCCATTTCCCAATCTAAAACCGCGATAATTTCCGTCAAATCGTTAGGATTGAGCATCACGTTGTCAAATTTGTAATCGTTGTGAATCAAAGTTGCGTCTTTGCTTTCGGGAATTTCTGCGTTGAGCCATTCGATGGCTTTCTCAAGTTCGATATTTTCGTCGGTTTTCGCGCCCGAATAACGCTTTGTCCAGCCTTCGACCTGGCGTTTGGCGTAACCTTCGGGTTTGCCTTCGAGTCCGATTTTTTGCCAGTCCAAATTGTGCAGCGTCGCCAGATTTTCAATAAAACTTTTGCAAACTTCGCGCTGCAAATCTTTTGAATTTTCGAGAATTTCAGGCGATTTTCCGCGAATAATTAAACCTTTGCGGCGTTCCATCAGATAAAATTCCGAGCCGATAATATTTTCATCTTTGCAATACAAAAGCGGTTTTGGCGCGGGTTTGTAAATGTTTGACAGTTTCGACAAGACATTAAATTCACGCGACATATCGTGCGCCGATTTCACCTGATTGCCGAAAGGCGGACGGCGTAAGACAAATTCTTCATCGCCGATTTTTACCAAATAAGTCAGATTTGAACTTCCGGCGGGAAACTGCGCGATTTCAATTTCACCTTTGTTTAAGAAAAGTTCCGAACGCAAATATTCGACAAGATTTTCAACATTTAGCTCCTCGCCCCGGCGGATTTCGGTTGTGTCTTTCATAAAATTTTTTAACCCAGAGGAACAAAGAGTGCGGGAAAATAGTTTAATAACGATTTACTGTAATGACAAAAGTAAAGAAATAATAAATATTATAGCTTTCTCTGTGTTTCTTTGTGTCCCCTGTGGTTTATAATATCTTTCAAAATTTATGAACTTCGATTATTCAACGAAAACACGCGAACTGCAAAGCAAACTACAAGCATTTATGGACGCAAACATTTATCCGAACGAAGCTGCATATCACGCTGAAATAAATACGGGCGACAGATGGAAGCCTTTGCAGTTGATAGAGGATTTAAAGATAAAAGCGAAAGCCGGAAATTTGTGGAATTTATTTTTGCCTGAAATTTCGGGTTTGTCAAATCTTGAATATGCGCCGCTTGCCGAAGCGATGGGCAGAGTTTATTGGTCGGCGGAAGTTTTTAATTGTTCCGCGCCCGACACGGGCAATATGGAAGTTCTTTGGAAATACGGCACGGATGAGCAAAAAGAAAAATGGCTGAAGCCTTTGCTCGATGGTGAAATCCGTTCGTGTTTTGCAATGACCGAACCGGATGTTGCATCAAGCGACGCGACTAATATCCGCGCTTCGATAAAAAACGACGGCGAATTTTATGTTTTAAATGGCAGAAAATGGTGGTCAACCGGCGCAGGCGACGCTCGCTGCAAACTGGCGATTTTTATGGGAAAAACAGACGCAGACGCGCCGAAGCATCTGCAGCAATCAATGATTTTAGTTCCGATGGACGCAAAAGGCGTGAAAATTGAAAGATTGTTGGACGTTTTCGGTTATGACGACGCGCCAAACGGACACGCCGAAATTTCGTTTGAAAATGTTCGCCTGCCGCAGGAGAATTTGTTATTAGGCGAAGGGCGCGGTTTTGAAATCGCGCAAGGTCGGCTCGGTCCCGGACGAGTTCATCATTGTATGCGTTTGATTGGTTTGGCGGAAAGAACGTTGGAATTGATGTGCGAAAGAGCAAAATCGCGCGTTGCTTTCGGCAAAATTCTGGCGGAACAAGACGTTATCAGAAATTGGATTAGCGAGGCGCGTCTGGCAATCGAACAAGCACGTCTGCTGGTTTTGAAAACCGCTTGGATGATGGATGAAATCGGCAGCAAAGCAGCACGAAAAGAAGTTGCAATGATAAAAGCAGTTGTGCCGCAGATGGCTTTGAAAATTGTTGACCGCGCAATTCAAACACACGGCGGCGGCGGTGTTTGCCAAGATTTTCCGCTTGCCCAGTTTTGGATTTACGCGCGAACTTTGCGGCTTGCCGACGGTCCTGATGAAGTTCATCTGGAATCAATTGCGAAAATGGAATTGAAGAAATGATTTTGAGAAATGTGAAAATTGAAGATGCCGCGCAGATTGCCGAACTCTACAATTTTTATGTTAAAAACACGCATCACACATTTGAAACCGAGCCGCTAAATGTCAGTGAAATGCAGAAACGCATTGCAGAAATCAGCGAAAATTATCCGTATCTGGTTGCGGAAAACGACGATGAAATTTTGGCTTATGCTTATGCGGCAAAATACAAATCGCGTTTGGCTTATCAACACTCGGTTGAAGTTTCGGTCTACGTGAAAAATAATGTTCAGCAAAAAGGTATCGGCACGGAACTTTACGAAAAATTGTTTGATGAACTTTCGCAAAAAGATATTCACGCGATAATCGCCGGAGTTGCTTTGCCGAATGAAGCCAGTATTAGACTTCATGAAAAATTCGGTTTTGAAAAGATCGCGCATTTTCGAGAAGTTGGTTTTAAGTTTGGGCGTTGGATTGACGTTAGTTATTGGGAAATGATACAGAATCAAAGATGAAAATTTTGACTGATTTATTTTTGCGAACTTCACTGCGCGATATAACCGCTCGGCACAGGAACGTCGCTGCTTGTTCCGAAGGCGACTGCATAAAAAGAACTGTCAGAACTTCTCTGCAAATACCAGATACCGTCCCGGAAAACGGCAATGTCGCTTTTGCCGTCGCCGTCATAATCGCCGGGAACCGGCTTGTCGCTTGACGCACCAAACAGCACGCCGGTAAAACCATCGCGGCTTCTTTGCAAATACCAAACGCCGTTGGACGGGCGAAAAACGGCAACATCGGTTTTGCTGTCGCCGTCGTAATCTGCCGGAACAGGTTTGTCGTCTAAGGCACCGAAAGCAATACCGGTAAAACCATCGCGGCTTCTTTGCAAATACCAAACGCCATTTGACGGGCGAAAAACGGCAACATCGGTTTTACCGTCGCCGTCATAATCGCCTTGCGCGGTTTTGTCCGTGCCGAAACCAAACTGTCTGAAATCAAAACCGCCGTCGGAACTGCGGTTGATATACCAAAAACCGTTTGACGGGCGAAAGACAGCATAATCAGTCTTTGAATCACCGTCGTAATCGCCGACGACAGGAATATCGCCGCTTGTGCCGAACTGAAAAGCTGTAAAACCGGTGGTGCTTTTCTGAACATACCAAGTACCGTTGGACGGACGGAACACCGCAAAATCGGTTTTGCCGTCGCCGTCATAATCGCTGGCGGCAATTTTGTCTTCGCTCGCGCCGAAGAGGAAAGAAATCAAATTTCCGTTGAGGCTGTTGAGACTATACCAAACGCCGTTGGACGGGCGAAAAACGGCTGTGTCGCTTTTGCCGTCGCCGTCAAAATCGGAAACTGCCGTTCCCGTCTGGCTGCTTTTGGAGGTTGTATAAATATAATCGCCGGAAGTTCCGCCGTCGCTGTTAGCGGCATTTCCCGCCGCATAAAAACTTACCTTCCCGACTCTTTCGGCAGGCGCGTTCCAAGTAAATGTCCAAGATTTTGAGCCGAACTGTGTCGGAATAAGACCATTAATTGTATGTTCGACATATTTTCGTGTGTTGCCGCCCGCAAATCCGTCCACGATTTGCAGTTGCTGCGGCGATTGAGCGGGAAGCGTAAAAGTTCCGGCTTGTTTGCCTTGACTGTCGAGTGCCGTCAGCTGAAAACCGTAAATTACGGCATCCGATTGGCTGGTCGTAACGGTCAGCGGGATTTGTTGATTTGGCAGATAATTGGCGGGAACACCCGCAATCGAAATACTTCCCGAACCGCTATTGACAGGAAAACTACTATGACAAGTGGTGCAGCTGCTTTCGCTCGGCGCACCTGTATTAGATGGTGTCGGACCGGAAGCTGACGCGCTCACCTTTTTATATCCGGCGGAAAAATTAAGGAAACAGAAAACCGCGAAAATGGCGGCGGTGATAACTGATAATTTAATAAAAACAACTTTACGCGAAATAATCGGCATTTTTATCGATAACTCCCTTGGCTGTGAAACTTTTACTTGCTCATTTGACGCATTTCGTCGGCTGAAAGTTTATGAAAAACATCTATTTTGAAGATATGCTTTGCGACAGAGAAAGTCAAAAACGGAACCCGCACGGCAGACTTCAGGCGAAAGTCCCATATTCTTAACTTTTTACTTTTAACCTTTAAATCTTCTGTTCGGCAAAATACAACTGCGAATCAAACCCGTTTTCCTTCGGTTCGATCTTTATTTTCTCATAACTGCCGTCGTCGTTTAAGATTTGGGCATTTAAATTATCTTTGAGATAGACATCTAAAATTTCTTCTCTGATGTTTTTACGAAGCCGCGCGTTGTTTATCGGCACAATCGCTTCGACTCTTTTATCAAGGTTGCGGTGCATCCAATCCGCGCTTCCGATGTAGATTTCTTCATCGCCGCCGCCCGCAAAATAAAAAATTCGGCTGTGTTCGAGAAATCTGCCGACGACAGAAACGACACGGATATTTTCCGAAAGACCTTCAATGCCCGGACGTAAAGCGCAGATGCCGCGCACAATTAAATCAATTTTCACGCCCGCCTGTGAAGCCCGATAAAGCGCGTGAATGATTTTATCGTCGGTCAGACTGTTGATTTTAACAATAATTCGCGCTTCTTTGCCGCTTATTTGGTTTTCGGTTTCACGTTCGATTAACTCCAACATTCGCTCGCGCAAGTTTATCGGCGCGACGAGCAGTTGACGATATTCGGTTTGATAGGAATAGCCGGTCAGAAAATTGAACAAATCGCTGACATCTTTGCCGATTTCTTCATCGGCGGTCAATAATCCCAAATCGGTGTAAATCCGCGAAGTCGTCGGGTTGTAATTGCCCGTCGCGAGATGAACATAACGGCGCAATTCGTCGTTTTCGTTTCGCACAATCAACATTACTTTCGAGTGCGTTTTCAATCCGCTCATTCCGTAAATAACGTGAACGCCTTCGTTTTCAAGCCGCCGCGCCCATTCGATATTGTTTTCCTCATCAAATCGCGCTTTGAGTTCGACAAGTGCCGCGACTTGTTTTCCGTTTTGGCTGGCTTTCATCAAAGATTTGACAATCGGCGAATCTTTACCCGCTCGATAGAGACAAATTTTGATGGCGCGAACCTTGTCATCTTCCGCCGCCGCATCAATAAAATCGGTGACGGTGCTGTAAGCCGTGAATGGATGATGAAGCAGAACGTCTTGTTTTTTCAGCGTGTCGAAGACATTTTCACCGCATCGCAGAGGTTTCGGAATCGAATAGCGAATCGGTTTATCCTTCAAATCGGGACGGTCAATTGAATATAAAGTCATCAAATCAGGAATGTTAAAAAATCCTTCGAGCCGATAGATGTCGTCGGTTACGCCGATGGATTTGGTCAGATTTTCTATCATCTCGTCGGGCATCGAAGCGGCAACTTCCAAGCGGACGGGAAAACTAAAACGGCGTTGATGATGCAGTTCGCGCTCTATTGTCCGCAAAATATCGCCCGCTTCATCCTCGCGCAGTTCGAGGTCGGCATCGCGCGTCAGCCGAAACAAATGACATTTATTCGTCAGCATATTCGGGAAAAGATAGCGGACGTTTTCGGCGATGAGTTCACCAAGCAGAGCAAAACGAGTTTCGCCGTCGCTGATCGGAATCAGACGCGGAACATTCGGCGGAAGTTTTATCCGCACAAACCGATTTTCTTTAAATAGATAACCGAGTTTACCGTGATTGCATTCCGGGTCGGGTTCAACAATCAAGCCGATATTTAAACTCGAATTGGAAACATAAGGAAACGGATGGCTTACGTCTACGGCTTGCGGCGTGAGAACGGGGAAAATATTTTGCAGAAAATAATTTTCGAGTTTCTTTTTTTCGTCCTTGCTTAAATCTCTAACAGAAACAAGTTTTATATCGTGTTCGGCGAGCTGCGGCAAAATGTCCCGGTGCAAACAGCGCATCTGTTCAGCGAGCATCGGACGCAGACGCGCACGGATTTCACGCAGTTGTTGGAGTGCGGTCATTCCGTCGCGCGATTTTTCGCGGATTCCCTCGGCAACCTGCTCTTTTAAACCCGCCACCCGAATCATAAAAAATTCGTCCAAGTTGGTCGAGAAAATTGCCAGAAATTTGAGCCGTTCGAGAAGCGGCGTGCGTTCGTCCAAGGCTTCTTGCAGCACACGACGGTTAAATTCCAGCCAACTCAACTCGCGGTTTGAAAGATAATGCGGATTGTCAACTGCCAATAATTTTTTTGCTTTTTTTGACGCAGACGCAGTTTTTTGAACTACAGGATTCATAATATCTTAAAATTTTAGGTGATTGTCGAGCTAAAGGCAATAAATCTGATGTTAAATTTTTCGCGGAAAAAGCGAGAAATGTGTTTTCTTAATTGAAATGTAGAAAATAGGTTTGGTTTGAGAATAAGAAAAGGAGAAAAGGAGATGAGAGCCGGTCGCTCAAATTTTCCTTCTCTTCATCTCCTTTTTATGTTTTTTACGGAATGTATTGCTTCGGAATTGGCAAATCGGAAGCCGCGCCAAAGTTTGTGGCGATGAAACCGGCGGTTGAACGATTGACATACCAAGTTCCGTTACGGAAAACCGCGATGTCTGTTTTGCCGTCGCCGTCGTAATCGCCCGGCACGGGAATATCCGTCGAAACGCCAAATAACTCCGCTTGAAATCCGCCGTTTCTCTTAACGATATACCACATCCCGTCGGACGGACGATAAACGGCAACATCGGTTTTGCCGTCGCCGTCGTAGTCCGCCGGAACGAGTTTATCGCTTGGCAAGCCGAAGAAAACAGCTTGTATTCCGCCGGTTGATTGATTGATAAACCACGTTCCGCTGCGGAAAACGGCAAGGTCGGTTTTTCCGTCGCCGTCATAATCGGCGGGAACGGGAATATCGCCGTTTGTGCCGAACACCGATGTGAGAATTCCGCCCGTGCTTTTCTGAATAAACCAAGTTCCAGTGGATGGACGGAACACCGCGACATCCGTTCTGCCGTCGCCGTCGTAATCGCCCGCCGTCGGAATGTCGCTGGCAAAACCCCACGCCGTTGATATATAACTCAAACCGTTACTGTTGAGAATGTGAAAAACAGCAGCATTACTGCCGCCATTTAGACGGAAAACGGCGGTGTCTGTTTTGCCGTCGCCGTCATAATCGCCCGGCACAAGCCTGTCGGTATCCGCGCCCCAGCTTAATGCTGTGAATCCGGCGGTGCTTCGGTTAAGATACCAATTGCCGTTGCTCGGACGAAAGACGGAAATATCTGTCTTGCCGTCGCCGTCAAAGTCGGCACGGGTTTTGAGCGTCGGTGCAGTATTGCAAGAATAATTCGTAATAACTTCGATGTTGTCAACGTTCCAACCGACAAAAGAAGTGTTAGAGTCTTCGCCAAAACGCCATCTGAATTTAACCGATTGACCATTAGCCGAAGCCGGAAGCAAAACTCTTGTGATAACATAGCCGTTTGAGTTTCCCGTCCACGCCTGCCGTCCGTCTAACGGATTTTGGTTGACACCCAAACTGCCATTGTAACCGCCTTCTAAAAAACTACCGTTGGCGGTTAAAATATCCTGAAATACCGCGCCGCCGATGCTGATTTCTAAAACACCGCCGTCCCAACCGCCTTCCGTGTTGTAATTGTTACGGAATTTGAGAACCGACGCGACTGAGGCAATGTTATAACTCGGCGATTCCAGAATAGTTCCGCCGACAGCTCCGGTGTTTGGAGTAAATGCCGAATTGGGAGTGGTGTTTGCCGTTCCTGTTTTTGTTACCCAATTTACGCCGCCGCCGGTTTGGGTGCTTGCCCAGCCGGTCGGCAGATTCGGAGCGGTAACGCCGTCAAAATTCTCGGTACTGCCGACTATCGGCTGACCGATTATCAGGGTGCGGGTTTCGGTCTTCGCGCCTAAACTGCTGTTGATGTTAAAAGTTAATGTCAAAACACTGCCGCACGGTTGACTAATCGGAACTTTATAGC
>MWZA01000104.1 GCA_002050455.1 Acidobacteria bacterium 5-1 | reverse complement strand
GGGCGACGGCGGTTCAGCAAATGATCCGAGCAACCGCGCTCAAAACATCAATGAACTTTTAGGAAAATTTCTTCGCATTACACCGGACGTTTCGGGAAATAATAATAATCTGCCTTACACGATTCCGGCTGACAATCCTTTTGTCGGCGTTGCGGGCGCGGACGAAATTTACGCCGTCGGTTTAAGAAATCCGTTTCGCTGGTCATTTGACCGCGGCGGAACGCGGCAACTATGGGCGGGAGATGTCGGGCAAAACGCGATTGAGGAAGTTGATATAATTACAAAAGGCGGAAATTACGGTTGGCGCGTTTATGAAGGAACACAATGCACCAACAATGACCCAAATCTTTGCAATCCGAATAACTTTATTCCGCCGATTTTTCAATACAGCCATCCGGGAGGACGTTGTTCGGTAACGGGCGGTTACATCTATCGCGGCACAAAAGGAAGTTTGCCAAACGGTGCATACACTTACGCTGATTACTGCACGGGCGAGATTTGGATATGGCAAAATAACCAGCAAATTCTGCTTCTCGACACAACGCGCTTTATTTCGTCTTTCGGCGAGGACGAAGACGGCGAAATTTACGTTGTCGGGCTTGGCGGAACGGTTGAGAAAATTACCTCCGACGAGCCAATTGTTGTCCGCCCAAAAGCTAACGCCGATTTTGACGGCGATCTTAAAACAGATTATGCCGTTTTCCGTCCTTCAAACGGCGTTTGGTATATCCTGAACAGTTCGAACAATTCGGTGCGCGGTCTGGCATTCGGACAAAACGGCGATGTTCCCGCGCCCGAAGATTACGACGGCGACAACATCACCGACATCGGAGTTTTTCGCCCGTCAAACGGAACTTGGTATTACATCCGCAGCAGCGACAACACATTTTACAGCGTTCCATTTGGACAAAACGGCGATATTCCGGTCGCCGGTGATTACGACGGCGACGGCAAAGCCGATACTACGGTTTTCCGTCCGTCAAACGGTGTCTGGTATCGCTTAAACAGCAGCAACAATTCATTTTTTGCCGTGCAGTTCGGCACAAACGGCGACAAACCGACTCCGGGCGATTTTGACGGCGACGATAAAACCGACGTTGCCGTTTTCCGCCCGTCAAATGGCGTTTGGTATCGTCTAAATAGTAGTGATAATTCACCATTTGCCGTGCAGTTCGGCACAAACGGCGACAAACCGACTCCGGGCGATTTTGACGGCGACGATAAAACCGACGTTGCCGTTTTCCGCCCGTCAAATGGCGTTTGGTATATTTTGAAAAGCACAAACGGCGGAGTTCAATCCGCGCTCTTCGGCGCAGCTGACGATATTCCGGCAGTCGGTGATTATGACGGCGACGGCAAATCGGATATTGCCGTGTTTCGCCCGTCAAACGGAACTTGGTATGTTACGCGCAGTTCAAACAGCGCATTTCAAGCGGCACAATTCGGCGCGAGCGGCGATTTGCCCGCGCCCGCTTATGATGCGCCCTAAACTGTTGTAAATAAAAGCCGCGAAAGGATGAAGGATTTTTTTCTTCATCCTTCATTCTTTTTAAAAGTCGCCAACTTGCCGCCGCGGGCAAATTGCCGCGATAAAAATTAAGTATGGCGCAGCGCACCTTGTCAGCAGCACCATTTATCCTTATCCTGTTATTTTTGAAACTGGAACTTATCAAAGTTTATCAACTGCCTTGAAAGGAAAATAAAAAAATGGAATCAACGGAAAAACCGCCCGCCAGATGTTCGGAATGCGACCGCGTAATGGAGCATTATAATGTTTTTGTCAGCCCGACAAATGAGAAAAAAATAATTTGCTGGGAATGTATGACGCGGGACGAAAAAGGCTTTTTCGCCAAGCGCGATTTCTCGCGCAGTTCGCGGCGCGGCGTTATTCCAAGATAAGATTTAGCCACGAATATCACGAATATCACGAATTATGTTTTCTTTATATTCGTGATATTCGTGGCAAAAAAACTTATGGCGATTAGAAAAATAACCGAGTATCCCGAAGAAGTTCTTGCAAAGATCGGCAAACCCGTAACCGAATTTGACGAAGAACTCAAACGGCTCTGCACAGATATGTTTGAAACAATGTATAGTGCAGAAGGCGTCGGTTTAGCCGCGCCGCAGATCGGTTTGAATCTGCGCTTGTTCGTGATGGATTGCGAAGGCATCAAACTTGTTGCGGCAAATCCCGAAATTGTCTCGGAAGAAGGCGAGCAAAGCGGACAAGAAGGTTGTCTTTCAGTCGGCAAAGTTCCGGCAGTCGTTACCCGTGCCAACAAAGTTAAATTAAAAGCGCAGGACATAAAAGGCAAATGGTTCGAGCAAGCAGCCGAAGAACTCGCGGCGCGTTGTTTCCTGCACGAAACCGACCACTGCGACGGCAAACTTTTTATTGACCATTTGCCGAAGCTGCGGCGCGAGATGGTTGTAAAAAAATTTCAGAAAGAGAAAAAGCGGAAGTAGTATTCTTCAAATTAAAGAGAAAGTTATGTTAAAAAAATTGGTGATTTCTACAATATCAATTTTGTTGTTTTTCAGTTTGGTCTTTTCACAAAACACGAAAAGGGATTTAACCGAAAAGGCATATACGCTTTATCAACAGGGAAAATTCGAGAAAGCGATTGAAACGGCAGAGAAAGTTGTCGAGTTAGAAAAATCAACACAATCAAAAGATACCGTTTCATACGTTAATGCACTAGTTAATCTGGCACGGATGAAACGCGGATACATTATTGAATTGCAGAATAAAGTTGGCGAAAAAAACATGTTTGCTTCCGAAAGAGTCGAACTGTATAAAAAGATTTCTCAAATTGCTTCGGAAACGGAAACGCTTTTACGCCAAGCCTTACAATTGAACGAAACAGGCGGCAAAGCCGAAACAGCGCAAACTGCCGATATTAAAAGTGAGTTGGCATTATTGCTGCAAAACTATAATCCGACGGCTGCTCCGACGGTGGAGAGTTCGCGGAGAAGAATTGACGAAGCCGAGAAATTATTGGCGGAATCTTTGTTGATAAACGAACAAGTCAGGGGAAAAGAAGACGACAAAACGCTCTTCGTTGTTCTCCAAACAGGTGATTTTTATTTGAAATATGTAAATTTTGAAAAAGCCTTGCCGTATTATGAGAGATATATTCAAACAACCGAAAACACACACGGTAAAAATTATCCTGAGTTGATAAATGCTTTGCGTCCTTACGCTTCGATTTTGTTCACCACTTTTCAAGACAAGGAATCGGCTGATATTGTCAAAAGAATTGAACAAATTACTCAGAAAAAAGAAGAAAGCAAATCGGACAATTTAAATTTCCACCTGCGCTCAAAAGATTCAGTTGCTTTTGCCGTTCGTGTTGTCCAATCCTTTAGAAGTGATACAGAAGGTTTTAGAAATAAACTCAAGGCGGAAGGTAGAACATTAAATAGAAACAACATTGATTCATCGCCTAAATCAATTAGAGTTCCTGTCAAAGTAGTAATTGATGAAAACGGCAAAGTTATAGAAGCAATTGCGGACTCTAAAGATGAAAGACTTCGCGTCAGAGCCGAACAGGAAGTGTCGAAATGGTCAGTCAGACCATTTTCTTACAATGGTGTAACTCGAAAAATGCGGGGCTATCTTACATGGAAGTTCGGTAGTTTATTAAAAACATTACGAAATTAAAGTTTTTTTGTCCTAACCGTCAAAAGCAAAACGGCGGCGCACAGCGAAATAAACGCGCTGATTAAAAACGCAAATTCTGCGCCAAATTTAGTCCAAATCGCGCCGAAAATAATCGAAGCGGGAAAAACCGTGATGCTGAAAGCGAGATTATAAAAACCAAAAGCCGTTCCGCGTTTTTCCGGCGGGACTAAATCCGCGACCAGAGCCTTTTCCACGCCTTCGGTCAAACCAAAATAAATGCCGTAAATTAAAAATAAAGCCCACGCCTGCCACGCCGAATTGACGAAAGCAAATCCCGCATAGACCAGCGCATAAACAATCCAACCTGAAAAAATCAATGTTTTTCTGCCGACTTTATCGGACAAATCGCCGCCGATGAGCGAGAAAATAACCTTGCTCAAATGCAAAAACATCCACAAAAGCGGCAAAACCGCAACTGCAATTCCCGCTTGTTCGGCGCGTAAAAGCAGGAAAGCGTCGGTTGAATTAGACAGTGTGAAAAGCGCGATGACAATTAAAAAGCGTTTAAAATTACCGTCAAATTCTCTGAGCGAAAGTTTAATTTTCGGCGACGCGATTTCGGTAACAAGTTCTTTCGGCTTTTCTTTGACGAAAAAGATGATAACGAATAGACCTAAAACAACGGGAATCGAAGCATAAAGAAAAACTTGGCGATATTCCTGGGCAGTCGGGTTTTGCGGGTTTCCGGCAAAATAAGAGAGCAAAATAAAAGCAACAATCGGACCCAAAACCGCACCGGCGTGGTCGGCGGCACGATTAAACCCGAACGCCAAACCGCGTTTATCTTCCGGCACGCTTGCCGCGATAATCGCATCGCGCGGCGCACCGCGAATGCCTTTACCGACTCTATCAGTTACGCGGACAAACAAAACCTGCTGCCAAGTTCCGACAAAAGCGAGAAGCGGGCGCGTCAGACTTGCCAGCGAGTAACCGAGAAAAACGGGAAATTTTCTTTTCTCAAATCTGTCGCTCAGATAACCGGAAAAAAGTTTGAGGAAAGCGGCAACCGATTCGGCAAAACCTTCGATTAAACCAATAATAAACGGCGACGCGCCGAGTGTTAAAGCCAAAAACGCCGGCAGAAGCGGATAAATTATCTCAGACGAAGTGTCGTTTAAAAGACTGACGAGGCTCAGTGCAAGGACGTTTCCCGAAAGA
>MWZA01000060.1 GCA_002050455.1 Acidobacteria bacterium 5-1 | reverse complement strand
GTTACGGTTGAAATGCAGTTTCTCGCCGATGTCGAATTAACCTGCGAAGACTGCCGCGGCACGCGCTTTAAAGATGAGATTCTCGATGTTCGTTACAAAGGCAAAAATATCGCGGAAGTTCTCCAACTGACGATTCGTGAAGCAATTCTGTTTTTCAAAGATGTAAATAAACTCGTCAATAAATTAAAGGTTCTTGATGAAGTCGGGCTTGGTTATTTGCGGCTCGGACAATCGGCAACGACTTTGAGCGGCGGCGAAGCGCAACGCGTCAAACTCGCCGCGCATCTGGCGCAAAAAACAAAGTCGAAAACGCTTTTTATTTTCGACGAACCGACCACAGGTTTGCATTTTGAAGATATTAACAAACTACTCGCCGCCTTTCGCGCTTTGATTGACAGCGGCGGAAGTCTGCTCGTTATCGAACACAATTTGGATGTGATAAAAACTGCTGATTATGTCATTGATTTAGGACCCGAAGGCGGAATCGGCGGCGGCGAAGTCGTGGCGACAGGAACGCCGGAAGAAATTACGGAAAATCAAGAATCTTTTACCGGACGATATCTGAAACAGGTTTTGAAAGTTTGATTACTAAAACATTTACCATTAATCATTTACAATTTACAATTATTTTATGGAATTAGCAGTCGAAAAATACAAGGTTGAAAACGAGCCGTATTACTTGCCTATTGCACAGGAAGTCGGGCTTTTTGAAGCTGCCTATACTGCGAAACTGCCCGTGATGCTCAAAGGTCCGACCGGTTGCGGCAAGACGCGGTTTGTTGAATATATGGCGTATAAAATGAATCGTCCGCTCGTAACCGTCGCGTGCCACGAAGATTTATCGGCGACGGATTTGGTCGGGCGATTTTTGCTCGAAGGGGATGAAACTATTTGGCACGACGGACCGCTGACGACGGCTGTCAGAAGCGGCGCGATTTGCTATCTCGATGAAGTCGTTGAAGCCCGGAAAGACACGGTTGTTATCATCCATCCGTTGACCGACGACAGGCGCAGACTTCCGATTGAAAAACGCGGAACGGTCATCGAAGCACCGCCCGAATTTATGCTTGTCGTTTCTTACAATCCGGGTTATCAGTCTATTTTGAAAGATTTAAAGCAGTCAACCAGACAAAGATTTGTCGCTATGGAATTCGATTATCCGAACGCTGAAGCCGAAACGGAAATTGTCGCCAAAGAAGGCGGAATTGACAAACAGACGGCAAAGGATTTGGTCAGCATCGGACAAAAAGTTCGCAACCTGCGCGGACACGGACTCGAAGAAGGCGTTTCAACTCGTTTGCTGATTTACGCGGCGCAGATGATTGCCAAAGGCATCACGCCCGTTGACGCGGCGGAAGTTGCGCTCGTGTCGCCGATTACCGACGATAGAGATTTGCAGCGCAGTATCCGCGAGATTGTAACGACGATAATTTGATTTGTATTAAAATAACCCAAGTTGCTAGTTATTGACTGAAATTACGCAGAAGCATTTAAGCACAGTTGATTGAATGACTTAGAAACTAAAATCAGATTGCAAGTCAGCCGGAAGTCCAAAAACGAAGTGTTGAAACAACAGAGCTTACAACAATCGCAGAAAACTGACTTTCGGCTTACTTTGGTTTTTCAAACAGCGTAAACTATTCATAATATTATGTTTATAGCTTGCTGCGTAATTTCAGTTATTGAATAAAGGCTTTATCAATTTGAAAAGCCAATAAAAATAAACCAATTTTCAAAATAAATTCTGAAAGCGTAGTAGTATGAATCTTCTTCGGAAACAACTTTCCAATTTCTCCAAACGTCGTTTCTATCCGATGGCGCAGCCGGAATTTATTGATACTTTCCTTTACATACAGCAATCCGGCTTGCAGCCTTCCAAAGCGGATAAAATCGGGCGAGCCGGATTGTATGAATTTTGATTACCAAGCGGCAAATTTTGTTCCGATGCCAAGCGGCGTGATATAATTTGAACTCTAATGCTTGTCGATGCCGTCTCTGAAATTAAATCAACAAGCGCGCGAATAATAATCATCTGGTTGTCGGTGCCGGTATTTCTAATAATTGCTTTGGGCAGTTATGAAAAGACATTACAGAAAACCGCCCGACCAGCCGCGCTTTATATCGCCGATGACTGGGGAATGGAAGAAGAACTGCCGCAGAGTTCCGTTACCACCGTTGTTCAGACGCGCGACAGTTATTTGTGGCTCGGAACTTCGGGCGGTCTGGCGAAGTTTCGAGCAGGCGAATTTACGGTTTTCGACAGTAAAGGCGGCTTGCCGAACGGCTGCGTCTGGTCGTTGCTGGCGGACGAGGGCGGCATCTGGCTCGGCACTTGGAACGGCGGGCTGACCAGGTTTGCGGACGGAAAATTTACGACTTACGACGTATCGAACAGCAATATATCGAACAACGTCGTGCTGGCACTTCACAAAACGCGCGACGGGCGGCTGTGGTTTCCCACCGTCAAAGGAGCGGTTGTGATCGACCCGGGGCTGATAAAGACAAACGAGCTGCCGCCGCCCGTGGTTATCGAAAGCGTTTTGGCGAACAAGAATTTGTCGAGCGTCCAGCCAAAATCGAAATGCCTCCGGGCAACACTGATTTGGAAGTGCAGTACACCGGTTTGAGTTTTGTCGCGCCGGAAAAAGTGCGATTCAAATATAAGCTGGAAGGCTATGATGATGATTGGACGGAAGCGGGCGCGCGACGCACGGCTTATTACACGAACATTCCGCCCGGAAAATATCAATTTCGCGTTATCGCTGCCAACAATGACGGCATCTGGAACACCGAAGGCGCAATGCTCGAAGTTGTTGCCATGCCGCCTTTTTATCGAACGTGGTGGTTTTACGCGCTGACGATTCTTGCCCTCGGAGTTGTGGTTTATTCGCTTTATAAATTTCGCATCTCGCGCCTTGAACGAGCGCCCCGCATTCAAGAAGCGTTTTCGCAGCAGCTAATGGCTTCGCAGGAAAGCGAGCGCAGAAGAATCGCCGCCGAACTGCACGATAGTCTCGGACAGAATTTGCTGATTATCAAGAATCGCGCCCTGATCGGCGCAAACAAAGTTGCAAACACCGATGCAGTTTTAAAACAGCTCGACGAAATTTCCTCGACCGCCTCGTATGCAATTGAAGAAGTCAGGACAATCGCGCACAACCTGCATCCATATCAATTGGAAAGACTCGGTTTAACCAGCGCACTTGAATCGGTTATCGAAAAAGTTTCGGATTCGGCGGCAATCCGATTTTCTTTGGAAATTGATTCTGTGGATAATTTGTTTTCGCCGGAAGAGGAGATTAACATTTACCGCATCGTGCAGGAAAGTTTGAATAATATCATCAGGCATTCCGGCGCAACTAAAGCGAAGGTTTTTATTAAACGCGACAGGCAGCGTTTGAATTTGCAAATCGAAGACAACGGCAAAGGATTTGACGCGCACGCCGCGACGATTGATTTAAACCGGACAGGCGGCTTAGGGCTGCAAGACATTACCGAACGGACGCGAATGCTCGGAGGCAAATGCGCTATTCACAGTGTGCCGAACGGCGGAACGTCTATCGTTATCAATATTGCGCCGCGAACGGCGACGGGAAAAACATTATGAAAAACGAAACCGAAAATAAAATCCGCGTTTTTATCGCTGACGACCATCCGATTTACCGGAAAGGTCTGCGCGAAGTCATCGAAGACGACGCGGAATTGGTAATCGTCGGCGAGGCGGACGACGGTGAAGCGGCTTTCGAGCAGATACAATCGCTCGCGCCGGAAGTCGCCGTTTTGGACATCGGAATGCCGAAGATGAACGGCTTTGCCGTCGCAGAGGAAGTTCGGGCGTTAAAAATACCTGCCAAAATCATTTTTCTGACGATGTATAAAGAGCGCGACGCTTTTAACCGCGCGCTCGACCTCGGCGTTAAAGGTTATCTGCTGAAAGACAGCGCGGCGAACGAAATTGTCGGCGGCATCAAGGCGGTCGCTGGCGGCGGGCATTACATCAGCCCGGCGATTTCCTCGTTTCTCGTCAATCGTTTGGCGCAAGCCGATTTGCTGGTCGTCGCGCATCCGGGACTGCAAACTTTAACACCGACCGAAAACCGTATTCTCCGGCTCATCGCGGAAAAGAAGACGAGCAAGGAAATCGCCGACGGGCTTTTCGTCAGCCCGCGCACAGTTGACAATCATCGCGCCAATATCTGCCAGAAACTCGATTTGCGCGGCGGAAACGCTTTATTGAAATTCGCGCTCGAACACAAATCGGAACTTTCCTGACGTGCCGTTCAGCGTAACTTTTTGCTTTGATATACTTTCTATTGATTCGGAAAATCACGGCGAACTGAATTTTTCTCGCCGAACTTTTTCAATTTTGCCGTATCCTATAAAAAATCCTAATGCATACAAAACGCATTCAAAATTTCTTTTTGCAAAACTGGTTTGGCGGTTTCTTAATCTGCGTTTTTTGCGCGGCGAGCGCGTATGCCGAAAAATATCATTTTGATTCGCGGGACACCGACAGCGGGCTGCCGCAAAACAGCGTCAAAGCGATTTTGCAGACACGCGACGGCTATTTGTGGTTTACCACCTTGGACGGCGCGGTGCGTTACGACGGCGCGAAATTTACCGTTTTCAACACGACAAATTCGCCCGGCATTCGCAGCAATCGTTTTGCGAATATCTATGAAAGCACGGACGGCGCGTTGTGGCTCGGCACGGAAGACGGCGGCTTGACCCGTTATCAAAACGGTGAGTTTCATAGCTTTAGCGTAGCCGAAGGCTTGCCCCATAACCTTGTCAAGACTATCGCCGGAGACGAAAACGGGGAGCTGCTGGTAGGGACTCATAACGC
>MWZA01000043.1 GCA_002050455.1 Acidobacteria bacterium 5-1 | reverse complement strand
TTGCTTGTCCGTGCGCTTTGGGACTTGCAACGCCGATGTCAATTATGGTCGGCACGGGACACGGCGCACGGCACGGCGTTCTGGTGAAAAAGGCGGAAGCACTGGAGATTTTAGAAAAGGTGAATATGATTGTCGTGGATAAAACCGGAACATTGACCGAGGGAAAACCGCGTCTGCAAACGGTCGTTTCATTAAATGGTTTACCGGAAAAAGAGATTTTAGGTTTAGCGGCAAGCCTTGAAAAATCAAGCGAACATCCGCTTGCCGAAGCTATTATTAAAGGTGCGGAAGAACAAACCGTTAAGTTTGCAAATGTCGAAAACTTTGAATCTGTTACAGGTAAAGGCGTTTTCGGCAGCGTTGACGGCAGAAAAATTTTGCTTGGCAATACCAAGCTGATGGAAGAAAACGGCATTGATTTATCACAGAACGAGAAAGCGGACGAACTTCGCGCGATGGGTCAAACAGTGATGTTTGTTGCCATTGACGGAAAACCTGCCGGACTCGTCGGCGTGGCTGACACAATTAAAGAATCGGCTAAAGAGGCGATTGATGAACTTCATCGCCAAAAAATCGAAGTCGTGATGATGACGGGCGACAACGCGAAAACCGCCGAAGCCGTAGCGCGGGCATTAGGCATTGACAAAGTTTTCGCCGACGTTCTGCCCGACCAAAAAGCCGATAAGGTTAAAAAATTGCAAGCCGAAGGAAAAATCGTGGCGATGGCTGGCGACGGCGTGAACGACGCGCCCGCATTGGCTCAAGCCGAAGCTGGAATAGCGATGGGAACAGGCACTGACGTAGCGATGGAATCGGCGGATATTACACTTTTAAAAGGTGATTTGCGCGGCATCCTGCGGGCTATCAAATTAAGCAAAGCGACAATGAAAAACATTCGTCAGAATTTGTTCTTTGCGTTCATTTACAATTTAGTCGGCGTTCCGATTGCGGCGGGCGTTTTGTATCCGATTTTCGGTTTGCTTCTCAGCCCGATGATTGCAAGCGCGGCAATGACTTTCAGTTCGGTTTCGGTTATCTTAAACGCATTACGGTTAAGAAATCTAAAATTATAATCGGAGAAAATTATGAAACGTAAAATTTTATCTTTTTTGTTGGTCGCGGCTGTTTTTATCTCAACAGTTTCGGCTCACGATTTGTTTTTGAAGTTGGACAGCTTTTTTATTGCCGTTAATGAAAAAGTTTCGGTGAAAATTTTGAACGGTTCGTTCCAATCCAGTGAAGGCGCGGTAAATTTTGCGCGTTTGAAAGAAACAAGCGTCGTTTCACCTTTGGGAACACGCACGAATCCGAAGGAAGCGGATTTTACCAAAGATGAAAATACATCTTTTTTGAATTTGCAGCCGACGGAAGCTGGCAATTACATCGTCGGACTTTCGACGATGCCGCGTGAGATTGATTTAAAAGCGAAGGATTTTAACGAATATTTGACGGAAGACGGCATTCCCGACACGCTCGCCGAAAGAAAGCGCAAAAAGCAATTGACTAAAAATGTGCGCGAACAATATTCAAAGCACGTCAAAATGATTTTTCAAGTTGGCGGAAAACAATCTGACAATTACAAAACCGCGCTCGGTTATCCGGTGGAAATCATTCCGCAAGTGAATCCTTACACTTTGAAAACGGGCGATATGTTTGAGTTTTTGTGTTTGAAAGACGGCAAGCCTTTAACAAATCAATTTGTGATGACCGGACGCGAGAACACAAACGGTAAATTGATAATCGGCGCAAACGTCCGCACCGACAGAAACGGCGTCGCCAAAATCAAAATCGTCGGCGCGGGCAAATGGTATGTGAAATTTATTCAAATGACACGCCTCAGCGACCCGAAAATAAACTACGAATCAAAGTGGACGACTTTAACTTTTGAGATAAGATAGCTTTTCGTGAATAAATCAAACGCGAAAATTCTGCTTGCCGACGACGACGATTCTTTGCGTCGTGTGCTTGAGTTTCAGTTGCAGGAAGCCGGTTACAAGGTTTTGACGGCGGAAAACGGCGCACAAGCTCTCGAAATTTTTGCGGGCGAAACGGTTGATTGTTTGATAACCGATTGGCGAATGCCGCAGATGTCCGGCGCGGAACTTGTGCAGCAAGCGGGCACAATTAAAAGTGAAACGCCGATTATCGTCATCACGGCTTTCGGCGATGTTGAAACGGCGGTCGAGGCGATGCGCGGCGGCGCATTTGATTTTATTTCCAAGCCTTTTAACCGCGATGCGATTCTTTTGACAATCGAAAAGGCTCTGAAATTCGGACAGATGGCGGCGGAAAACCGTCGTTTGCGGCGGCTGGCTCACGAAAAGTTTAACGTCGGTAATATCATCGGCACGTCAGCCGCCATCAAAAAAGTCATCGGAGAAATCGAGCGGGTGGCGCGTTCGGACATCACCGTTTTGATAACGGGCGAAAGCGGCACGGGCAAAGAACTCGTCGCCAAAGGCATACACTTTTCCGGCGCGAGAAAAAACAAACCGTTCGTGGCGATAAACTGCGCGGCGATTCCCGACGGCTTAATCGAAGCCGAGCTTTTCGGCTACAAACGCGGCGCGTTCACCGGCGCGACTTCCGAATCGAAAGGAAAGTTTGAAGAAGCACACGAAGGAACGCTTTTTCTTGACGAAATCAGCCAAATGCCGCTTGTTTCGCAAACTCGTCTGCTGCGCGTTTTACAGGAACAGGAAGTAACGCGACTGGGCGAAAACACGCCGCGTAAAATCAACGTCCGCATTATCGCCGCGACCAACCAAGACCTGCCGGAACTAATTAAACACAATGAATTTCGTGAAGATCTGTATTATCGTCTGGCGGTTGTGCCGATAAAATTGCCCGCCTTGCGTGAGCGTCGTGAGGATGTTCCGTTTCTGGTCGAACATTTTTTGCAGAAATTCGCGGCGAAACATAATACAAAACTGCCGAAAATAGAGCGTGAGGTTTTTCAGGTTTTTGACCGATACGCCTGGCACGGCAATGTCCGTGAACTTGAAAACCTGATTGAAAGAATGCTTGTTTTATCCGATGATGAAGTCTTGACGCTCGACGATGTTCCCGAAAACGTCAAAAACACCGGAAACACAGCCGGAAACGTCCGATTTGAATTGCCGAACGAGCCGATAAATTTGGAAAACTTCGAGCG
Source organism: Acidobacteria bacterium 5-1 (assembly GCA_002050455.1). Taxonomy (GTDB): domain Bacteria; phylum Acidobacteriota; class Blastocatellia; order Pyrinomonadales; family Pyrinomonadaceae. The sequence continues at coordinate 1,700 of MWZA01000043.1, read as the reverse complement.
TGAAATTATCAGCGAAGCGTTGAATCTTCACGGCGGAAATCAATCGCAAACCGCGCATTATCTAGGTATCACGCGAAGCGCGTTGATTTATCGGATGCAGAAATATAATTTAAGCGGCGACGATTGAAGATACTTCCCGAAACTTTTTCTTCGCCTTCCATTTGACATTGGAACCGATTCCAACCTTTATACTTTATTCGTGAGCTTTGAAAAATCTAAAAGGGAATTTCTGCAAATCGGAGAATTAGCTGAATTAACCGAAGTCAGCCGCGATACTTTGCGCCATTACGAGCGCAAAGGCGTTTTGCCGCGTCCGGCTCGTTCGGCAAAAGGTTATCGTCTTTATTCGGCAAAAGCAGTCGAGCGCGTTCGCCTCGTTCGCCGCGCGTTGGCGGTCGGCTTCACGCTTGAAGAACTTGCCCGAATTCTCGCCGAGCGCGAACAAGGACGCTTGCCGTGCCGAGATGTTCACGCGCTCGCCGTCTCCAAATTGGAGAATTTGGACGAACGTTTGCGCGAGATGGGAATGTTGCGCGGCGAACTCAAAACGATTATCGGCGATTGGGACGAGCGGCTGGCGAAACAATCAACCGATACTCTCGGTCATTTGCTGGAAACTCTTGGACATTCTTCGGAAAGCGAAATTTATCATAGAATCAAAGCTTCTGCCGAGAATCTTCTCGGTCGAAAAAGGAAAGTGAAATGATGAAAATTAAAAATTTTTGGACGTTTATATTTTTCAGCACGGCGATAATTGCCACCGCTTGCAGTTCGCCGTCAAACTCGAATCAACCGACTGCCAATCATCAAATGCACAATTCGCACCAGATGGAAATGAACGAGCGCGGCGATAAAGCGATGGGCTTTTCACACGAAAAGACGACGCATCATTTTCGCCTATTCGCCGACGGCGGCGCAATCGAAGTAACGGCAAATGACTCGCAAGACGCGACGAGCCGCGACCAAATCAGAACGCATCTTTCGCACATCGCGCAGATGTTTGCGGCAGGAAACTTCGACGCGCCGATGCTCACGCACGGCAATACTCCGCCGGGCGTTCCCGTTCTGCAAGAATTGAAATCGGAAATTAATTACGCTTATCAGGAGATGGAAAACGGCGGGCGCGTTCGCATCATGACAAAAAACCCAGAAGCACTCGCGGCGGTTTATGAATTTCTGCGCTTTCAAATCAGCGACCATCAAACCGGAGATTCACTTGAAATAACGCGAGAGTGAAAAGTGATTCGGTTAGCGTATAATACCGTTTGATGAAACGCTTTGTGCCGCAACTAACAATTGGTTTGGTTATCGTTCTCGTGACGGTCTTGCATTTTCTTACGCCGCTCGACCAAATTGTCTGGCACGAAGTTTATCAGCGTCTTTACTACATTCCGATAATCGCCGCCGCGCTTCTTTTTGGACTTCGCGGCGGGCTTGCCGCGTCGCTCTTTACAAGCGTCATTTACATTCCGCACATTTTTATTCACTGGCAGCATTCGCACTTTGATTATTCCATCAATCAATATGCGGAAATCGTCATTTTCAACGCGGTCGGCGCGGTGATGGGCGCGTTGGGCGACAAACTTCGACAGGCGCGGGAACGCGCCGAGCGAAATGCCGAAGAACGCCAAAAGGCTTACGACGAATTACAAAAAACTTTTGAACAGCTTTTACAAGCCGAAAAACTTTCTTCCTTAGGC
>MWZA01000093.1 GCA_002050455.1 Acidobacteria bacterium 5-1 | reverse complement strand
GGTGATGCCCGCTTCGGCATACGATTTAGTGCGGACAACCGTGATTGAAGTTACGCAAAGCAGTTCGGGCGGAAAATTAACGTTAGGATTACTCATTGCTCTCTGGTCGGCTTCGGCGGGCGTGGACAGCCTCAGAAATGCGCTGAACGGAATTTATAATTTAACGGAAACGCGTCCGTGGTGGAAGGCAAAACTCGTTTCTCTGTCAACGACTCTCGGTCTGGCACTTTTATTAACCGTTGCGCTCGGAGTTGTTTTTTACGGCGGAAAATTTATTTCGCTGATTTTAAATTCAATCAAACTTCCCGTTTCTTCGCCGGTTATTCTCGGCGTTTTGCAAGTTGTAACAATTTTAATAGTTTTAGTTTTGATTTTTTCGCTAATCTATAATTACCTGCCAAATCACAAAGAGTATAAATGGGTTTGGGTTACGCCCGGGGCAATTATCGGCATTGTTTTGTGGGTTTTGTTTTCTTACGGCTTTCGCCTTTATTTAGAGTTTTTCAATTCTTATGATAAAACCTACGGCTCACTCGGCGCGGTTATCATCCTACTTTTATGGCTTTATCTGACGGCATTGGTTGTCGCCCTCGGCGGCGTGATGAATGCCGTTTTAGAAGAATTTACCGACAAAGAAACCGCCGAAGCCGCCGCCAATAAAGCGGCTGCCAAAGAAGTTGTCGAAAATCCCGAAAAAGATTCGGCGGCGGAGAAAAAAGCCGAAATTTTGACAAATCTTAATAAAGATTCCGACGCACAAACGATTCGCCAAAAAAATAATAAAACGAATTTGGAAGATTTAGGTTCCGCCGACGGAAAAAGTTCGCCGACAGAAAAATCCAAACTCAAACTAATTGCCGGACTTTTAATCGGCTTTGTCCAAAATCTCAGAAAACGCTGATTTTATCGAAGCCATTTGCAAATTAGCAATCTAAGAAATCTCATTCGGAATAGATAATAACTGTTGTGTAAATCAATAGTAAAGAAGAGACGAATCGAAGATTTCCTTTGCGTTCTTTGCTTCTCATGCATGAAATTGTTTTCTCACGCTTTAGAGCAATTTTCATTCAGTTGCAACAGAAGAAATTTCACGCCAAGAACGCCGAGTTTTCTTTGCCAACTTTGCGTTCTTGGCGTGAGATATATTTCATCTACTTGAAATTTGCTCTAGATTTCAACAAATCTTTTATCTTTTCAAAATCACCGTCATTCGGCGCGGGCTGGAGTCCTAAAATCCGACACATCAAATTGTATATCTGAATGTTTTCAAACGGTTCGGCAATGTAATTTTTTCTAAACGCCGCACCGTGCGCGATAAATGTTGCCTGCATTGATAGATATTTATTGTCGTAACCGTGTCCGCCGTGCGGTTGACTCAAATCGGTTCTCGCTTTCAATTCTTCATATCTTCGATGGCTGGTTGTAATCCAACCTTCTTCCGTCGAACAAATAATCGGCGCAATGCGCGGGCTGTCGTCGTAATGAAGTCTTTCGGGAATTTCCGATTTCTTCCAACATTGCGCGTGATTTATTGTTTTTAATTTATTGATAATATCAAATTCCTTTCCGCTTTTCGGAAAAATCTGCACGATTTCATTTGTCCACAAAATACGCTCGGTGTCGTCGAAGTTGATATATTCGTCAAGAAAGACAGCATTTCGGAAATCAACTGTCGCCATTCCGTGGTCGGACGTGATAATTAAGTTTATTTTTTTATAAATTCTTCGTTTCTTCAAACCGCGCACCAATCTGCCCAAATCGTTATCAACTTTCGACACAGCCATTTTCGTATGAATTGAATCGGGCGAAAATTCGTGTCCCGCGTCGTCTGTGTCGCTAAAGTAAAGCGTATAAAGCGTCGGACGCTGTTCGACGGGCAAATCAAGCCACGACAAAATTGTATCAACCCGCGTTTCATTCGGAATTTTCCCGTCGTAAGTTTTCCAAAAGGTTGGGCGCACACCTTTGATTTCGGCTTCCGTGCCGGGAAAGAAAAATGCGCCTGCTTTTTGACCTTGCTTTTCCGCCGTAACCCAAATTGGTTCGCCCAGCCACCACCGCGAATTTTGCACTTCTTCGCGCTTTCCGAGCGTAAAAACTGTGCCGAAATCATAGATATTGTTTTCGATAATTCCGTGATGTTCGGGATAAAGCCCGGTGGCAATCGTGTAATGATTCGGAAAAGTTTTTGTCGGGAAAGAAGGAATCAGCCATTTTGCCCGCACGCCGTTCTGCGCCATTTTCTTCAGGTTTTTCGCCTTGTATTTATCGAGATAATCGTAGCGAAAACCGTCGAGCGAGATGAGAATAATCGTAGGTTTTAAATCATTTATCGGCTGTTGGGCAAAAATAGAATGCCAAAAGCTGAAAACAATTATCAAAACCAAACTAATTTTTTTCATAGTTCTATTTATGGTTTTAGGCGGTAAAGCATTCTTGGGAAAGGAATTGTTTCGCGGATATGCTCAATGCCGCACATCCACGCCGTTGTGCGCTCAATTCCCATTCCAAAACCGGCGTGCGGGACGCTGCCAAATCTTCGTAAATCCAAATACCATTCAAATGATTCCTTCGGCAGATTGTGCGCTTCAATTTGTTTTTCGAGAAATTCCAAATCGGTAGCGCGTTCGCCGCCGCCGATGATTTCGCCGTAACCTTCGGGCGCGAGCAAATCCGCGCCTAACGCTAATTCTGGTCGCGCCGCATCTCTTTCAAAGTAAAAAGCCTTGATGACGGCAGGGAAATGATGAACGAAAACGGGTGCGTCAAAATGGCTGGAAATATAGGTTTCATCCGGTGCGCCGAAGTCGCCGCCCCACTCAAAATTATTTTCAAGTTCGCCTTTCGCAAATCCTTCCTGCAGAATTTTGACGGCTTCGTCGTAATGGATGCGCGGAAATCTGGTGTTGATGGCTTCGAGATTTGACAAATCGCGTTCAAGCATTTGCAGTTCATTTTGACGGTCTTCTAAAACTCTTTCGGTAATATATTTAATTAGGTTCTCGCCCAAATCCATCACATCTTCAAGATGAGCGTAAGCCATTTCGGGTTCAACCATCCAAAATTCGGTCAAATGTCGGCGCGTTTTTGATTTTTCGGCGCGGAAAACCGGACCGAAACAATAACTTCTGCCCAAAGATGCGACGGTTGCTTCGTTATAAAGCTGTCCGCTTTGCGTCAGATATGCTTTGTCGTCTTCAAAATAATCAACCTCAAATAAAGTTGTCGTTCCTTCGCAAGCGGCAGGCGTAAAAATTGGCGTGTCGGCAAGTATAAAACCGTTATTGTCAAGAAAATCGCGGGTTGCTTTGATAACCGTGTGGCGCACTTTCAAAACGGCGTGCTGCTTTTTAGAACGAATCCATAAATGACGGTTGTCCATTAAAAATTCCGTGCCGTGTTCCTTCGGCGTAATCGGATAATCCGAAGCATTTTGCAGAACTTCGATATCTGCAACATCAATCTCCACGCCGATTGACGAGCGCGAATCTTCTTTAACCGTTCCCTGAACAGTTAAAGAAGATTCTTGTCCGAGTGCTTTCGCCCGCTCGAAAACCTCTTCCGAATTTCCTTTGAAAACGACACACTGAACAATGCCGGTGCCGTCGCGCAGTTGCAGAAACACTAATTTTCCGCTTGAACGCGAATTGTAAAGCCAGCCTTTTAAGGTAATTTCTTCGCCAATATGGTTTTTTAGTTCATTAATATATGTTTGGTTCATAAATGCTGTAAAATTTTTTCTCTGATAATTTTTTGCAAATGCGGAAATCTTTCTAAATTTTCAGCCGCTTGCAGGACAATCCGAAACATTGGTTCGATATATTTTATAAAATATGTTTTACCACGATTGACCGATTGAAATGAAAATGTGCCGACGGCTTTCAGACATCGCTGAACGGTTTGCAGGCGAAACTCATTTTCAAATTCGGCAAAGTCAATTGTTCCCAAACCAAGTTTTTCACGTTCTTGCAAAAACAGTTTCTTTTTATCTTCGAGCCAATTTTTATTGGGCGCGTTTAAAACTCGGTCAAGCAGAAGCGAAACAAGGTCGTAACTTGCCGCGCCGATTCGCGCGTCTTGATGGTCAATTATCCGCAGACGATTTTCTTTATCAACCATCAAATTCGCCGCGTGAAAATCCCGATGACATAAAACCGCAGCGTGTTGTTCAAGTTCGCGGACGAGTTCTGTAAATTCAGCCGTTAAATTCAAATCATCGGATTGGGAAAGCGTTTGTTTGCTTAAAGTTTCAAAATAATGCGTTTTGAAAAAGTTTAGTTCCCAAAGCAGTTTTTCCTCGTCAAATTTTAGACGCGAAGCAATTGAGTTTAGTTTAAAAGCCTTTGGCGTTGCGGCTTGGATTTTTGCAATCAGCGAAATTGCTTGGTTCAAAAGATTTTCCCGCGTTTCTAAGTCGGAGTTTTCTAAAACATCGCGCAGCAGGCGGTCGCCGAAATCTTCCTGAACAATTACGCCGAGTGCGCCGTCATAACAGTAAATTTCCGCAACCGGCAAGCCGCTTTTGAGAAAAAGGTTGGTAACGTCGAGAAAGGCGTGTTCTTTGGATAAAAAAGATTCGGGATAGACGCAGGCAATCGCAGTTGAATTGTTCCAATCAATCCGAAAATACTCCCTGACGGAAGCGTCGGGCGTTAAGATTTGGATATTAGATTCCTTGTTATTTTTGATTAGAAAGTTCTTTAGTCTTTCGACAGCATTTTCCGTAAGAATCAAATTCATAAAATTAGAAATAATTTTATCATTGATTGAGCGGAACGACATAATTTTCGCCCTGCGTGTAGCCTTTCAGTGCTTTTCGGGGAATTTCCGTGCTGTGATTAAGCATTTCAGCGCGGACAATCGCCGCGTTTTCAAACTTTTCGCC
>MWZA01000103.1 GCA_002050455.1 Acidobacteria bacterium 5-1 | reverse complement strand
ATACAAACCGCCGAATTCGTTTTTGAGTTCTGCAATATAAACGCTGCCGATAGCGATATTCACTGACGGTTGATACAGGTCGTCGGGTTTCATATTTGGAAAGCCCGCTTTGGCGTTGTATTTCAAAGCCGTGTCAAAAACAAGCTGCAAAAGCCCGCGAGCAGCAGAAGGCGATTTTGCATTGGCGCGAAAACTGCTTTCCTGTTTCATAATCGCCAGAACAAAACGCGGGTCAATGTCGCGCGGTTTGGCGTAGCGCAAAACTTCTGCGCGATAGATAATCGGATAACTGCTTGCGTAACCGTTTGGAATCGAAGAGGCGCGGTTGTTTGCCAAAGCGGTCAAACCGAGTTGTTTTAATTTTTCGGTGGCGAGTCCGCCGTAATAAGATGTCGGTGTGTCCGCGATTGACGAATACATTGCAATCGCTTCGCTTTTGCGCCCGGCTTTTTCCGTTGCAAACGCCTTGAGATATTTTACTTCGTCGGCACTCGTCATCGAACCGCCAAAGCCGCGCAAATTTAACATTATTTCCGCCGCGCTAATTGCTTTGTCCCAGTTTCCGCGATAAATTTCCATCCGCAGACGCGCTTGCAGCGCATTCATTTCAGTCGGCAAACCAGAAAATTTTGTTCGCGCTTTATCAACCCAAGTGTTCGCCTCGTCATATTTTTTTGCCTCGCGCAACGAGTCAATCAGATTCAAATAAGAAGATTCGATTTTCTCGCCGTTGGGAAACATTATCGTGTATTGCTCGTAAGTGTTTGCCGCTTCAGTGTTTTTGTTCATCCGCACATAGCTTGCACCTTTATACGCCAGACCTTCGCGTCCTTCTTTTGTGCCGAGATAATTCTTCGTCAGATTGTCGAACCAAAAAACCGCTTTTTGATATTCGCGTTCCCACATATACGATCGCGCAATGCCGAACAGCGTGCGCGGCATTGCCGACGTTTCAGTCGAATAATTGTCAAGAATCTTTTGCCAATGCTCGCGGGCTTCGGGAAAATGACGGTTGGCGGAATAAACATCGGCGCGAAAAAGGTGTTCTTGGGCAGCTAAAGTTTGCAGTTTGCCGTCCGGCGTGCGGCTCGTTCTGTCCTGTGCCGAAACTCGCGCCAGCGTCGCGTCATTGTAACTTTGAGCAGCGATTGTAAATGTTAAAAGCAATACAACAGCGATGATTAAAATTGGTTTTTTCATAATGATAAGCGGTTTGGGAGAATGTTTGAGAATCTATAATAACCGATTTTTAGACGTGCGAAAGACCTTCGGCGTTGCCGTTTAAGAATTAACGTTTTTGAGATTCGTCAGGGTTTTTCACCGCCGAGTCGCAGAGGATTTAAAAATAAGACAAAGGGGAAAATTCTTTAAAACCCAGCGTTTCTGCGGTGAAAACTGAGAAAATCTGAAACACAAGTTTGCCGACGATTCCGCTCAAATTTATTTTTCAGCAACCCGTTTGAAACAATCGTTCTCAAATCAACGTAGTAAAACCTGAAAAAACTCTGTCTGAGAAAATTAAAAAATTTATGAATCCAAAATCATTTCGGCTGAAAGTTTCGGCTTTCTTTTTGTTATTTTTATTGACATTTGTCCAAATTACAAACGCCCGACCGCTGCGGCAATTTTCAAATCGGCAGGACGATGAAAAAGTTAAAAAACTTCCGCCCGTCAATTATATTCGCAGTCGGGCGGTTGATATAAAAAATGTTTCGATTGATTTGCGTTTCGATTGGGACAAAGAGCAAGCCTACGGCGCGACGGTTGTTACGCTTGCGCCATTTAAGGATTTACAGAAATTTAATCTGGACGCGGCATCAATGATTATCAACTCCGTTACGCTGGCAAACGGAATGCCTTTGAAATTTAATTACGACAAAGAAAAAGAGCAAGATAATCTTGAAATTATGCTTGACCGTCAGTATAAACGCGGCGAAGATGTTCACGTCAAAATTGATTACCGGACAAATTATGTCAACAAAGCCGACGCTGACACGGCAATCGGAAGTTTCGGGCGCGGACTTCGTTTTATCAAACCGACGGCAAACGAGCCGAATAAACCGCGTCAAATCTGGTCGCAGGGCGAAACGGAATTTAACCGATATTGGTTTCCTTCATATGACACGCCCAACGATTTTCGCACGTCTGAATTAAAAGCCACCGTCGAAAAACCCTTTATGGTTATTTCCAACGGCAAACTTCTGGAAGTAAAAGACAACGGCGACAACTCGCGCACGTATCATTGGAAAATGGACACGCCTTATACAAATTATTTGACTTCAATTGTCGTCGGCGAATACACGGAAGTAAAAAACGGCGAATATCAAGGCGTTCCGATTGTCGCTTATGGTTATCCGAATGAAGCCAAAGAAGTTGCCGAAACGACGAAAAGAGTTCCGGCAATGGTTAAGTTTTTCTCCGAAAAAACCGGCGTAAAATATCCTTATGCGAAATACGCGCAAACGATGGTCGAAGATTTCGGCGGCGGAATGGAAAACATTTCCGCGACAACGCAAATCGCGGAAATGATTCACGACGAGCGCGAACTGCTCGACGAAGATTCGGATTCGCTGCAATCGCACGAACTCGCGCATCAATGGTTCGGCGATTACGTAACCTGCCGTGATTGGGGACAAATCTGGCTCAACGAATCGTTTGCGACATATTTTCAGGCACTGTGGGATGAAGAATCAAAAGGAAAAGATTTCTTTTTGATGAACGATGTCCGCAGCAATCAGCAGCAAGTTTTAAACACCTGGAATCAAGGCAATCGTCGCCCGATTGTTACAAAATATTACGCGAACAAAGATGCCATGTTTGACAATTACGCTTATCCGGGCGGCGGCGCGGTTCTGCATATTTTACGCAAACATCTCGGCGACGAACTGTTTTTCAAATCGCTTAATCATTATTTAACAACAAACGCGCATCAACCCGTGCAAACCGAACAACTTCGGATTGCCATTGAAGAGGCAACCGGACAATCAATGGATTGGTTTTTCGACCAGTGGCTCTATAAAATGGGACATCCCGTTTTTGAAGTGACAAAAAGTTACGACAGTGCGAAAAAACAGTTGACTTTGAACGTCAAGCAAACGCAGAAGGTTGACCCGAACAATGAATTTCCGCAGGTTGAATTTTTCCGCACCTTCGTTGACATCGAAATTGACGACAATGTGCAGAGAGTTTGGATTGAGCCGAAAGCCGAAAATACCTTTACTTTTTCTTCAGCAGCCGAGCCGAAACTTGTAAATTTTGATTACGAAGGAACTTTGTTGAAAGAATTGAAATTTGATAAATCGGTTGACGAACTCGTTTATCAGATGACGAATGACAAGGATATTTTGGGCAGACGCTGGGCGATGAGTGAATTGTCCAAAACCGCCAAAAACAGTCAAACTTCCGCAACTGATAAAAATAAAATCTTAGCCGCGTTCAATGCAAAAATTGCAAACGATTCTTCGTGGCTGATTCGGCGAGCGGCGATTGCGGAAATCAGCCAAATTGTTAGCCCGCAGCAGATGAATCCGCTGGCGGAAAAAGCGGCGGTGAAACTTGATGAGGCAACCGTGCAGGTTTTGCTCAAGGCAGCGAAAGATGAAAATTCGCTGGTTCGCGCCGATGCCATCGAACTTTTAGGCGCGACCAAAGACACAAAATATACCGACCTTTATTTATCGGCATTGAATGACAGAAGCTATTCGATGATTGAAAATGCGGCGGTTGCGCTGGGCGAAACGAAAAACGCAAAGGCTTACGATGCGTTTGTCAAATTGACAAATACGCCATCGTGGAAGGGGCGGATTGCCGCCGCCGGTTTTAGAGGTCTTGCCGCGCTTGAAGATAAACGCGGTTTGGAATTTGCGCTCAAAACCGCTACGGACAAAACCCAACCTGCGAATGTTCGCGGCGCGGCTTTGGAAACTATTGCCGCCACTAGCAAAGGCGATAAACGCGCCTTTCCGCTTATTTTTGACTCCTTCAAACAAGCACTCGATGCAAACAATTTCAATGGTTTGTCCAACAGCGTGCAGGCAATCATCAAACTCGCCGACCCGCGCGGACAGGAAGCCTTTGATATGCTTAAGGAAAAATTCAAAAATCAACCGCAAATCTTAAATTTTGCGACGTTTCTTGAATCACAATTCAAAGCGGCATTACCAAAACAATAAAACTTAGGACAGCTTAAATCTTACAAAAAAACTCAAAGTTGATGTCGGGAACACCGCATTAACTTTGAGTTTTTCGGTTTTAAAAATTTGGAGGCTTCAGACTTTCCCGCAACACAGGCTGAAATTGCTGCCGTTGCTCTGTTCCCAGCCTAGCGGAGTTCACAACTCAAACCTTGTGCGGAGCCTGAAGCCATAAAAGTCAATTACGAATATGAATGTCGGAATAATCTTCTTCAATTCGTAATTCGTAATTTGAAATTCGTAATTGGTTTTCTGGCGGAAAGGGTGGGATTCGAACCCACGGAACCCTTTTGAGGTTCACAGCATTTCCAATGCTGCCAATTCAACCGCTCTTGCACCTTTCCTCAAAATAAAATTTGCAAACAACTGACCGAAGAAATTTTTTATTCTTCGTCGCCGACAATCGGCGGCTCGTCATCATAATCGATCCACGAATAGAAAAGTCCGGCTAATATCGCGCCGATAATTGGCGCAACCCAAAACAGCCAAAGCTGGGAAAGAGCCCAATCGCCGACGAAAATTGCGGGTCCGGTGCTTCGCGCCGGATTAACCGAAGTGTTCGTTACCGGAATGCTTATCAAATGTATCAGCGTCAGACAAAGTCCAATGGCAATCGGCGCAAACCCTTTCGGGGCGCGATTGTGTGTCGAACCGAGAATGACAACTAAAAAGAAAAATGTCATTACGACTTCGGTTACAAAAC
>MWZA01000084.1 GCA_002050455.1 Acidobacteria bacterium 5-1 | reverse complement strand
TTACAATTATTTGCTCGTCAACGGCGGACGTCGCCTGACCGAGCGCGAGATGCTTCGTTTGCAAGGTTTTCCTGAAGATTACAAAATCGTCGTCAGTTATCAGGCGATGCGAAAACTTGCAGGAAATTCGGTTGCAATCCCGTGCGTCGAAGCGGTTTTGCATTCGGTTTTTGCTGCTTTAGAAAAACCGATTCAATCGGAAAGATTAAAAACGAAAGTTTCGGTGCAGGAATCGCTGTTTGCACAATTTTGAAAATGCCGACTACTAAAGAAGCCAAAACAAAACTCGATTTAATCATCGGCAAAAGCAGAGTTGATTTGTATAAACCGATTCACATTGCCGAAGTTTTATATCGTTCGCGCGCGGTTGGTGATTTCGATATTGCAAAACTTGAAACTTTTCAAAATCCGTCTTTGCGTTGGCGAAACGAAATTACAAACAAACTCGCCGGAAAAGTCTCGACATCTTCGGCACGTTATCAGCACGACGTTTGGAATATAACCGCAATGCCGACGGAAATTCTCACGATTCTTGACGCAGAAAATAAAGCGACGGGCGGCGCGGTTGAAAAATACATTTATTCGCGTTACGGCGAACGACAAGGCACAGTTTCAAGTGTAATTTCTGCAATTAAAAAAGCCGCGCCCAAAACTTTCAAACTTGAAACGCTTTTGGAACTTTTCGTCAAAGAATCGGGCATTAAGCGAAGTATTGATAAGGCTTACGAAATTGTTGTTTATAGTTTGTTTGAAACGATAATTTCGGCTTTCGGAGCAAAAGTAAAAGTCAGCGTTTCAGAAGATTCAAAGCCGATTTTGGAGGAGTTTTCAGATTTAGCAAAAGTTTTGCTCGGCGTTGATGAAAACAAATTGTTTTGGGAACAAACGGCGCATATTTTCCGCGTTGGCGTAACAAATGCTGCCGATAGAGGTTTGGATATGTGGGGAAATTTCGGCGTTGTCGTGCAGGTCAAACATCTGACTTTAAACGAAAAACTTGCGGGTAACATCGCCGCGCAAGTCGAAAGCGATTCGATTGTAATTGTTTGCAAAGATGCCGAAGCTAAAGTCATCGAAACGGTTTTGAAACAAATCGGCTACGGTGCGCGAGTGCGCGGAATCGTGAAAGAATCGGATTTGGTAAAATGGTATGAAAAATGTTTGCGCGGAAAGTTTAGCGACAAACTTGCACAGCCTTTGCTCGGAAGACTTCTGAGCGGATTTGAAGCCGAATTTCCTTTTTCAACGACGCTGGCAGAGTTTTTAGAAGTGCGAAATTATAACAATTTAACAGTTCCCGAAATGTGGAAAATTTAAGATATTTTTTATGCAATTTTCATTTGATACAAAATTAAATTCCATCGCCGCAAAGGTTGAAGCGGGTGAGCGTTTGACCTTTGACGAAGGCATTGCGCTTTATAAAACCGACGATTTGAACGCGCTCGGCAAACTTGCCGATTTTGTGCGGCGGAAAAAACACGGGCGGACGACTTATTTTAATGTCAACCGCCATTTTAATCACACAAATATCTGCGTGGCGGATTGTAAGTTTTGCGGTTTTTACCGACGCGCAAGACAAGAAGACGCTTATACGCATTCAATTGAAGAAGGCATTGAGATTGCGCGAAACGCCGTTGCGGAAGGCGCAACCGAACTGCACATCGTCGGCGGTTTGAACTCGAAATTGCCGTTTGCGTATTACACCGATTTATTTTCGTCACTCAAACGCGAATTCCCAAATTTACATTTGAAGGCGTTGACGATGGTTGAGCTAGATTTTATGGCGCGTTTTTACAAAATGTCCGATGAAGAAGTTATCGAAAGATTGAAAGCGGCGGGAATGGATTCGTGTCCGGGCGGCGGCGCGGAGATTTTTGCCGAACCGACCCGCTCGCGTATCTGCGACCACAAATGCGACGGAAATCGCTGGCTCGAACTCGCGGGCAAAGTTCATAAAGCGGGTCTGAAAACAAATGCGACGATGCTTTACGGACACATCGAAACAATCGAAGACCGCGTTGACCATTTTATAAAACTGCGCCAGCAGCAAGACAAAACCGACGGTTTCCAGTGCTTTATTCCGCTCGCGTTTTATCCAAACGGAACGGCTTTATCGTCGCTTCCGGGACCTGATGCGATTGATAACTTGAAAACAATTGCCGTTTCGCGTCTGATGATTGACAATTTCGACCACATCAAAGCGTATTGGGTAATGCTCGGCAAACACACGGCGCAAACCGCGCTTCACTTTGGCGCGAATGATTTGGACGGCACAATAACCGACGGTGGCGAACTCACGGAAAGCTACGCGGTGGAAAACGGCGAAGTCAAAATGTCGCGGGCGGAATTGATTACGATGATTGAAAACGCGGGCTTTGAAGCGGTCGAGCGCGATACGGTCTATAACCGTGTGGAATGTCAAGCGGCGTAAATTTGGGGGAAATTTATGTTTGGATTAAAAGTTTTATTTTCTTTTTTTCTTTGCGTTTTACCACTTTACGGGAATTTGTTAGCACAAACTGAAAAAAATTCAACGCAAATTCAGAAAAACGAATTTTCTTAGGCTTTTGGGTTTTGTCTGAAGCCGTCGGATTGGAAGCGGAAATTGAATTTGTTTCAATCGAATGTAAAATTGCGCTCAGCGAAGTTTATAAGAAGATAGATTTTTCCGATGAATAATGCCCGCCAAAATTTAATCCGCTTCGATTTTGGATTTTTCGACTCTAAACTCTAAACTTCTTTTTAATGCCGAAAAAGCAAAATAATTTTCAAACAAAACTTGAATATACGGCGATGCGCGGTTTAATCGGTGCAATTGGGATTTTTCCGTTAAAAATTTCGATGCAAGTCGGCAAAAGCATCGGAAAATTTATCGGCTCGCTGATTCCGAAATTAAAAAAAACAGGTCGGCGGAATCTGGAAATCGCTCTGCCTGATTTGCCCGCCGATGAAAAAGGAAAAATCTTGAACGGAACTTTTGAGTCTTTAGGTCGGCAGCTCGGTTTTGTTTCTCATTTCAAAAATTTTACACCGGAAAAAGTTCGTGAACTTGTCGAGGTCGTCGGCAAAGAGCATTTCGATAAAGCAGACGAAAGCGGCAGGGGAATTTTGTTTTTTACCGGACATTTCGGCAGTTGGGAAGTTTTTAATCTTTTGCCGCCGGCTTTCGGTCAAACGATGAATATCCTGGTTCGACGGATTGATAATCCGCTCGTGGAAAATTATGTGGATAGTTTGCGAACGCGATTAGGATGCAAGACGCTGGATAAAAAACAATCGGCGCGAACGATGTTTCGGGTTTTGGAAAACGGCGAGATTCTCGGAATTTTGGCTGATTTGAATGTTCAGGAAAAAGAAGGCGTTTTTGTTGATTTTTTTGGCATTCCCGCTTCAACGACGACGAGCATTGCCAAATTAGCTTTGAAAACCGATGCCATTGTTTTACCGGCTTTTGCTGTTTGGAATGAAGAAAAACAAAAATATATCGTGCATCTTGAACCGGCAATTGATTATCAAAAGGGCGAAAACGCGGAACAAAATTTAATAGTTCTGACACAAAAAATTACCAACGTCGTCGAAAAATATGTCCGCGCTTATCCTGAACAATGGCTGTGGATCCATAAGCGTTGGAACACGCGCCCAAATGGTGAAAAAGGTCTTTACTAATTTCAAATTCCAGATTTCAAATTGTAAGAGGCTGAGGTGCCAAAACTTAATCTAGGATCCGAAATCTGCCTGCTAAACCATTCGACAAACTTTTTAATTCCTTCTTCGATTTTCGTCTGCGGATTATAGTTTAAAAATTCCCGTGCTTTTGTTATATCGGCGAAAGTTTGCGGAACGTCGCCCGGCTGCGTCGGTTTGCGCTCAATTATCGCTTTTATTCCAAGGTTTTGTTCCAAAAGCGAAACCAGTTCGCGCAATTCAACCGTTTGTGATTCGCCCAAATTAAAAATCTCGTGCGGCGTTTCGTGATAATCAATCGCGGCTCTCACGCCTTGAATTATATCGTCAATATAGGTGTAATCGCGCCTTGTTGTGCCGTCGCCGAAAACCTCAATCGGTTTGCCTTCCACAATCAATCGGGAAAATTTTCTGACAGCCAAATCGGGTCGCTGTCGCGCTCCGTAGACCGTGAAAAACCGCAGGCAAACCGTGCGAATCGGATAAAGATGCGAGTATGTATGGCATAAAAGTTCGCCCGCCGCTTTTGTCGCCGCGTAAGGCGAAATCGGCTGCGAAATTTTGTCTTCTTCCGAAAACGGGACTTTGCTATTAATTCCATAGACCGAAGAAGACGAACCGAAAATGAATTGCTTAACCGCAAATTCTCTGGCTAATTCCAGCAGATTCAGCGTGCCGTTGATGTTGGTTTCGGCGTAAGCCTGCGGCTGACAAAGCGATGGTCGCACGCCCGTCCGCGCCGCCAAATGCACAATTGCGTCAAATTTGCTTCCGGCAAATACTTCGCGCAAACCTTCCGCATCGCAAATATCAATTTCGTGTAGACGATAATCTGGATTTTCCAGATGTGCGGCGATATTGGCACGTTTGTAAAGTGGCGAATAAAAGTCGTTAAAATCATCTACGACGGTAACTTGCCATTTGCCTTCGGCAAGCAAACGGTCAACCAAATGCGAACCGATAAATCCTGCTCCGCCCGTAATTAAGATATTTTTATTCATGAATTTCTGACCCAAAGGAGAGTTAAATGTTTTGGGAATCTCAAGCAAAATACCATAAATTATCTTATTTTGGCAAAAATACTAATTAAAAAATCTCTGCCGCCAACGCGGTGAATAAGTTTTCCAAAAGCCCTTATATTATGAGAAATTTTGTAAATTGCGGCGCGGCTTTAACTTGAAAATACTTTTCTCTGCGTCCTTTGGTCTTTTGCGGTTAAATTATTTTCAAAAACTTTCGCTTACCAACCTGGATTATAAAACCTTTTTCACCGTTTAATTCAAATTCCGCCTGAACATCGGAAACTTTTTCGCCGTTAATCTTCACGCCGCCCTGCTCGATTAAACGCCGCGCTTCGCCTTTTGATGAAGCAAGATTAGTC
>MWZA01000031.1 GCA_002050455.1 Acidobacteria bacterium 5-1 | reverse complement strand
GTCGTAAGTCCAAATTATGAAGACTTGGCAGCCGGAGAGAGTTACGCCCAAGAAGCGGAAAAAGATTATCGCCGAAAGTTCCGTTCAGATTTTGCCCGGAAACCCCTCCGTCATACGGACTGCCTGAGTAGAACGTATAAATCGGCGCGATTGACCAGCCATTTAATAAATAGTTGTAGAACGAACTTGTGCCGCCTCGATAAATCCTCGGCGCATAGACCGCGCTCACGACAAATTTATGTCGCCGGTCAAAGTTGCTCGGTCCGGCATCAAAACTACGGTCAAAAACGTCGAAAGGACTATTGCTTTGCGTAAACGTTGCCGAGTTTTGATTCGTATCGGTGGATTTTGACAAAGTATAACTGGCTTGGAACTGCAAGCCATCAGTAAAGCGGCGATTGGCTTGTAAAACCAAAGCGTTATACTCGGATTTTACCGAACTTTGAATTTGTGTTAATGCGTTGTTTCCAAATCCGGCAACGCGGGCGGCAAGCGGCAGCGTAAACGTCTGTCCGTCGAACGGTCCGCCATTGACGGTAAAGGTAGCCGAAGTGCCGGTACGAACAAGGTTTTGGTCAACGAAGGTCGGCAAATTACGTCCCAAACTTCCGATGTAAGACACCGAAACAACGGTATTTCTAGCAATTTCGCGCTCTAAAATAAGGTCGTATTGGTTAATAAGCGGAGCTTGGAAATCTTCTTGGAAAAATTGAACCGCGCCTTGCTGAAATGTCAAATTACTGGTTGGCAGAACATTCGGGAAAATCGGCGCACAAGGTGCAGTCGCTGTACTAACAAGCGGAAAACAGTTAGTTATTGTGCCGGGATTAACACTTTGTTGAGCTTGTCCGCCCGGGTTGCCGGTATTAACCAGCGCATTGTAAATCGTCGAGTTTTGAATGCGTCCGTAGTAAATTCCATAGCCGCCGCGCACAGACGTTTTACCATCACCAAAGATGTCATAAGCAAAACCGATGCGCGGACCGAAATTGTTGCGGTCATCCGGCAAAGTCGAAGTCGCTTCGGCGAAAGTTCGTCCATCGTTCGGAATAATCGTTGTGCTGGTGTTCGCTAACGGTGCTTCGGGCAATTTTATATATTCATAACGCAACCCGAGATTAAGGATTAAACGCGGCGTGATGCGAAAATCATCCTGAGCAAAAAAGTTATAATCGTATGTCGTAAATTTTAATCCCGGCGAGCCGATTCCTTGCGAAAAATTGCTGGTATAGCAGCGTCCGGCTAAACGGGTCGGTGTCGTAGGCGGTGTGATCGGCGTGGCGCACGTTGTTCCTGCCGGTAAAGGACTGCGGAAATTAACGTAATCAACGATAAAATCGTTAATGTTGTTATACGAGTAAGCGCCGGCTTCAAAGCGCAGGTTTTGGATGTCGTCGGTTACGCGGTTAATGTCTGCGCCGAATTTAAAGGTGTGTCGTCCGCGCGTGTAAGTTACCGTGTCGGCAAATTGAATGCGTCGTTCGTCAGGAAAAGCCGGACGCTCTAAAAAGGTCGGCGTTCCAAATTCCAAACCGCCGGTAATAAAAATACTCGGCGAACGCGCACCGCCGACGACAGTATTAGAATTGGTCGGCTCACCCGGAAGCGGCGGAGTGCTGAATTGACGTTCAAAATCGCGTCCGTATTGAAAACGAAATTCGTTCAGCATATTTGCCGACAAAGTTGATTGAAGCCGGGCGTTGACCGAATCCACACTCACGAAATCATCTCCAAAACTCGACCGTCCGCGCGTATTGACGGCTTGGGTTTGAATGCCGTTCGGAGATTCCCAACGCATTCGGTTGTAGCTGATGCTGAATAAGTTACTACCGTTAATTTGCCAGTCAATTTTCGGTAAATAGATAGTCTGGTCGCCCTTGCGCGGAGTTTCGCCGGTTAACGAATTAAGAAATGATAATGAACTGTCAATTTGCGCGTTGGTTAAACCTCTGCTCAACAAACGCGGACGATTGAAGCTGTTCACATTATCAGGATCATTATTTAAGAAATTCGGATTGGAAAATACCGACAAACCCGGAAAGTTTCTTTTTTGCTGGTCATAACTGAAAAAGAAAAACAAACGGTCTTTGATTATCGGACCGCCGACCGCTCCGCCGAATTGTTCGCGCAAATCAACCGGTTTTGCCGCAACCGGAGTTGAAACTCCGTTGACCAGCACCGAGTTGAAGGCACGCGGATTACGCGCACCGTTCCGGTTGTTGCGGTTATAATAAAACAATTCCCCGTGAAACTCATTCGTTCCGCTTTTGGTGACTGTATTGATAACGCCGCCGGCGGCGCGTCCGTATTCGGCTGAATAGTTTGAACCGTTGATTTGAAATTCGCGCACTGCCGATTGGCTGATGACGTAGTTGATGCGGGTGCGTCCGCGTTCTTCGGAGAAAAATGCCTGATTGTTGTCGCCGCCGTCCACTGTGCTGTTATTAAGCAAACCGGAAATACCGCGAAAACTAATCAAACCGAAAGTTCCGTCAGGAACGGTCGAAGGTGCTAACAGCGCAAAGTTTGAAGCACGTCTTCCGTTAATAGGTAATTCGTTGATAGATGTTTGATTAATATTAGTTGAATTAGAATTATCAGTAGTATTGATAACCGGAGCTTCTGCCGTAACTTCGACGGTTGCGGTTGCCCCTTGGACACTCAAAGGAATATCAAGTGAAGTTGTCTTTCCAACTTCGACAACAATGTTTTCCTGCTTGAATGTTGAAAAGCCAGTTGAAGTAACTTCTACCGCGAAAGTTCCGGGTTGAAGGTTTGCAACTCGGAAAGTACCGTCTTCGGTTGCATTTACTGTTTCTGTTTTATTTGTCCCCGTATTGGTAACCGTTACAGTCGCATTTGGAACAATCGCGCCTTGTGGGTCGGAAATCTTTCCGCTGATGCCGCCCGTTACGGTTGATTGGGCAAAAACTTGTCCGATTCCCAGAACCAGACAGAAAACCGTCGTTGCTAAAAATTTAATCGAAAATTTTCTAGTCATTTACTTTTTTGACCTCTTTGATTTTTATAGAATTTTTGAAAAATTGCGTTCTTTGGATATACAAAAAGAAAGATATCTTGAATTTTGAATTTTTATCTTAGTTTTTGGATTTTAAGGCTTAAAAATTTCGCTCTTTGATTGCTGT
Organism: Acidobacteria bacterium 5-1; assembly: GCA_002050455.1. GTDB lineage: Bacteria > Acidobacteriota > Blastocatellia > Pyrinomonadales > Pyrinomonadaceae. The sequence continues at coordinate 1,924 of MWZA01000031.1, read as the reverse complement.
TTCTAGATCCAAAAATATCCTCCGAAATATATTAAACGTTTAACTTTCACACTTTTGCTGAATTCATAGCCGAAGCTACAAATTTTTTTGCCTTTTCTTTTACGAAAAAACAAACAATTACGATTTTAAATCAGGCAAATTAAGTTCCTTAGTTTTTTCAAATAGAATTATATTATGCGAATCTCAAGTTTTTCTAACATTCAAGTTAATTTTGTGTTAAAAATCGGCTTCTTTTTTCGAGGAAAATAAATAAAGTTTGGGAATATAATCAAGTGTTTTTGAATTTATTGTCAATAGATGAACTTAACTATGGCTGATTTTAGGTTCTCCAAGCTGTCGGGTTAAATATGATTGCAACTTTTTTCACAGGTATTGCGTCATTAAACAATAGCTTTAAAAACCTTTTGAATTTTGAAGGTTTCCGAAGGATTTTTGTTTTGGTCTTAAAAGAGCATATCAGCAGATTGAGCGATTTGGGCGGATTTTAATTTATTCTGGCGGAAATCGAATTGAAAATTACACAAATTCGTTGTTATTGGTTATGATATTCAATGAGAAGCAATGCAAAACAATCATTTGAACGGTTTGAGCGATTTTAGAATACTTGACTTTTTAGTAATTGTAGTTTAGATTATTCGGGCAATAAACAAATTGTTTGTCGCAACCGGACATTTGAAAAATAACTGGTCGAAAAGGGGGAAGAAAAATATGTCTCGTTTAGCATTAACATCGGTTGAAAACAAGGTGCATTTACATCATCGAATAATGGCAAGTTTAACGGTGCAGGCAAGTTGGGTTGACGCAGAAAGCGGAAACACGGTTTTTGTTGAAGGGCTGACGGAAAATCTCGGCGAAAACAGCGCACTTGTAAATTTGAACATTTTGCCGCCGGTCGGGAGCGAAGTTAGATTGCGAATTTACGATGAGGAAAAAACTATCATTGAAGTTCCGACACAAGTGATTCGGGTTGAACGCGACCCAAGCAAGCCGTTAGCCGCTCTTTCGGTTCTGGAAAATCTGAAAAAGTGGAAACAAAACGCTTTGACCGCCGCGCAGAAATGGGTAACCAGAAATTGGCAGTTAAATTACGATGAGGAATGGGTAAATTAATTTTAGTTATTATTCTTTTTTCATAATCAGAGCGGAGAGAATTTTTTTGGAGATTCTTCTCCGCTTTTGCTTTACCGGGAATTTGGGGCAAAGGCAAACGAAAATAAACTTCAGCGCATCATTACAAACAATGAAAAAGATAATTTCAGTAATTTTTATTTTATTTTTGACAAGTTTTGTTTTCGCGCAAGGTAATGCACCAAAAACTTTGTCGCAGACCGAATATGTCAAAATGCTCTATGATTTACAAAAAAATCCGGGCAAAAAAGACGATTTAGTTGAAGCGATTCGCAAACGTGGAATAAGTTTTGAACTAACCGACGGTTTGCGCGGTTTGACGAGAACCAAAAGCAAAAACGACAACGAACTGCAGCGAACTTTGGAAGAAGCTAATCGGCGGCGGCAAAATCCAACAGCGATAAAATTGCCGTCGGAAAAAGAAGCGACGGAGATTTTGGAAAAAACACGCGCAAATACGTTGGCGGCGGTTGAGGAGATGCCGGATTTTGTCGTCAAACAATTGATTTCGCGCTCTCTTGCCTATGCCGGAACAAATAATTTCCGCAATCTCGACCGCTTGATTGTCGCCGTCAGTTATCGTTCGAGCGGGCAGGAAGAATACAAACTTTTATCGCGCAACGGAGTTTTGGAAAACAATCCGAAACCGAAACAAACCTACAGCGAAGTTTTTGGTGACTGTATTGATAACGCCGCCGGCGGCGCGTCCGTATTCGGCTGAATAGTTTGAACCGTTGATTTGAAATTCGCGCACTGCCGATTGGCTGATGACGTAGTTGATGCGGGTGCGTCCGCG
>MWZA01000051.1 GCA_002050455.1 Acidobacteria bacterium 5-1 | reverse complement strand
GTCGTAGCCCGCGTTTGGACGAAAAATTCGATTGGTGCATTATTCGGCTGGGACTCGCGGGCATTATTCACGGTGTTGTCGTTGACACGAGCTTTTTTCGCGGCAATTTTCCTTCGCATTGCTCGCTCGAAGCGTGCGCCGCCAGCGGGCAGCCGAATGTCGAGCAACTGCTTGATGCGGAAACCGAATGGACTGAAATTCTGCCGCAAGCAGAATTGGAAGGCGATTCGCAAAATCCTTTTACAATAAATTTCCCTCAGCGAGTTACCCATTTGCAGATGAAAATTTATCCCGATGGCGGCGTGGCGCGTCTTCGCGTCTTTGGCGAAGTTTCGCCGGATTGGACTGCCTTGTGCCGCCGCGAGAGCGAGATTGATTTGGCGGCGGTGGAAAATGGCGGAACGGTTTTGACGGCAAGCGATATGTTTTTCGGACACCGCCACAATTTGATTATGCCCGGACGCGCTCAGGATATGAGCAACGGTTGGGAAACTAAGCGTCGGCGAGGTAAAGGTTATGATTGGTGCGTTATTAAATTGGGCAATGCTGGAACTATTAAGCGCGTTGAAGTAGATACCTCGCACTTTAAAGGCAATTATCCCGAAAGTTGTTCGATCGAGGTGAGTCGCGCTGACGATAATGCAAATCTTGATGCGCTTAATTGGCAGGAATTATTACCAAACTATAAACTTCAGGCGCACACGCGGCATGTATTTGTTGATGAAATAAAAGATTGCGGCGTGGTAACGCACGTCCGATTTAACATTTTTCCTGACGGCGGCGTGAGTCGTTTGCGTCTTTTTGGGAGAGTATCGGAATGATGCCGCAAAAATAACACCGAGTTTTTTTGTCGCCAAAGACGACGAACAATATAGAGTAGGGTGAAGCGAATGAAACGAGCGCAACCCTACGAACTATGCGAGAAAAGATTTCGACGCTTGACGAGTGTCGAACAATTTACATGAATGTTCGTCGCCTACAGCGACGGTTTGAATTTTGATTCGCGGACGTAGGGTTTCACCCTACGCTACAGTGTCAATCGCCTTTGGCGATAAGTACTTTCCGTGAAATCGGTTAAGGAAACAAAGTGAGCGAAAAATTGGAAAAATTAAATCAACTTCCGCGCGAAACGGCGGAAGTTGATTTTTTGAATTGCTGCGGCTCGCACAGATGGGCGCGTTTGATGACCGAAGCGCGACCGTTCGCCAATATTGTCGAGTTAATTAAACAAGCCGAGCAAATCTGGCTGAAACTCGAATCTCAAGATTGGCTCGAAGCATTCGCCGCTCATCCCAAAATTGGCGCGCGTCAAGCCGCCTCGAAGCAACGGGCGCAGTCTGCCAAATGGTCGCACAGCGAACAGTCCGGCACGCATGCCGCAAATGATTCGATTTTGGACGCATTAGCCGAAGCCAATCGTTTGTATGAAGAGAAGTTTGGTTATATATTTATTGTTTGCGCCACCGGCAAAAGCGCGGAAGAAATGCTAGCCGTTTGCCAACAGCGTTTGAACAATATTGCCGATGCCGAACTTCGCATCGCGGTTGAGGAGCAGAGAAAGATAACGGAAATTAGATTGAGGAAATTGTTAGAAGTGGGAAATTAAATGAGCGCAATCACGACACATATTTTAAATGTTTCGTCAGGCTTTCCGGCACGCGGTGTTCCTGTTACATTGGAGCGACAAACTTCGTCGGGCTGGGAAATTATTGGCAAAGGCGCGACGGATGACGACGGACGTTTGCTCAATTTGCTCGCATCAGACACAGGTTTGTTGTCAGGAAATTACCGGCTCACTTTTGACACCAAAACTTATTTTCAGCAGCAGCAAATCGAAGGGTTTTATCCGCAGGTAACGGTGGCATTTACTGTGCGCGACGCGGCGCAGCATTATCACGTTCCTTTGTTGCTAAGTCCGTTTGGTTACTCGACTTATCGCGGAAGTTAAATTTATGTCAGTCAAAATAGTCCACAACAATTATGGCAAATCGCGTGTGCGGCTTTTGAAGGTTGCGCGGCGCGGCGAATGGCACGAATTACAGGAAACTACTGTCAATATTGTTTTTGAAGGCGAATTTACGGAAGTTTACACCGTCGGCGACAACAGCCAGGTGCTGCCCACCGACACGATGAAGAATACGATTTATTCATTAGCCTCGCAGACACAGGAAATTGAGGAAATCGAGACTTTTGCAATGCGCCTGGCAAATCATTTTTTGACAAACAATCCGCCCGTAACGCGGGTTATCATCGAAATTACCGAACACGGCTGGACGCGAATGGCTTTAGGCGGGCAATCACACCCGCATTCTTTCATCAAAGGCAGTAACGAAAAGCGCACTGCAAAGGTTAGTGTTACGCGCGAAGGCACAACCATTGAATCCGGCGTTGAAGATTTAATTGTCCTGAAAACAACCAAATCGGGTTTCGTCGGCTATATCAAAGACCAATACACAACTTTGCCGGAAACGACCGACAGAATCCTTGCCACTTCCATCAAAGCGAACTGGAACTACAACAATTCCGACGCAGCTACGGGCGCGGCTTGGCGCGGCGTGAGGCAAGCGATTATCGAAACTTTTGCCGGACACGACAGCCTTTCGGTGCAGCACACGCTTTATGCAATGGGCAAAGCGGTGTTGGAAAAATTTCCCGACATCGCGGAAATATCGTTCTCGTTGCCGAACATACATTACCTGCCGGTAGATTTGTCGCGCTTAGGCTTGGAAAACGGCAATCAGATATTCTTGCCGACGGATGAGCCGCACGGTTTGATTGAAGCGCGGTTGAGTCGTCAATTGCCTCCAGCTTTAGCTGGGGATAAAGTTTGATGAAAGACAAAGGGCTTTAGCCCAAAGCAAAAATAAATTTATTCCTTTCAGCTTTAGCTAAAGCTATAAGGAAAATTTCTTTTTTAAGATCTGGCTAAAGCCGTTTGATTATTAGCATACTAAACCACTAGCTGAAGCTAGTGGCAATTTATTTAGGAAAAATTTAACAAATTTGCTATGACCACAACACTTTCGCAGGAATCAATGCAGGAAATCACCAAAGGATTACAATCCTCTCTCGCCGCGTTCGCATCGCGCTATCCGGGCGAATCGGGTCGCCGTCAGCCGGTACATACCGTCTATGGCGGCGCACATCTTTTTAAATCAGACACCGCGCCGCGTCTCGGCGCACTTGCGTTGCGCTCTTTTGAAACTTACGCGCCGGATGCAAAGGCTTTCGCGCAGACACTCGAACTGCCGGACAAACTAGCCGACACGATTTATGAGCGCGTGCGGGAAAAACTCGTACGCGAAGCGGTCGAAGATTTCCGCATTGATTTTGAAGACGGCTACGGCACGCGCCCCGACGCGGAAGAAGACGGACACGCAGTTTCCGCCGCGCGGGAAGCGGCGAAAGGTCTCGAAGCAGGCACACTGCCGCCGTTTCTCGGCATCCGCATCAAAACATTTTCTGAAGAACTGCATGCCCGCAGCATTCGCACACTCGATTTGTTTTTGACGACGCTTGTCGAATCTGCCGGCGGACGCTTGCCGGAAAATTTTGTGGTTACGTTGCCGAAAATCGTGCATCCGGCGCAAGTTGAAACGCTCGCCGACATCTTCGACTTGCTTGAGCCGAAACTCGGTCTGCCGACAGGCTCGCTCAAAATGGAAATGATGGTTGAAACGACCCAATCAATCATCAACGAGCGCGGCGAAACAAATCTTCCGCAGATGCTCGATGCCGCACGCGGACGCTGCGTAGCGGCGCATTTCGGGACTTACGATTACACCGCTAGTTGCAACATCACCGCCGCGTATCAGGATATGCTGCATCCGGCATGCGATTTCGCACGCCATATAATGCAGGTTTCCTTTGGCGGCACGGGAATCTGGTTGTCGGACGGCGCGACGAATATTATGCCCGTCGCGCCGCATCGCGGAGAGCTGACGGCGGAACAGGAAGTGGAAAATCGCTCCGTCGTGCATCGCGCCTGGAAACTGCATTACGACCACGTTCGACATTCGCTCGCTAATGCTTTTTATCAAGGCTGGGATTTGCATCCGGCGCAGTTTCCGACGCGTTATGCGGCGGTTTATACATTCTTTCTCGAAGGCTTGGACGCGGCTTCCGAACGACTGAGCAACTTTGTCGCAAAAGCGGCGCAGGCGACGCTCATCGGCGACGTTTTCGACGACGCGGCAACGGGTCAAGGACTGCTCAATTACTTCCTCCGCGCAATCAACTGCCGCGCTCTGACCGAACAGGAAGCACAGGATTTAACCAGCCTTTCGCTGGATGAACTTCAGTCCGGTTCGTTTGTAAAGATTTTGCATAATCGGCAAAGATAGGTAAGCGGCTCCGCGAAAAACTTTATAAAGCCCAATAAGCTCGCGGAAAATCAGCCTTCGCTCCTTGATTTTCCAGATACTTTGGCTAATATTTTTCGCTTTATGGATTGCGGTAATTGGTATTTACGTTAATCTTATGGTGTTTTTATTAACCGACTATTCTCTCTGGTATTTTTTCGGATTAATAGTTTGCATTTTTATTTTCGTTTGCGTAACTAGCAAGGGAAAAAATTATAACTTTCTTTTATATAAGCATTTTTACTAAACGCTGGTTCAGTTACAGAATTTCTTAATCTTAACTGATAAGCATATCTTGTAGATTTTTTATTGACAATAACCTTGTTTAATAGCTACACTACAAAGGAACAATAGCCAACAAGAAATATTCAGAGCCAGGCTTTCGTCTTTTGTATTCCGTATTTCTGTTTATTTTGGCTAAATCTGCAAACTAATAAATTTACAATTTTGGAGGGTGAATATGAGGAGAAATAAATTTCGTCAAATTAAATTCGTTTTCGGCTTCGTGTTTTTCATATTTTTGAGCTTAATTGTTTTACCGAGTTTTTCAAAGGCGCAGAGCAGCAGCGAATACCGGGCTTACTGGGCGGAAACATTCAACACGCAAATGGGAACGCGCGCCGAGATTGACCGTATTGTTGATGCGGCGGTGCAGTCGAATGCGCTCGCGCCTGTTCGTAACGCGGCGAAAAAGTCGGCATTCGGACTCTTAGGCGTTGAAATGCCAGTTGTCGGGTAAGAAAAAGGATTATTG
>MWZA01000212.1 GCA_002050455.1 Acidobacteria bacterium 5-1 | reverse complement strand
GGAGTTACAGACATTACCGAACGCGTGCGCGTACCCGGCGTTCCAAACCCTGTCGGCTATGATGGATTGCATTGGAGTGCTGAAGGTAACCGACGAGTTGCCGCTATCGTGAAGGAAAGGCTCAACCATTAGGACACTTCGCACGAACTATTTTTCATTTCATTATGTGTAATTTATGTAATTCGTTATATGCAAATGGTTAAACGAAATATGTAAATTATAATAAGAAGTTCATTGCCTTTCCTCAATGGATACTACCAACATGAGAAATATTCTGGGAATTTCAGCTTTTTATCACGACAGCGCAGCAACTTTAATTATTGATGGAAAAATTATTGCGGCGGCACAGGAAACCTGAAACAACTCCTGTAGTAATTCTATTAGGAGATTCGTTCGTTCAGGGAGTTGGGGTTGATGATAATGAAACATTTGCTTGGCTCCTCGCTCGTGATACGCCTTGGACTATAGTGAATTTGGGAGTGCTCGGCTACGGAACTGATCAGGAACTGCTGGCACTCACCAGCTATCTTAAAGATCACCCAAACCTTGAGGTGCGTGATATAGTCGTCTTCGTATTCGACAACGACTTTGTTAATGTGCAGACTAAACGCGAACATTGGCTTGGTCGTAGTAAACCGCATTTCCAAGTTATCAATGGACGATTGGAACCAGAGCCTTACAATCTGGGACTCTCTGACCATCTGACGGATGTTTCGTATTTGTATTGGTTCTTTAATAGCAAGCGTGGCTACATTTTTGCGCCACCTAACATCGACTACGGAGGCGGAGTCAATGTTCTTACTGCTTGCCTGAACGAAATGCGAAACATTGCCGCGCAACGTAAGGCACGCTTTCATGTGTTGGCTCATAACGACCTGAGTAGTTCAGAACCTTTCCGTCTACCAATGTGGGATGAATATATGCGCCTTTCAGGAGTTACAGACATTACCGAACGCGTGCGCGTACCCGGCGTTCCAAACCCTGTCGGCTATGATGGATTGCATTGGAGTGCTGAAGGTAACCGACGAGTTGCCGCTATCGTGAAGGAAAGGCTCAACCATTAGGACACTTCGCACGAACTATTTTTCATTTCATTATGTGTAATTTATGTAATTCGTTATATGCAAATGGTTAAACGAAATATGTAAATTATAATAAGAAGTTCATTGCCTTTCCTCAATGGATACTACCAACATGAGAAATATTCTGGGAATTTCAGCTTTTTATCACGACAGCGCAGCAACTTTAATTATTGATGGAAAAATTATTGCGGCGGCACAGGAAGAACGCTTTACACGTATTAAACATGACTTTAATTTTCCTCAAAATTCCATTAAATATTGTCTTAGCGAAGGCAGGCTAACCGCCGACCAACTTGACGCGGTGGTTTTTTACGATAAGCCTTTGCTAAAATTTGAGCGATTGATGGAAACCTACTTAGCTTTCGCGCCGCGCGGTTTGCGTTCATTCATGAAAGCATTACCAATTTGGCTTAATCAAAAACTATTTCTTCCGCGTGAGATTGATAAAGGCTTGGAGAACATTTATGAAGGTCCCATCTATTTCACAACCCATCATGCTTCGCACGCCGCTAGTGCATTCTTTCCTTCTAACTTTGAAGAAGCGGCAATTATTACATTTGACGGCGTAGGTGAATGGAGTACCTCGACGTGGGGCATCGGACGCAACAATCGCATTGAGTTACACAAAGAAATTCGTTTTCCGCATTCTCTAGGGTTGCTTTACAGCGCGTTCACCTACTATACGGGCTTCAGAGTTAATTCCGGCGAATACAAATTAATGGGACTTGCGCCTTACGGCGAACCAAAATATGTGTCGCTGATTTTAGACCATTTGATTGATATAAAAGAGGACGGTTCATTTTGGCTCGACCAAAGTTATTTTGATTACTGTGCAGGTCTGACCATGACGAATGAGAAATTTAATAAGTTATTCAATCAGCCACCCCGCAATCCTGAAACACCCATCACGCAATTTCAGATGGACGTTGCCGCTAGCATTCAAAAAGTAACCGAAGATGTGATGATGCGGATTGCGCTTCATGTCCACAAAGAGACGGGAATGAAAAATCTCTGCATGGCTGGCGGAGTAGCTCTAAATTGTGTGGCAAACGGGTTGTTGCTGCGTAATACTCCGTTCGATAATATCTGGGTGCAGCCTGCAGCGGGCGATGCCGGAGGTTCGTTAGGTGCGGCACTTTTTGTTTGGTATCAGTTGTTTGATAATACACGTTTAGTCGGTGAATCAGACAGTCAACATGGTTCTTATCTTGGACCGCGTTTCAGCAATGAGGAAATCAAAGAGTATCTCGATTCAATCGGTGCTAAATATTCTTATTATGCGGATGAATATGATTTGAATCGTGAAATCGCGGAATTGATTAATGCCGGAAAGATCATCGGCTTGATGATGGGACGGATGGAGTTTGGTCCCCGGGCATTAGGCGCTCGAAGTATCATTGGCGATGCTCGCAATCCGCAGATGCAATTTACAATGAACCAAAAAATCAAGTTTCGTGAATCGTTTCGTCCGTTTGCGCCGAGTTGCCTCCTTGAACGTGTGCAAGACTATTTTGATTTGGATACGGAGAGTCCGTATATGTTACTTGTTGCGCCTGTGAATGAGGCTCATCGCGTTCCTACAACCGACCAACAACTTTTCGGCATTGAAAAACTGAAAGTTCCGCGTTCCGATCTTCCTGCCATAACACACGTTGATTATTCAGCTCGTGTACAGACGGTTGACGCGCAACGTAATCCGCTATACTATAAAGTCCTCAAAGCCTTTGAGGAGTTAACTGGTTGCGGTGTAATAATCAACACGTCTTTTAACATTCGCGGTGAGCCGATTGTTTGTAAACCAGAAGAAGCTTATCGTTGCTTTATGTTAACGGATATGGATGCTCTTGTGTTAGAGAACTTTATTTGTGTAAAAGAGGACCAGTTGCCGATGGAAGGCAGCGAAGAATACAAAAAGCAATTTAAATTAGATTAACAAGTGAGGAAAAGTTTTCAGATGCCCAAACGCACAGGAATAGTTTTAGAGTTTTACATGTTCATGAAAGAGAATAAAACCTATTGGTTAGCACCGATAATAGTTGTTATTTTGTTAATGGCTGGACTTATTATCTTAGGCGGACTCGGCGGCGGCGCAGGAGCACCTTTCATTTACTCGTTGTTCTAAACCTCAATTATGTCGCTCGTAAAGCTCAACTGGAAGCCTTCGCCAAAAGAGCTAAGACAATTTGGCGCAATTTTTGGAAGTGGTTTTCTATTAATTGGGTTGGTTAAGTACCTCTGGATATGGAATTGGTTATTTGAGCGCAACGAAAAGTTAGGATTGATATTCATCTTTATTGGTATTGTGGGCGGGGCAATTGGACTGACCGGAACAAAATTAGCGTTGCCGCTTTACTGGGTCTGGATTGGAATCGCCTTCGTTCTTGGCAATATCATGAGCCGCGTCGTGATAACATTGATTTATTATGGTATTATTACCCCAATGAGTTTTGTTGCCCGCCTTTTGGGACGAGACAAACTTCAATTAAAAAAAAGAGCGGTGCAATCTTACTGGCAAGATATTTCCCTTCCGCACGAGCCCGAAAAATATGAGCGACAATTTTGATTTCTCCTTAAGATTTTAAATGATTAAACATTCCTGGATAATTTTTTAACATCAAGGATTTCGAGTTACTTGAAATTGCGAAGCACTTTACTGCTCATAACTCCAAACCCAACTATTTCCACTCCTTACTGCTCCTGCCATCACCACATAAATATCCGCAAAACTCACCAACTGCCCAGACACTCATCAAAATCATCAAAAACGGTAACGATTTTATCAATTCTTTAAAGTGCCGACCCTTATTTACCATCCGCAACACAACGCGCGTCGGTAGCAGAATCGGCAGAGTTAGAGAAGCCAGTAAAAATGAAAAGCGTTTTGAAAGCGGAAAATTAACGACCCGACGCGCCGCAAATGAACGAGCCTGATGATAAAATTGAACGCTGATTCTTCTCAAATCATAATTTTTGTTGTGAAAAATGACGGCTGTCGGCATTAAATATAATTGATGCCCGCGCCGTTTTAATTCTTCATGAATGAAAAATTCAAAAAAGCCGTACTCGTAATTATCACTCAATAGATTGAGAACTTCTCTTTTATAAGAAACATTCATCCCGGATAAAGTATCAGCTACGCCGGAACTGACTGGTAGCATATATTTTCCATAATCGTAAAAATACACCGCCCAATCCAGAGCGGTCGCGCCGCTGAAATTTTCGATTGCACCGCCGACTATCGAGTATGGCTTTTCGTAGGCTTTTTCGATTTCTTCTCGCCAATTACAATCGAATGTGCAGAGGTCTTCAAGAATGGCGACAATTGCTCCCCGGGTTTCAAGAATTCCCCGCGCGCGGAGTTCGGGAACAGTCGTTTTTTCTGAAAGAACAATGTGCTTAGCAAAAGCAAATCGTTTTTTGCTTTCAGAGATTCCGGTTTCAAAATTGCTGATGACAATCACTTCTGCGCCGCCCGTTTCAATTTGTTTTTCCAGCGATAACAGGCAATCGCGTAGTAAAGAAACTCCGTTCCACGCGGCGATAACAACGGAAAGTTCAATTTGTTTATTTTCTGATTGCGTCATTCAACTTCAAAAAGACTGTTTCCCGAACCGAACAGTTGACCAGCAAGTTCGCCGAGCGCGTAACTGCCCATAAAAATCACCAGCAACGGGAGCGACAAGAAAAATTCTTTGCGGTTGCGCCTCTTACGCTGAACATTTCGGGCAATCCGCCATATCAAATGAAATGGCAGAACAGGCGTGTAGAGCAGATAAATAATTTGCGCGGCAACCGATGATTTCCGTTTTCGCATTGCTGCAAACGAGCGCGAATAGTGAAATCTTTGCGACAAAAAGTAAAAAAATCCGAACTCTTTTTTATGGCTTACGACGAGCGACGGAGCGGAGAGAAACTTAATCCCCAGGGCTTTTAACTCACCTTGGAGGAAATACTCCCAGTAATCCTTTTTAAGCGATTCATCCGTTTGCTCAATCAGCGACCGCCGATACGAAGTGTTATTTCCGGTAATAAATTCGGTTTCTCCAGCTGCTATCGGCGGCATAAACGCGCTATATTCGCACAAAAAAACCGCCCAATCAATAAGACGCGCCGGGCTGCCGTTTTCGACCGCTCCGCCGACGACCTGATAACCGGATTCGTGAGCTTTGATAATTTCCGCCAGCCAGTTTTCGGGGACAATGCAGTGGTCTTCGGTTATCGCCAGAAATTCCCCGCGTGCCTGAGCCATACCGACCGCCCGCATTTCGGGAATGCCGCACGGCGCGGAAAGTTTTATCAGCTTAACGCGCGGAAAATGCTCGCAAATGTACTGGGCAGTTTTATCTCCGGTTCTGTCAACCACGATAACCTCAAAAGCAAAATCGCATTTTTGATTGTCCAGTGCCGACAAACACTCTGCAATTACGGGTAGTCCGCTAACTGATGGAATAATGACGGAGATTTTTCGCATAGCGTATTCTGCGGCTTGTTCTCAACGAATATATTCACAGCTTTTTCCTGTCCCCGCAAGAAAGCCGCAGGTTTCACCAAGCGACCAGAAGATTATTGCCAGCATGATGAGAGGGAAAGAGAGCATTAATTCTTTTAACCAGCGTTTTTTGCCGACAACGGTAGATATAACTCGATATAGAAAAATAAATGGCAATAAGACCGAGCCGCCAAGGTAAAACATACGTTTGATAATTGTGAATTCAATTGCCCGCATCCCGGCATAACAGCGACCGTGATGAAACCGGCGGGTGAGAAACGGAACGAGACGGAAGTTTTTGGTATAATAAACCAGCATTGAAGGTTCGCTAATTAACTCAATGCCTTCTGCTCGAAGTTTTTGACACCAAAAAGTTTTCCAAAATTTGTTTTTAACGTATTCATTTCCAATGAGCAGTGCGGAACGCTTAAAAGAAATATTATTTCCGGGAAGCGCGTCAACCACACCCGCCCTTAACGGATGCATAAATTCTCCATACTCGCAGAAATAAGCTGCCCAATCTACCGCCTTCCTTAGACCGTGAATTTCAACTCTACCGCCGACAACTGCAGACTGCGATTGATGAGTCTTTAGGATTGAGGTTATCCAATCACCATCAACCAGACATGAAGAATCGGTGAGCGCAATAATTTCACCTGATGCCTGTAGGATACCTTCGGCTGATAAATCGGGAATTCCCATATTTTGGGGAAATTGAAGGAAGCGAACACGCGGGTATTTAATATCTAAATAGGGAAGGGAATTATCAGAAGAGCTATTGGCAACAATTATTTCAATTTTATCCTGATTTTCACAGGCGAGAATACTATCTAAACAACTTATCAACGATTGATGCGAGTAAATCGAAACCACAACGATTGATAGCCTCACAGGGCTGGCAGAGATTTCAGTTTTCGGTTTATTCATTCTTTCGTTTTCCAAAGATAGCCGCTAAACTCTCCCAATGCCCAACTGACGAGAAATAAAAACAAAAGGGGCAGCGACAATAAATATTTGTCGATATTTCTTTGACGGGTGAAGACGCGCCGCGTAATCCGGTAAAGATAAATAAATGGAATAAGCGGAGAGAGCAAACCGAGCATTGCTCTTTTAGAAGTCGGAATACTCGAAGCGCGAGTGCTTCCGAATTGCCTGCCGTGCCAAAACCGCTGGCGTATAAAACCGCGAAAAGTAAAAGAATCGTGATGATAAACAACAATATCAGGAGTTAGTAAAAGCGACATTTTCTCCTTTTTCATTTCTTGATGAACGGTAACTTCCCAAAAGCCGTTCTTCATCGCATGTTTTACGTGCTCCAAACTGTCGCGTTTGTATGAGGCATTGTCGGCAGCAAAATCCTCGACGTCTTCCTCAGCAAAGGGAAGCATATAACGGCTATACCGACAGAAATAGACCGCCCAGGAAATCAGTCCTGCCTTATCATCGTTTTCAATTGCGCCGCCGACGCCGTCATATTGGGTGTCCTGTTTTTTAAGTATCTCAGCAATCCAATTTTTTGACGGGACAAAATGCGTGGTTGTTACCGCGACGTAATCGCCCGCGCTCTGATTGATGCCAATTCCCCATAATTCGGGAATAAACTTGTCTTTTGAAGCTCGCACGAGTTTAACTTTGGGAAAATTGCGGGCGATTACATCCTGCGTTCCGTCTATGGAGTTGTCCACGACGACGATTTCAATTACGTTTCCTTGACACTGCTTTTCAATTTCACCCAAACATTCGGAAACGCTCCGGCACGCGTTCTGCGATGCCAGCACCACCGAAAGTTTTGGTTTCGCAATAGTTTTGATGTTACTCATTTAAAATCTTTAGCGATTCTTCGTCAACTTATCCCGGCGCGGTAAATTAAAAAATCCCGAATGTGGGCGATATTAATCGCTTGTGCAGGGCTAATCGGAGGTTCTGCATCTTCTCTGATTGTTTGATAAAAATTATTCACCAACCGGCGCAAGCCCGGATATGCAGACTCGAATTGAATAGTTCTTCGCGCTAAATTAAATGTTGCCGCGGAAAACTTTTTGACTGCCGAATCAAACGGATGCAGAATTTTTCGCCCCTTTGATACTTTTCCTTTGTCCAATACGGCAAAGTCATGAAAAAGGTCAAGATGAATTGTTCCATTTGTTCCGATAATTTGTAAAGAATTAACTGTCGGGCGGGCGTTCATACTGACGAAAATCGAAAGCGAAACGTCGTGCGCGTAACCGGAAATGCGAAGTTCGCCGCGTTGCGGGCGTGAAACATCCCACGCTTCCTCTGAGAGCTTCCCATTCAAGAAAGTCTGGAAAAGTGAAAGCGGATGCGGCAGAATATCGAAGGCAACAGAATCAAGATATTTATCCGCTAACCCGGCGGCGCCCGCAGAACATACGGTTGCTTGTAGATGAATTATTCTTCCAATGCGCGGCAACATTTTTTTAGCCTTTTGCACACAATGCTGAAAGGCGAATTGATGGGCGGGGCAAAGATGCACATTGTTTTCCGCTCCTAAATCATAAAGATGTTTGGTTTCGGCTGCCGTCAATGTCAGCGGCTTTTCTATAAAGAGATTGATATTGTCTTTAATGGCAATCTCCGCGATGGCGTGGTGGCTGGAAGTCGGAGTGCAAATGTGAAGCACGTCGAGCGATTTTTGATTGAGTATCTCTCTTAAATCCCCGAAACTTTGAGCCGTCGGGTAATATTTTGCCAACTGAACTGCCTGATTCTGATTTGTATCGGCGACGCCGACAATTTCGCCGCCTGCTTTGCGGGCGGCGTGAGCATGCCATCTGCCCATCAGCCCCGCGCCGACAATACCGACGCGCAAAACCGGATTGGAAGCGGATTTCGATCTGCTAACGAACTTTTCCTTGTTTTTTCTGCTATCAAACTCCGATTCCATTTCTGTTTTATTCAACTGAAAACCCATAAAATACGAATCTCTACTGAATATTTCCCAAATATTCATCCATTTTTACGGCGCAACGAGATTTAGCTGATTCATAAGCCGCAAAAACAAGCGCCAGAGTTTTCAAATTATCCTGAGCTGTCGCGGGCGGTGTTTCGCCTTCCTGAATAGCTTTGATAAAGTTCCCGAAGTGGTGCGCGGTTGAAGATGCGAAAGGATTAATGCCATCCTTGGCAATAATTTTTGACTTGTTTCCTTTTTGCAAAACCGCGCTGCCGCCTTTGACAAAATCAATACCGAGAAAAGGTCGTTTCTCGCGGGTGTGAATTCCGGCTTTGATTCCGACACTGCCCCCGATTGAAGTGTGAACGGAAGCCAATTCGCCGTCCAGCCGCATATCCAAATAGCGTTCCGGTCCCTTGCTCAAACGGTTTAAGATAATTGAAGCGGCGCGTCCGTCGGCAAACTCCAGTGTAATAAGATTCAACGTATCGGAAAATTTATCTGGCTGCGGCTGCGGCATCTGAGCTGAAATCAATACCGGTTCGGCTTCGAAAAAATATCTTGCCAGCTCAAAAACATGAATTCCGAACTCAAAGCACAAACGTTGCTGTAGTTCGCCGCGCCAGCCGGCTTCCGTGTCGTGTGTCGGATGAAACGTTTGCCAGGCTTGAAGAAAAAGCAATCGCCCGAATTCAGGCGAGCCGATCATTCGCTTCGCCCCCAAATGGATATTCATATACGGAAACTGGTTGTTGACGACAACCTGCCGACCGAATTCTTCGGCGGCTTTTACTATTTGGACGGCACGGGGCAAACTTTCCGCAAGCGGCTTTTCGCAAAAAACGTGGCAGCCGTTTTCAAGAGCCATCAAGGTTTGCTCGACATGCAGGAACGGCGGCGTACAAACGGAAACGATATCGGGAACGGTGCTTTCAATCATCTTAAGGGGATTGTCAAAAACTTCAGTTATCCCGAATTTTTCTCGGGCTGTTTTCCGAGCTTCTACATCCGTATCGCACCCGCCGACAACCTTAATCTTTTTAGCCAAGATTGAGTAAGCAGGCAAATGAATATTGCGGGTTACGGCTCCTAATCCGATAATTGCAACTCGGATTGAGTCTTTATTTTTTAGTGCATTTAAGTTACTTATCATTTAGTCAGGTGAAAACAGTCAAAAATTTATTAATAGCTTCCGACTAGTGAAGTCCCGGTTTGCGGCGGAAGTGTAAGATTAAAGCTATTAGAGGAGATAGCATGGGCGGCAGTTTCCGCCAGTGCACACGCTTGTTATTATTTTTATCGAACTCTATATCTATGACACCAATAGTTATATCACCATTTTAAATCCAGCGGATTACAAGTCTTATGAAAACCGAACGCTACATTTATTCGTAATTTAACATAATATTGGATGAATAAAACTATCTTCATACTTTTCCAAAGGAGCAAATTTATGAAATTTTTTAAAAAATGTTTAGGCAAACTCTAAGTACAGGACAAAAAAGAATTGATATTTGAAAAAAGAGAAGCATTGGGTTGAAATCTACTTTTAGAAATTTGTCGAGAATTTAGAAAAAGGAGACTCAACCCAATGGATATTTACTCGCTAGAGCAAATACTAGCTGCCAATTTATCATGGAATAGAGCGCGAATCAAGTTCTTAGCCCGATTTTTGGTGGCATTGTTTCAGGTTCAGACGGTTAATCTGGCAAAGATTGCCAGTGTTTTTGCCGGAGACGCAAAGGTAGCTTCCAATTACAAGAAGCTGCAAAGGTTCGTGCGTTTTTTTCAATTTCTCAAGCGGAGATGGCGCGCCTGACGATAAAACTTTTGAAGTTAGAACCGCCGTTGTCGAATGGTATTGAATTTGAGGCTCGCCGTTTTCATCTACGACTTTTGAAGTGTTCTCACTCGCGCTCTTGCCGTCTTTTAAGAATTGTGCTAATTTTGAATCGAAGCCGGTTTGTGGAATAGTTGCTAAGTCAATAATCTTAGAGGTTACGCCCGCAATTCCGGCTTCAATTATTTCCACATCTGAAATAAACGCCGAATGCAGTTGGTCGGGCAAATTCTTGTTTTTTTGACTCTTTTTTATTTCCTGCGCGGTAATTCTTAGAAAATAATCTCTCCCATCAATACTGACTTTCGCCAAGTAATTGTGAAATCCAACGATACTATTGCTCTGGGAAGGGTTGCGTTCCGACTCAAAATAAATTGGAACGGCTTGTTCTGTTATCCGGTCAAGATTCGGCAAAACTCGCCACAAAAGCTCCTTACCTTTATGCCGCGCAATCTTGCCGAAAATGGTAGTTACGAATCTTAATTCGTCTGTTTAGTTGAGGTTAGCTAAGTTTGTTTAAGCCTTTATTTACTTGGCTTTTTCGCCTTACAATTTTCTTTAAGTTTAGCTGAATTTATCCAAGTTTGGCACACTTGGCACACATTTGGCACACAAACATTTATCAACTTACAGTTAGAATTTCATTCCAATTTGTTGTGTAACTTTGGCTTTTTCTTGTTTGTTTCATTTTCCAACTGGCTTCCGTTTTGACACTTCCAAAACGAACCGTGTCTTTGCCGAATTTTTGATTTATTTCGTCTATTGCTTTCATCAATTTATGTTGTTGCTGAAACTTTTCATCATCAAACATTCTCGTTGTCAGATTCTCGTTTGGCACAAGACCGCTTAGGATTATTCCGGCTTTCCGATAATCGAAACCTTTTTTGTAAATTCTTTCGAGAGTCTTGATTGTCCATTCCTGAATTTCTTGATTGCTGTCTGTCGGATAGGTTGAACTGTATGTTGCCGAATTTGTGTAAGGTTCGGGAACAGGGCGAAAACGGTCTGTGCTGATAAAAACCGTTATGGCATTTGCCGCTAGATTATGTTTCCGCATCTTTTCACACGCTCTTGTGAGAAAATAAAGAATGGCTTCTTTGATTTGAATATAATTGGTTACGGTTTGTCCGAAACTTCTCGAACAGGTGATTGAATGTTTTTTGGTTTGAACTTGCTCAAACGGCAAGCATTTTATCCCGCGAAGTTCGAGCGCGATTCGTGCGCCGACCACCGTTAGAAGCCTTCGGGCAAAACGATTGTCCATTTCTCTTAATTGCCAAGCGGTCAAGATATTGTTTGCTTTAAGTTTTAAGGTTGAACGATAACCGATGCCCCAAACGTCTTGGACAAGTGTTTCTTTGAGGATTGGTTCGGTTTTGTCGGAACGGTAAAGATTCAAAACGCCTTTTTCTCTTAGTTCGCCTTTCTTAGCGCGTTTGTTGGCAATCTTGGCTAAAACTTTTGTTTCGGCAATTCCGATGGAAACAGGAATGCCCGTCCATTTATACATTTTTTCGCGGATTGAATGAGCCAAGTTATCAAGTGAGTTTTTGCGCGGTTCAAGATTGAGAAAGGCTTCATCTATTGAGTAAATCTCGACTTCCGGCGTGAAGTTATGTAGCAGATTCATCACTCGCAAAGACATATCGCCGTAAAGCGCATAGTTTGACGAAAATATTTCCGCGTCGTGAGTTTCGAGTAAATCAAGGACTTTGAAAAGAGGCGAACCCATCGTTACGCCGATTGCTTTGGCTTCATCGCTTCTGGCAATGACGCAGCCATCGTTATTAGACAAAACAACAACCGGCTTTTCTTTCAGCCGCGCATCAAAGACGCGCTCGCAGGATGCGTAAAAGTTATTGCAGTCAAGTAAGGCAATCGCGTTTGACATTCGTTTCTCCAATCAACTTAAATCCATTTCATCCATTCGGTTTGTTCAATCACGGGAACTTTCAGCAACCTGCAAACTCTTATCGTGTGTCCCGTCCCGCCGCCGTTCGGTTTGTCGGAATTGATATAAAAACATCCGACATCGGCGCGGTTCATTTGAAGGGTTTCCGAGCCGCAGACTTTTAGCGCATCACGCAACAAATATTGAGTTTTGTAAAAAATCCGTCCCGGTTTTTTCTTTTTATAAAAATCAATCAATCCTTTGTAAGCAGGAGTCGCTTCAATAGCCAGTGTAAAAATCTCTTCCTGTTCTGATTCGGACAAAGTATCAAAGAAAAATGTGGTTGTCTTATCGGAAGCCGTCTTCTTTGATTTGGGCAGAACAAACTGCATATTCTCTCGCTTAACCTGCAATACGCCTTGCGTAAATAAATTGTCAGAGCCGATTGCTCCGCCTGAACGAAACAATGCCTGCGGAAACTTCTCGGCGAGTTTGACGGCGAGAATGGTTAGAGAGTCAATATCGTTTTCCAAGACGTTGCGAGAGCCTTCAAGCAAAATGACGGGCTTTTCAAAAGATTCAACTAATTTTGTAAATTCATTGAAATTCATATTCCTTTTGAAAGTTTCAGGGCTAATGACGGTTAATCGAACAGACGACCTTTCCCCAAATCTCGAAATCCATATTTTCATCAATGATTATCGGTTTGTAATTCGCGTTTTTTGGCATTAAAAAAACTTTCCCTTCGTCGTCAATAAATAACTCTTTGACGCACATTTCATCACCGATGCGGGCGATGACAATATCGCCGGACTTGGTTTCAATCGCTCGGTCAACTATCAAAGTAGCGTTCGGCTTTATTCCAGCGTCAATCATTGAATCACCTGCCGCCCGCACATAAAAAGTAGCGAACGGATGACGAATCAACTCTTTGTTCAAATCAATCGAAGTTTCGATATAATCATCTGCCGGAGATGGAAAGCCCGCCGACACGCACGATAAAACAAGCGGAATCAAAAGCGGCTCAATCTGCTCAATTGCAAAGACACGACCATTCACAAAACTTCTGATTTCCTGCATAATTAAAGAAATGGAAATGCTATTTAATTCTTGAACGAAACAACATCTTTTGTATGAAACAAACATATCATACTTAATTTATGTTTGGCTAGGTTTATTTTATAAGTTATCTCAAAAAAGGTCGTTTTTGGGCTTTGTTGGGCTTTGTTGCAAAAAGGGTTTATGAGACAGACATTTGAGACAAGTTTAAGCGTTTTTGAGACAGAATAAAAATAAAGATGCCTAGTCCGAAAACTAGGCATCAGTCCAAAGTTAGTAAACAGTCTTACTTATTGGTATTAACAATTTGCTTCCACTTTTCACCTGAGTTAGGTGTTGGTGGTGCAGGTTCGCCTTTTACAAGTGTGGATTTTCTTCCTGAACCTGTGCTTTTGTAAATACCGGAATCTTGAACTGTCTGTCCGGGTTTAACAGTGGTTCTTGAAGATTGTCTGGTTGGCATATTGCCTCCTTGCCCTTTCGGGCGTCAAAAATGAAGTTGACACAGGAAGCAAATTCGGACATACTAATTTCTAGGTATGCCTGTCTGTTTGCGTCCTATGCAACAGTTTGAGTTAAGCGACTTGTCCGAAATACAAGTCGCTTTTAATTTTCTCATTT
This sequence comes from Acidobacteria bacterium 5-1, assembly GCA_002050455.1. Lineage (GTDB taxonomy): Bacteria > Acidobacteriota > Blastocatellia > Pyrinomonadales > Pyrinomonadaceae. The sequence goes on along the minus strand of MWZA01000212.1, from coordinate 25,289 downwards.
AAATTATTCGTAAGTCAATGTTTTATCTCTGAAACGCTTGATTTTAAACGACTTCCTTCCAAAACTCTGGCTTCACATTTAACTCACACATTGATTGAATTACGACGCATAAATTATGCGCTAGAATTTTACAAAGCGCCTCGTTAATTTGCGCCGTTCTCGTTTTGCTTCTTAACGCGCCGCCAACAGAAAAATCCAGTCTCGCCGAAACCGCTCGCGCTCAAGAAGTGGAGCAATCCGCCGACAAAGAAACCAAGCCGAAAACCGCTTCAAGCGAACCGGAAATTGGCGAAGATTTGAAATATCTCGAATTCGGCGACCGCGTAAAATTGCGCGACGGCGAGGAAGCGGCATTTCATAAATTTGTCGGGAAAGATAAAGCGGAAGTAATTGCGGACGGCGCGTATGTTACCGTTCCCGTAAAATCATTGAAAATCGACGAAAGCGATGCCACAGCGCTCAAATCGGTTGCTGGTTTTGCCGATGCAATCCTCCTCAAAAACCTGTATAATAAGGATGGAGAATTTGATTATGAACAAGTTAAAACGCTCGCCGGAAGAATTGGAAGCGGAGAGCTTAAAATTACACGACTTGCGCCAAGAGAGGAGCAAGGTCGCAATTCAGGCGGTCGAAGAAATGTCGAAGCATCCATTATCGCTGGAGCAGAAGCGCGAACAAGTCAGACGGCATCACAAAGAGGCAGACAGACTCGAAAAGAGAAACTCGCGCACAACAGGCAAGTAGAAACCCATCTAGAAAAATATGCCAGACACGAAGGCATCTGGTTTGACTACGACGAATTCACCAAAACATATCAATTTTTTGCTGAGGGACAGGAAGCCCAAGTTTTTGAAGATACAAATAAGGAATTCGTTCTCAAAGCGGTAAATTATGCTTTCGGCAGTTACGGAATATCTCTGCTGGATTTTATAGACAATCGAATTTCTCTTTATAATTATCTTTTTCCTGAAACAAAATATGAATTAGTCGGCTTCACGCGAGACGGCGACGGGCGTTTCCGTTTTATCTTACGGCAGCCGTTTATCGTTGGCGATATTCCGCATCCGAGCAAGCGGCGGGCATATATGAGGCGTGTTTTGGGTGCAAAAGCGGAAGCGCTAACGCCCGAACAATACATCAACTCCGATTACCATATTTGGGATTTACATCTCAAAAATTTATTGCAAGACAAAGACGGAAATGTTTTTGTTATTGATTCGCTGCTTGAACTAAATACGCCTGACCGCCATTTGGGCGGCGTAAGAGAATACGAAGAATTTGGTATCAAGCGAGACGAAAGCGATGCCGCGCTCAAATCGGTTGCCTCGAACGAGTCGCGCCCACCATTTGATGGAGCGAAAGAATTAGAAATTACAAAGATTAAAGGCGATGAAATTACAAATGGTAAAATCTCTCCCGCACAAGTTATTGAGTTCTACAAATCCCCAAATGTAAGAAGAGTTGTCGTTAATAAGGACACTAACCAGACAATACGAATTTTCGACAGGGCAATTAGAGCTTCTCTTAAAAATCACAAACCATTAACCCGAAAGGCATTTGCTGTATTACCGGAGTTGCTTGAGCGTGCCGCTTGGATAGGTTTTAAGAAAATCCAACCGAGCAAAGTTGGAAAAGAACACTTGGAAGGTTATGACGACTTTGTTGCTCCGATTGAAATTGACGGAAAACTGTGTGTAGCCAAAATTAAGGTTGATTCGCCAATAGTGAAGAAAAATCCGTTAAGAGAAAAAGGCTATTATTATCATACAGTAGTAGAAATAGAAGTAGCCGAATCACCTACTTCACAGGCAGAAGTCTCAAAAGACCGCCAATCCTTGCGAGGCAAATCAGCTACTGTTATTAGGTTAGACCAACTTCTACCTAATTTCAAGCCAGAAGAGGACAACGACTTACTCAAACAAGTCGCCTCTGGCGGCGGCGGAGAATTTGACACGCCTAAGTTTCAACGTGAAGCTGATGCTATTCCAATCATTAGAAACGAGAAAGGAAAGCCGGTCTCGCCAAACGGAAAGGAATCTAAATTGTCTGAAAGATTGTGGCAGATTGTCCGACATCCTAATTTCAAAAGGTGGTTCGGTGATTGGGAACTTGCGGCGAAATATAATCTAATTCAGGCTTTCAAGACCATCAAAATTACTCGAAAGGCTATAAGTAAAGATGCCGCTAAAGCGCTTTATAAAAACTTGCCCAAAGCGGTAAATAAATACGACCGCCGCCAAATTAAATTTGTTGCCGCCGCCTTTGATAAAATCTCAGGTCATAAAGAGCGGTTTTTGCTGTTGCGACTTGCGCCGCAATTAAATTCAATCACAGAAGAAGCGATACCCATTTCTTTTGAATCCGAGCGAGAACCGGATAAGAGTAACAACATCGTCGGATTCCATAATTATCTTGCAAAGGTAAATTTGGACGGCAAGGACTATTATTTAAGAATTACCGCACAGGAATTAAAAACAGGTCAAAAGAAAATTCCCCGTTCTGACGAACTACATTCAGCTTTTATATCCGACGTGGAAATAGTTGAAGCCGGAATCGAATCCGTCTCCTCTGCCATTATTGCGGCAGCGACAGAAACCCAAACCGGCTTCGATAAAATTCTAGCAAACTTTCTAAGAGATGCCAAGAGTGCGAACGAAAAAGTCTCAAAAGTCGTGATTTTCATCTTTATACCAAAACTTAAACTTCGTTCCTATTTGTTCGAGTTTTGGAGACCAATCGTTCGGAACTTCGATGATTTGAAATTTCGGCAACATTTATTCGATTAATTCTAACTCCAAAACTTGCCTGATGAATATATCAAGCCGTTTGGATGATTGGCGCGATGAAACGGCGGATTTGGCTTTGCGATAAACTCTTGCGCTTTTTTGTCTTCCTCGTAAAGATTAAAGCCGTTGCGCCGCAAACTCGTTTCGGCTTCGGCTTTTGATGAAAAAGTCATTTGGTCGAAAATGCCGGAAGTGTCGCCGAAGAAATAAACGATTGCCGCGCCATCGGCGGTTTCGTCAATCAAAGCCCAATTTTGTTGAAGAAAATCTACAACCTTAAACCAATAATCACGGGACGTAATTTTTATTTCTTCATCGTGCATACTGATTGCAGTGTCAACAGTTAAACAATAGAAGTTGTAACAATTGTGCGTTTTATCTTGGGCGAATTACTGCTAAGTCGTTTTACAATTTCGGACAATTCTTTGAATTTTGGCAAATCGGCGCGAAGCGTCCAAATAAGTGATTCAATTGAAGATTCATCCTGAGATTCAACAGCTAAGTCTGCACATTTGGAAATCCAAGCGTTTCTGACCTCATTATTATCCGGCAAATACCTTACAACGTAGAATAAAATCCAATCGGTAAAACGAATGTTGTCATTTATTTTTGGCAGCCATTCGGTAAGAATTTCTGTTTGCAAAAAGGGGAAACGCAAATCATAAAAAGCCAATCGCAAACATTCGCCCCAATTTTGAAGTTGTGTAAATTCTTCGATGTCCAATTCTGATAAGATTTCAACTAATTTTGAACCGTCATTTTGAGAAATTTCTGCGAGCGAATTACGAAAATCCATTGCGCCGCAAGTTGTGCAGTAAATTTGCACGCACCAATTCAGGTCGGCAGATTTTTGAACGAGTTGAGCAAATTGATTTTCCATAGTTTTTACAACTCGCCGCGAAAGGCGCGATGGAGCAGGGTTTGAAAAAGATGCTCGGCTTGGCGCGTGGCTTCACGCTGCTGGCGGCGGACGCGCTCAAACTTTCGGACGATTTCGGCGAATTTTTCTTGTAACGGAAGCGGTGGCAACAAAATATTTATTCCTTTGATGTCATCAAAATTCAATCCAGATTTCACGCCTTCACGGTCAAGCATCTTAATTTGTTTTTGACCGCTTTTCGATGTGATGAAATGAGAAACAAATGTTGGATTGATTTCTTTGACTCGAAGTAAGGCAATGTGTTGATTTATGTAAGCTGTTGGCAAATTTTTCGGAATCACTGCGCTTCTTCCTAATGCGGCTGTGATGGTCAATAAAACATCGCCTTCTTTGACTTTTGTTCTTCTCGCTTCGGCTGTGTTAGGTGATTGAACAAAGGCGATGTCATTAAGTAAAAGTTCGCCTTTATTGACATTTTGAATCCGCAAGAACAAATCACCTTTGGCTGTGTAATGTTCCGCCCAACCTCTTGAACCGCTTGTCATAAAAGAAAGTTTTTGACCTAATTCGCCAATTTCAAAACCTTTTTCATTCTTGAAAATGTCGCCGAACATTTTGATAAAAACGGACTGGAGAAAAGAATCCGAAAGAGTTTGGATAAAACGGCGTTGGCGGCGCAGACGGTCAGCCTTGTCTAAAATCGCGGCAATTCGCTTTTGTTCGTCAGGTTTTGGAAGCGGAACTTCGATGTTCTCAACATCTTCACGATTGACTGCTTCAAAGGTTGAACCTTTGCCAATTTGTGCGAGTTGCGGCTCGTAGAAGTTTAGAAAGTGATAAAGATATTTCTGTTCAATCTCTGATTTTGCGCGAATGGCAGCTAGTCCGCGCCCGATGCAAGATTTTGTTTTGCAAATGTTGATTGAGCCAACAGGCGCACGAACGGAAAGCAATATGTCATTAGCTTCGGCGATTTTATTCGGTGAAGTGCAAAAGACTCTAACTTTTGGATACACATCTCCAAAATCAGTTTTTCCTTGAAAAAACGGAAGTCCGTCGCCGACTTTATTGTATGATTCAGACAACGGGCTTTGCCCCATATTTATCTTTGCAACTTTTACAAGTGAAACTTTCTCCATTTTGTTATGCGTTTCTTGCTTCCGAATGAGATGAGCCGATAGATTGCAATAAATCCTTTGTTTCTTCTTTCGTTATATCTTCCAAAGTCATCAATCTTTCGAGCGTAACATTCGGCTCTTCGTAAAATGTTTCGTCCGCTTCGATTTGGCGGTAACGACTGGCGGAAAGGTCGTATTTGTGCGCTTGAACATCTTCTTTTGTTACCCAAAATTGATTGCCGAGCTGGTCAATCTCTTTTTGAATCGGTGCGATTTTTTCCGCTAATTCAGCCAAAATCTGCTCTTCGGTTTCAAGCGCGATTCGCGCCGTTTCGTCGTCCGCCGGAGCAATCACGCTTTCAAACATTAAACGGTTGATGTCGCGCTGCAAATTTAATCTTTCGGCTTTCATCGGCGTAGCCGCCGTTTTTAATTCGGCAAGCCGTCGGGCGCGAATTTGATAAAACTCTTCATTTTTACGATTGCGCCAGCATTCCAAAATATCGGGAATGTCGTTGTCGGCTTGTTTCTGGCGTTTGTCGTCGAGCGAAAAGCCGTCGTTTGCCATATCGTAAAACCAGATTTTATCGGTCGTGCCGCCTTTGGTAAAAATCAAAACAGCGGTCGAAACTCCGGCGTAAGGTTTGAAAACTCCGCTCGGCATCGAGACGACGGCTTCGAGCCGGTTTTCGTCAATCAACTTTTTACGAACCGCAACGTGCGCGTTTGATGAACCGAACAAAACGCCGTCCGGCACAATCACGCCGCAGCGTCCGCCCATTTCCAAAATCCGCAGAAAAAGATGCTGAAAAAGAAGCTCAGTTTTTTTGACGTTAGCAGGCAAATCTTCGCCGATTGAAGACGCATCAATCGAACCTTTGAACGGCGGATTTGCCAAGACGACATCATACCGGCGTTCTTCCGTATAAGTTTTTGAAAGCGTATCGTTATAGAAAAATCGCGGGTGTTTGATGCCATGAAGCATCAAGTTCATCGAACCGATACGAAGCATCGTCATTCCCGAATCGCTGTCAAATCCGGTCAAGGCTTCCGTTTGTAAAAACTTTTCGCTTCGTTCATCAAGCAAATCACCGGCGAGATTATGCGGCATTCCTTCTTCGTCGTAAGTCAGGATTTCCTTGCTCGTATTCTTTTCGAGAATGTATTGATAAGCATTAACCAGAAAGCCGCACGTTCCCGCCGCCGGGTCGCAGATTCTTTCATTTACCTTCGGTTCAATCATCTGCACCATCATCCGAATAATATGGCGCGGCGTGCGAAACTGCCCGTTGCGTCCAGCCATATTCAGATAGCCCAAAAGATGTTCGTAGAGGTCGCCCTGTATATCTTGGTTTTTCGCGGAAATCTGCATCTCATCAATCGCTTTGCAGACTTCGATAAGCAAATTCGCCTTGTTGATTTTGAACTCGGCGTTTTCCATCTGAATCGCAAACGAGCTTTCGCCGCTTCCAATCAATTTCAGAGCAGGGAAAACTTTTTCTTTAACGTGCTTCAACGCTTCAGATGCCGGAAGATTTGTCCAATATCCCCAACGCAATTTTTCATCAGCAAAGAGCGGTGTAAGTTCCTGTCCGCGAAGCCGCGCATTTTGCTCGCGCTGTTTTTCTTCATCGTCAACGCGCTTCAAAAAAAGCAGATAAGAAAGCTGTTCAATAGAATCAAGCGGATTCGGCAAACCACCGGAATGAAGTTTGTTCCAGATGGAATTTACCTGTGAACGTAATTTTGAGTCTGTCAGCATATTTTATAATTTAATCAATTTCGTCGTCTTCATTGTCTTCGTCTGCTTGAGAAAATTGTTCTTCATATAAATCTTTAAGTTCTTCCCAAGAAATTGCCGAATCGAAAACATCAAGCGCATTTTCGCAAGATGAAACGTAATCATAAGGCATTGAGTATTCACAATAAACTCCGATTGAAGTATAAGTGCCTAAATCGTGGTCGTGCAACATAATCCCAAGCGTTGCTCCGCTCGGCGGTTCACCGCAAACTAACTTGATGTATTGAATCGCCAATTTTTGACAAAATTCAATCCATTCTTCATCATTCGGCAATTGTCCTGTATTTACACTTCCGATGCTTTCCCACGACATAATTTTTAAGCTGCTAATTTTCGAGTAAATTGCAAAATTTTGGCTTTATCATCTTTTGTGAAAAGTTGGTCAACCTTATTCATTCCAAAATTTCTGACTGCAATGCCGTCGTAAAGGTCAACTTCTTCCAATTTGTTTTTGCGTAAAAACTCGCTCTGCAAAGCCCGCAGAAAATTCAACTGCTCATCATTGTAATTATGCTGCGCGGAAAACTCATCAAACTTGCGAGCGACGATTGTTTCATAATTCGGCAATGATTCAAGTTCAAGCAAATGACGAATAAAACCGAGAAAACTATTAACGCGAAAACCGTAGGCTTTGTGGATGTTGTCTTTTGTCAACTGCACGTCAGCCGCGCTCAAAGTTTGGCGCAGAACTTTTTCAAGTAAAATAAGCTGTTCGTCAAAAACATCTTCGCCGCGTCTGATGGCTAAAACGGTTGGATGATTTTCAACCAGCGAATTTATTTTCTGCTCAACGCGCTCGCGGTATTCTTCGACGTAAATCCGTTCGCCGCCCTCGCTCAAAGTGATGTAACCGCGTGTGGCGATAAAATCAGGCAAATCGAGGGTGATAAAAAGATTCTCCTTGTCCCGCCGATTTTTCATTTCGGGCGCAAGATTGCGAATGACCGCGTTTAATTGTTGCGGATTTGCCTTGCGAATTTGACCGGACATACAAAATTCAGCAGATTCTTTGCAGAAAGGTTTTTCAATTACAAAATCAGGCAAGCGACTCACATCTTCATTGATAGATTCAATCGTGCTTTCGGCAACTTCGTCAGTCAAAATCTGATATTTCAATCGCTCGACCTTGCTGGTAAAAGTTTCGGCTTGAACATCAACATTCGGAACAAAACGTAGAAGCGGCGCGATTTTCATACGAAGAAAATCAAGTTTGTTTTGACTCCAAAATTTCCAGTAAGAATCTTCCCAAACTTGTGATATTTGCGGCAGAATCTTTTTGACTTGAAAAGAATCTTGCGGAATGCGATTGACCATTTCGCGCAAATCGGCAATCGTCGTTTGAAAATTTTCCGAATCTTGTATATTGAGATAAAGCCTTGCGATATTGAGCCGCGTATTAAAAACGGTTACATGAACCGGAACAGTCTGCTTGTTCGTTTCTTCGGCTTTTTTGTTGAAATCGTTTTCCCAAAAATCAATTATCTTAAATTCAGTCTTTACGCCTTCGGGCAAGCGGTCTTTGAACTTGCAGACTTCATTGCTTCGTGTGCCGCGTCCAATCATCTGCTCCAATTTGATGCGTGAGCGAACTGGCTTCATAAAAACCAAATTGACAATTTCGGGAACATCAATGCCTGTGTCAAGCATATCAACCGAAATAGCGATACGCGGCATATCGCGCTTTTTGAATTTAGTAATCAAACCGTCGCCCCAAGAACCGTCGCGCACTCGTTCGGTGTCGGAAGTAATGACGCGCACCAAGTCTTTAAACTGTGGATGAATCTCTTCAAAAGCAATCATCAATCTTTCGGCGTGTGCCTGCGTCATTGCAAAGATAATCGTTTTGCCCGGCAGTTGTCCCGATTCGTCTTTCAAGCAAACATCCCAAATTTCCGCCCACTGCTTGCGGAGTGTGTCTTTATCACTAACCTTTTTTTCAATATCCGTTCCCGTGTAATCAATCTCGTCCGGGTCAATGCCTTGCTCAATCAAAAGATTTTGTTCTTCTTCGGTTAAATCTATGCCTTTAATTCCTTCGCGCTGAAAATTGGTTTGCGCTTTGTAAAGGCTGTAATCAACCAAAACCTTATCCTCAATGGCTTGGCTGTATGGATAACAAAATGTCGGAATGCCATCGGGACAATCGAAAAGTAAAAATGTATCACGGTCAACAAAATCGGCGGGTGTTGCCGTCAAACCAATCATTCGGGCATCGAAATATTGAATAACTTCACCGAGTTTATTAAAAATCGAACGATGCGCTTCATCAAAAATTATCAAATCAAAAAACGCCGGACTGAACTCTTCAAAGCAACGTCCGATGGTGTGAAGTGTTGCAACTTAAAGACGCTTGGTTTTATCTATACTATGCGTGAAAATTCGGTCGTTCGGTTCGTTCGGAAGGTGTTCGCGGAATCCATCATTTAGAGATTGGTCAACTAATGCGTCGCGGTCGGCAAGAAACAAAACTTTTCGGGCTTGATTTGTTTTAAGAAATAGGTCAATCAATCCCATCGAAGTTCGGGTTTTGCCTGTTCCGGTTGCCATTACAAGCAAAGCACGACGTTTTTTATCAACATCAAAGGTTGTAGAAACGCGGCGAATCGCTTCTTGCTGATATAACCGCCCGGAAATGTTCGCATCAATGAGAGTATCGGCAAGCGTAGTTTTGTTTTGCTTGATGAAAAGCATTCGCTCTAAATCTTCTCTCGAAAAGAATCCGGCAACTTCTCGCGGTGTTTCATCTTCTGTATCCCAAAACCATATTTCGATGCCGTTAGCCAGAAAAACAAACGGGCGAAAACTTTGATTTTGTTCGATGTTTTCAGCGTAAATTAACGCTTGTTGTCGGGCTGTGTGCGGGCTTCTGCTTTGTTTCTTGGCTTCAACAACTGAGATTATTTCGCCATTTTCACGATAAAGACTGTAATCGGTTATTCCATCCGTCCAATCTTCATCATCACCACTTGCGGGAACTTCAAAACGAACTTGAGTGCGGTCGAATATATTCCAACCTGCTTTTGCGATTTGACCGTCAATCAGTTGCTTTCTAGTTTGATTTTCATTGAGAGCCATATTTATTGATAGTTAGTAAAGGCGAAATAATTGTATGAAATCTTTGTTTTTTATACAAGACAGAAAAGTTTTGATAAGTTTGTTTCAGTTGTGATATATTGTTGCTTGTTTGAATCTACTTAAAAGGAAAATAATTTTATGGATGAAAAAGATACAAATGAAAATGTAGAGTTGGAAGAAACACAAGCAAGTCTTGATGATGCCTTTTTAGCAGTTGAAATAATCAAGAAGGCGTTGGAATTTAGACCTTTAATCAAGGAAGGCATTCTTGGAGACAAATTTTTGAGTTTGCCTAGAGAAGCGAGGATAAACGAAATGCTGACACGGAGAATTTCGTTTTTCTTTGTTGACGAAGAAAGAAAAGTTCCGAGTCTATTCTTTAGATTTGTTGGGGAATCTTCTCCAATCATTGAGGCTTTCTTTTACCCGATAGAAGCCGTTTTATCTTTTCTCGACGAAGCAAGGCATATTGTAAAAAGCTTTCTTGATAAAACCGAAAAGGAAAAGGAAGATTTGGCTTTTACTCATACGCTTGATATGACGCTTTTACTATTTGATAATTTTTATCGTCGAACAGAAATTACTATGGATTATGTAACGGTCGAAGTTATCGGACAATGGCATCGAAATAAACAACAAGAATGGCTACATTATGAATCTGAGCGGGGTAACAAACTGACATTGCAAAGAGATAGGCGTTTGGATAATTTTTTGAATGCTTATCGTAAGGATATTGGTAATTTCTGGAAATATCAGGGTCAGACGCGGGAGAATTGGCGCAAAATGTTGTTGGCTGAAGAATACGTTGAATTATACAAGCATTGGAGCTGGTTGTTGAAGATGTCCAATGATGAAAGTATAAACTGGCGAGATTATGCAAAAAATGAAAAACATAAAGATACACCGGATGATTTACTTAATAAGTTATTAGATGTTGATAGGTCAACTGATGAAACGACATCTAATAAAATTAGTGAAATAGCAATCGAACACGCAGCGCGTCGGGTCGGGATAATTAAAAAGAGCGGTGTAAGCGAGTATGCCCAAAACAAAAGAAGGGAAGGCATAAAAGTTTCGGATTATTCAAGCCAGCAACTTTTTTACTTTCTCAAAGAAGGAAAAGAAGTAAAACAGAAAGTAGAAGAGAACGAAAAGATGGCTGCTCAAATTGAAACCGAAGATAGCTTTGAGCAGATTAGCCAATCTGCTCTGGAGAAAAAGAGAAAATCACTTGAGCAGAAAATCAAATTCATTCAAGAGAAAGCTGAAAAACAATTAGAGCAGAAAGCCAAATCTGCTCAATCAAAAAATCCATAGAAATAAAATAGAATTTAATACTATTTTTTAATATTTTATCCTGGACTCGTTGAATTTATTTCAGCGAGTTTTTCATTTTTAGGAGCAGATAATTATGGATGAAATTTTAATTGCCAAAGAATTGGCGAAAAAACTGCGGGTTGATACCCAGCGAGTTTATGAGATGTGTCGGACAAAATCTATCCCGTTTATTCTTTTGGGTGAACGACAATATCGATTTTCAAAACAAGCCATCGAAAAATGGTTGGCAGATGGGGGAAATCAAAATGGAGGCGAAAATAATGATTCACATTAAAAGCCGAAAAGAAAAATACCGCATTGCCGATAAAAGAATGAAAGCCACGTCTTGCACACGCGGCTTTCAACTCGATTCAAAGACTTATCTAAAATCTAAGAACTTAACTATTTGGATTATAGAATACAGCCGAAGAAATTGCACATTATTTTTTCGACAATCGAGAGGTGAAGGAAATGGCTGATTTGAAATTGAATGACATTCTTTCACTTCTCAAAAACGTGCGGCAGACAAGCAACGGTTATACAAGCCGTTGCCCGTCGCACGATGACAACAAAAATTCGCTGTCGGTAAATAAAGATGCAGGTGGAAAAGTGCTTTTCTATTGCCACGCGGGATGCTCATTTCAAGACATTATCGCGTCTTTGAATGTTTCGACAAATGGCAATGGAAATCATAGCAAAATCGAAACGATTTACGATTATAGGGATGAAAGCGGCAATCTGCTTTATCAAAACGTTCGGTGCGAAGGGAAAGAATTTCGCTGGCGGCAGTTTGATAAAAACGGGCGCGAAATTTGGAATTTGAGCGGCGTTCGGCGCGTTCCGTATCGTCTGGCGGAATTGGCAAGTTTGCCCGCGCACTATGATTTTGTGTTGGCGGAAGGTGAAAAGGACGCAGACACTCTTAGGGAAAAAGGTTTGATTGCGACGAATCATAAGAATTGGAGAGCGGAATTTAATTATCTGCTCAAAGGCAGAAAGGCGGTTGTCTTCCAAGACCACGACCGCGCCGGAATTACACAAGCCGAGAAAGCGGCGAAGATGATTTTCCGCGATGCCGAAGCCGTCAAAATTGTAGATTGTTTTGCGGGCGAGCCTTTGCCGGATAAGCGCGGTAAGGACGTTTCCGACTATTTGGAAACACACGGTTTTGACGAACTGCTTGAAGTTATTCGTAACTCGCCCGATTGGAAACCTCTTGACAATGAAGAAATCTCATCACAATGCAGCGCGACAAATCTGAAAGTGGTTTGTCTTTCGGATGTCGAGGCGGAAGAAATTGAGTGGTTGTGGAAGCCTTTTATTCCAATCGGCGAATTTACGATTATCGAAGGCATCGAAGGTTTGGGCAAAAGCTGGATTGGCTGCGCTCTGGCGTGCGCCGTCGCCGACGGTAAAAGTTTGCCGTTCAGCAACGGTGAGCCGCTTGAGCCGGGTAATGTGCTGATGCTTTCGGCGGAAGATTCGCTTTCGCACACGGTTAAGCCGCGTCTGCTCTCGATGCGGGCAAATCTTGAACGCATTTTTGCAATTGACGAAGTTTTTTCATTCAGCGATTTCAAAGATTTAATTAGGTTTGAAGCTGTCATCGCTGAATATGAACCGAAACTTGTCGTCATTGACCCATTGTTTTCCTACACGGGCGGGAAGAATCTAAATCAAGAATCCGAAAGCCGACCAATTGCGCGGAAACTGATAGCTATCGCGCAAAAGTTTAATTGCGCGATTGGCGGAGTTCGTCATATCGGCAAATCAAAGGGCAATGGCGATGCCCGTGCAGCCGGACTCGGAAGCGTGGCGTGGCGTGCGTCGGCGCGTTCGGTTCTGCTCGTCGGCAGAGATGAAGAAACGGGCGAAAAGGCAATTTGTCAGACGAAAAACAATCTGGCGGAAGAATCAAAAATCGCCGTCGGCTTTGAAATTGAAAACGGACAATTCTTTTGGAAAGCCGAGCCGAGCCGTTTGACGAAAGAAAAAATGCTGGCGCAACCGAAAGACGATAATACTAAAGCCGAACAAACGGAAGCGGTTGCCTTTCTGCGCGAAGCATTGAGCGATGGTGAAAGACAATCGAAAGATATTGACAAAGAAGCAAAGGAAGCCGGAATAACTAATTATGCTGTGCGAAAGGCGCGGGCGATTCTCAGCGTGGAAAGTTTCAAGAAGGGCGGAAATTTCGGCGGCGAAAAGGTTTGGTTTATGCGTTTGCCGGGTGTTGAAAATGGCGATTCCAATACTGAAGATGCCGATTCTTCAGCTTCTCGACATCTTCAGTCAACTAAAAGCAATAACACGAGTTACAGCAACAGTTTGGCTGAAGATGTCGAAAACGTATTTAATCAACCTCTTCAACAGATTAAATCAACTTCTTCAAATGGTCTTGTGCCGAATATCAGAATGAAAGCGATTTGCAAATGCGGCGCGAATGGCTTCGCGGGTGAAACCTGCGTCAAGTGCGGTGAGATGCTCATTCCGTTTTGAGAAAAAAGATACTACCCACGAAAGAGCAGAGAGTGGAGGCGAAGCAATGAAAACAAAAACTGCAAAAGTGTTACCTAAGACGACCCAAGACATTCAGAACGGCGGATTGTATCTTCAGCGCGTCCGATGCGGCAAAGCTAACTGTAAATGCGCGCGTGGTGAAGTTCATTCGGCTTACTACTTTTTTACACGCCGCAACGGAAAGCTAATCAAGCAATATGTTCGCAAGGCGGAAGTCGAAGCATTCTCCGAAATAGTTAATCAATCGAAGGCACTAAAGGCGCAAAAACGAACATCAGCGAAACAGTCAAACGAACTTCTCAAACGCTTGCGAGTATCGGTGCGGGAATATGAACAAATAACTAAACTGTATAAGGAGATTTACAACAATGAGTAAAACTGAGCGGCGAACAAAGACAAAAGATAAGTCAAAGAAAAATCTTGCCGCTGAACTTAACAAAATACCGACCCGAACCGATTCAACAGAACTTCAAACGTCGGACAAACAAAATTCTGTGCAGTCTGAGGAGGATATAAAATCTGCAAATGATGCATTTTATAATGAATTATTCGATGTTTGGGATGCCAATGAATTTATGCCGCAGGATTTCAAGATAAGGATTCCGGTAGATTCGCTTGAAGCGCGTGTCGGATACAGTTCGCTCTTTCGACAGATGCACCAATCATTCATTCGGACGGTTGCCTTTCTTCAAACACCGGGCGGTGGCTCGTTGTCGGTTGAAGAAGCACGCAGACAAGCCTTTCACGCCTACACCAACAAAGAAGAAGCAAAAAAGCTACTTCAAACAATGATGCGGCTTCCGCTTGAAAGTCTTAATTTTGTGGACTTGATGGAATTACACGATTTTGCGCCGCGAGTTGCCGAAAGATTCTGGGAAAAGGCAAAACGTGAAGGGCGGGCAGAGTTTGAAAGCGGGCATCTGGCGGCGAATATCACGTTTCCGGTCGGTTATATGAAACAGTTGTGGAACATTGCTCGGTATCTCGGAGTGAGAGAGTCTTTCATTGCCGAATGGCAACCGAAAGGCGGAATTGAAATCGCTTTAATAGATATGCTGGCGCAAAGCTATTTTCAATGGCAGTATTGGTTGGAGCAAACCGTTAAGCGTTCGCAAACGCGCCCAAGAGAAGAGCATCCTGACTACAAAGAGTGGCAAAGACTCAGAAAAAAATACAATGAAGAAAGTTGGATGGATGGGTATTGGCTTCCGCCTTATGTGTCGGAGCAGGCGGCGATTGAACACGCCGTTCAGATGGCGGACAGATTTAACAGAATCTTTATGCGGACGCTTCGGCAACTTAGAGATTTGCGGCGTTATTCACCCGTAACAATTAACAATCCGAGCCAAGTCAACATTGCAAACGAAGGTGGTCAGCAAATCAATGTCGCAAAAACGGAAGAAGAAAAGAATGCGAAAAAAATTACTTCCTAGATTTTTCTTTGGGCGGTCTTCCCGGTTTGCGGTCTTTGACAAGTTTGAGGTCGGATTCTTTTATCAAATGGTCTCTGCCATATTGAGTCGAGGGTAAATTACCGGATTCAATTAAAGCACGAACTCGGCGCATACTGATATTTAATTTTTCAGCAACTTCACGAGTTGTAAGTAAATCCTTTTCGCTCATACTGAAATTTATACAGGAAAATAAATTATTCCGCAAGGGCTTATTAAGTTGACTAAACTATTCCGTTGCGGTATAGTTAGAGAGTAGTATTTATTTCAATTTAAGGAGCTAAACACAATGTTTATTTTGAAAGGTATTGACCAACTCAGTAGAGCGATTATAAAGGCGAAAAAGATTCGCCCGCGTGTCGAGTTTGACCGTTTCGGACGTTACAGAGTTTCCGGCTCGAAAGGTTATTACACGGTTGTTTGCCGAAAAGACGAGCGCGGTTATAAAACGGTTGCTTGCACTTGCAAAGGCGCGGAAAAAGGCTTGGTTTGCTATCACGCCGTTTCAGCACTTAGTTTGCACATTGGACTTGCCCGGCAACGCCAAACCACATAAACGGCAAAGGCTTAGGAAAGCGTCCACTTCCCTATGCCGATTTTATCCGAAAGGAATCATTCACTAAACCAACGGACACGCCGATTTTACCACAAAAAAGGCGCGTCTTGTTCAAATGGAGATAATCAAATGGCAAAAACTCGAAAAGCAGGACAATTAACACAACGAAGTAATGACAGTTGGGAAATTCGCATCTTTCTCGGACGTGATGACAAAACGGGCAAACGTCGTTATTACAATGAAACCGTGCAAGGCATGAAAAAAGATGCTCAAAAGGCTTTGAATGAAAATCTTTCCAAAGCGGACAAAGGAAAACTTGTCGAAAAAACCGCTTTGACGGTGAAAGAATTTCTTACCGAATGGCTTCAAACCGTTGCCAAAATGCGCGTCCGTGAAGCAACCTTCGATTCTTACGAATATCATTTGAAGCAATATGTTTATGAAAAAATCGGCAATCGTAAATTATCGGATTTACGGACGTATGAAATTCAAAAGCATTACAACGAAATGAAAACCAAGTATTCAGCGCGGACAATTCGCTACGTGCATTCGATTCTGAAAAATGCACTCGGTAAAGCAATTGAAATGAGATACATTTCAGACAATCCGTGTAGTTTTGTTGAACTTCCAAAAAAGCAGAAGAGGGAAATCAATGTTTTTTCGCCAGATGAAGCGCAAAGATTTTTAGAAGCGGCGAAAACCAATAAACACGGTATCGTTTTTGAGTTCGCTTTACTCACAGGCGCAAGACCGGAGGAATACTTGGCTTTGAAATGGTCAGATGTCGAGTTTGCGCGGGGCACGGTAACTTTTCAGCGAACACTTATTTGGCGAAAGGGCGGCGGTTGGTATTTTGATGAAGAAATGAAAACAACGCTTTCACGGCGCACGATACCTTTGCCTAAAACGCTTTTGATTAAGTTACGCGAACATCGAATCAAACAAGCCGAAAAAATGCTTAAAACAGGCGCGGATTACGTCAGACGCGACCTTGTATTCGCAACCGATGAAGGTCAACCGATTCGATACGGCAATCTCACCAAAAGATATTTTCACGCGATTTTGAAAAGTGCGGGACTCGGACATCACAGGCTTTACAGTTTGCGCCACAGTTGCGCGACATTGCTTTTGGCAAGCGGCGAAAATATGAAAGTGATTCAAGAAAGACTTGGACACGCGGACGTGAATTTGACGCTTTCCACTTACAGTCACGTTTTAGACGGAATGCAAGCGCAGGCATCGGACAAATTTGAAACGATGTTTTATCAGAGCCGAAAGGCAGCTTAAAACGTGATTTTAAAGTTTGGCACACATTTGGCACACAAAAGGGAAAAAGGCATCATTTTTGATGTCTTTGTTTTTTCGTAAGTTATTGATTTTATTGATGAAATTGTGGAGCCACCCGTCGGATTTGAACCGACGACCTTTCGATTACGAATCGAATGCTCTACCAACTGAGCTAGGGTGGCACAATGTGTCTTGCCGAAATTCAAAATATACGTTTCCCTGATGAGAAATGTCAAGCAAATCGGTTTAATTTTGTTTAAGCAGCCGATTTTTCCGGCGTTAAACTTTCTACCAAATTTATTGGCAATCCAATATCTTTTTTGTTTTTAGAAGTGAGTGGCAGAAGATTCAGCCAAGACAATTTCGCCGATCTTGTCGCTTACCTTGGTTAAACCTTCAAAGCCGGGAAGAACCTGAAGCCTCTGCGAAACGTTTCGGTCAATCCATTGCAAACCTTCTTCGCCTTTGAATAGCGTGGCAATCGTATAATTTGATTCTTTTTTTGGCTTTGCGCCGCTGCCAACCGGAGTCCAGAAATTTTTGACCATAAAACGGGCAAGTTTTTGGGTGAATGCAGAATTTTTCAGTTCAAGCCGCGCGACGCTCCAATAAAAATGCGTGTGCGCCGATTCTTCGCGGATAATTCCCTGCAAAATTTCGCTTAAAACCGGATGATTGGCAAGCTCAGTCAAACGCCGATAACCTTGCGTCGTAGACATTTCATGAATTGCGCCAAAGGTCATATGTGTCGCCGTAAACCTTTTGCCGACAAGATTTGTCAAAGACGTTATGAGATAGTTATTAATCGTATAAAAGGTCGAAACTGCACGTCTGACCTGATTGTGCCATTTCTCGTCGGTTTCAATTCCGGCTTCGTTCAAAAAACGATTGAGCAGTTCGCCGTGAGTTTGTTCTTCAACGCTCCAACGCTCCATAAATTTGCTGATAATCGGGTCTTTGCCGGTCGGCGTGCGGCGCAATTCTTCGTAATACATATCGGTTAAGGCTTCGACATCGCGCATATAAAATAAAACCGGCACGAACTTTTTATCAAGCGGATACTTTTTGACATCTTCCCAAGCGATATTGTCAATAAACTCTTTTGTCAAAGTCCGCGGCTGTTTTTCATACCAACCAAGAACTTCTTTTTTCGTTTCAAAAGTCATTTTTCCTATTTTCCCTCTAACCTTTTATTCGCTGGGAGTTAGTTTTCAGATTCGACAAATATAACAAACTTTGCCGGGAAGATTAAATTATATTTGACGATTTTGCTAAAACCAGCCCTGCGAAATTAAGTGAATTTACATTTTGATAGACAATGTTTTTAATCTAATATCTACTGCTGATCCAAATCATTTTAATTTTGGGAAAGTCAAGACAAAAATTATGAAATTAGCTCTCGAACGACAAATACAGTTAGCCTTTATTATTGCTTTGTTATTGCTGTTGACGCTTGGCTTTTTTGCTTATCGAAGTGCAAATTCAATGATCGAAGCGTTAAGTTTGGAGAAACATACACAGGAGGTTTTTACTCAATTGAACAATATACTCAGTTTAGCTGTTGATGCCGAAACCGGCGGGCGCGGTTTTGTCATTACCGGAAATGAGGCTTATTTAGAGCCTTTTAACAAAGCTAATCTACAAATCAACCAAAATTTAGCTGTCTTGCGCGGGCTTGTCGCAGACAATCCAAAGCAATCGGCGGAAATTCCAAGACTTGAAAGTTTAATAGGAGAGAAACTAAGTTTTGTAAAAACCACCATCGAAATTCGTCGAAATCAAGGGCTGGAAGCAGCAGGTAAACGAACGGAAAGCGGTATCGGCAAAAGAATGATGGACGAAATTCGTCTTTCCATCGGCGGAATGAAAGACGAAGAAACACGCATTTTGAAAACCCGCGAAAAAGATTTGAAGAAAAGCGTCAACAACACTTTATTTCTCTTGTTTTTCGGCACTGCCGCCGGAATTATTTCCTTAGGATTGGCAAATTTTGCAGTTTATCGGGCGGTTGGACAACGCCGTCAAGCTGAAGAGAAAATACGCGATGCGAACAAGAATTTAGAAAAACGGATTGAAGAAAGAACACACGAACTTTCGGAGAAAAACGATGAATTAAAAGAGCAAATCAAACAGCGCGAACAATCCGAACATCGCCGCCGCATCGCGCTCGAAGCCGGAAATTTGGGAACTTGGATTCTGGACCCGAAGACCGATAAGGCGGAAATTGATGACCAAAGTTTATTACTGTTTGGACTTTCCGCCGAAGAATTTGACGGCACGCGGGCGAAAGCGTTCAGCCGCATTCACGAGGAAGATTTGCCCGCCGCACAGAATTTGTTTCAAAAAACATTAAAAGACCGTATAAACTTTAATGCCGAATTTCGCGTTTTGACAGTGGACGGCGCGATTCGCTGGAATCACTGCACAGGACAGCCGCTGCTCGATGAAAATGGCGAAGTTATTCAAATTATTGGCAATTGCCGCGACATCACGCCGCATAAGGAAACAGAACAGGAACGCGAAAGACTACTCAAAAACGAGCAAGCCGCCCGCAAAGACGCGGAAATTGCCAATCGTCTGCGCGATGAATTTCTAGCGACTGTTTCGCACGAACTACGCGCACCTCTGAATTCGATTTTAGGTTGGGGACGGCTTTTAGAAAAGGGAAATCTCGACGAGGCGACGACGAGAAAAGCAATCAACACAATCGTCCGCAACGCCGAATCGCAAAACCGTCTGATTGAAGATTTGCTCGACGTTTCACGGATTATTTCCGGCAAACTGCGGCTCGAAGTCATTACAATTAAACCGATTAATATAGTTGAATCAGCACTCGAAACCGTTCGACCGGCGGCGGAAGCCAAAGGAATTACGCTTGAAGTAAAAGAAGACGCGGATGTTAGCCACATTTCCGGCGACCCGAATCGCTTACAACAAGTCGTCTGGAATCTGCTTTCAAACGCCATCAAATTTACGCCGAATGACGGCAAAGTAACGCTGGAAATTGAGCGTTCGGATGATTTTGTTGAAATAAGAGTTAAAGACACCGGCGTTGGCATCAAAGAAGAATTTCTGCCGCACGTTTTTGACCGTTTCCGCCAAGCTGACGCTTCGAGCATCAGGAAATTCGGCGGGCTCGGACTCGGATTGGCGATTGTCCGCTACATTACCGAAATGCACGGCGGCACGGTTGATGCTTTTAGCGAAGGCGAAGGCAAAGGCTCAACCTTTATCGTCAGACTTCCGCTGATAACTTCGCCGCATAAAGATGAGTCTGAAGCGGAACTGGCGAGAAAATCTTCAGTTTTAAACAACTCTCCTGAAATAAGTCTTGACGGACTGCTTATTTTGGTGGTTGACGACGAAGAAGACACGCGCCAGCTTCTTGTGCAATCTTTGGCTTTTCACGGCGCGACCGTCATCAGCGCGAATTCCGCCAAAGAAGCGTTATCGGAAATCGAGGAAAAAAATCCTGATGTATTGGTTTCCGACATCGGAATGCCGGACGAAGACGGTTATTCGTTAATTCGCAAAGTACGTGCTTTGCCCGATAAACAACAGCGAAATATTCCGGCAATTGCGCTGACGGCTTTTACACGCGCTCAAGACCGAATGCGTGCGCTTGCCTCAGGCTTTCAAAATCACGTTTCAAAACCCGTTGAACCTGATGAACTCGCCACCGTTATCGCCAGTTTGACCGGACGTTTGCAGATAAACGAGCCGGATTGAGATAAAAAAATTGCTTGCGGAATAATTGCAAATAAAAAAGATTTTCAATTGGTTGCGGAATTTAGAGAATTTGAATGGGAAGTTATTTGATTTATCTCTTCTCAATCCTCATTTTCATTCCGTATTTCGGGCGCAGCGTCATCAACGGACTCAGACCGATTTTTTGTTCGGGCATTAAATAAAGTTTCCGCTTTCGCAAGAGAGTTGCGATCAGCAAAATTCCTTCCGTCCACGCGAAACTTTCGCCGATACAGCTTCTTACGCCTTTACTGAACGGAAGATAAATAAACTTATTTCCCGCTTCTTTGACGGAAAGTTTTTCCCATCGTTCGGGGATAAATTTGTCCGCGTCTTCCCAAAAACGCCTGTCGCGGTGCGTAATAAACGGACTTAAAAGAACCAACGCGCCTTTCGGAACTTTGTAGCCGCCGAATTCGTGTTCTTTAATCGCCAGCCGCCCGATTGCCCAAGCGGGCGGAAAAAGCCGCATTGATTCGGCTAAAACACTTTCCGCGTATTTCAGATTCGGCAAATCTTCCATGCTTGGAATTTTCCCGTTCGGCAAAATGCGGTCAAGTTCTTCGTGTAATTTCGTCAACTTTTCGGGGTTTTGTGACAGCAGATAAAATGTCCAAGTCAAAGCATTGGCGGTTGTTTCGTGTCCGGCGAGAAAAAGCGTCAAACATTCGTCGCGCACTTGTTGGTCGCTCATTCCTTCGCCGCCTTCTTCGTCTTGCGCGAAAAGCAGCATCGAAAGCAAATCGCCTTTATCTTCGCCAAGATTTCGGCGTTCGTTAATAATGCCGTAAATCACTTTATCCAGAGTTTCTTTGGCGCGATTAAAGCGTCTGGCGTGCGGAATCGGCAATTTTTCGAGCAATTCGGAAAACGGCAAAAGCAGATAATTAAACATTTCAATTATCGCCGTCAACGCCGCGCCGACTTCATCGGCTTCGTCGTCAACATTTGCGCTGAACAGAGTTTTGCCAACAATTTGCAGAGTCAGCCGCATCATTTCCTTGTCAATGTCGCGCACTTCGCCGTCTTGCCATTCGTCCGCCATTTTCGCGGCGTATTCGGTCATCACTCCGGCGTAAGTTATGATTTTTTCACGATGAAACGCCGGCTGAATCATCCGGCGTTGGCGCAGATGAGTTTCGCCTTCGCTCGTCAGCAAACCTTCGCCGAGCAGTTTTTTTGACCGCTGCAAAGCGCGACCTTTGATAAATTTGGCGTTACTCGTTCCCAATAAATCGCGGATTAAATCGGGATGATTGAGAAAATACGCGGGCTTGCCGCCCAATTTTACAAATGTTACGTCGCCGAGTTTGGCAAGATTGGCAAGAAAACCTGTCGGGTCGCGGCGAAATTTTAGAAAATGTCCGCCGAAAATTCCGGCTTTAACCGACGGCGGCTGGAATTTTTTTGTCATAAACGCTTACCTCTTTCAATTTATAATCCAAAAAAATATAAGAACACTAAATCAAAAACATTCACTTTTTTAGAAGTTACGCAGTTGAAATAAAGTTGATTTCCGTCGGGTAAGAATTTACTGGAAAATAGTGAATAGTTGATAGTCAACAGCAAATAGTTCCGCGAGCTAACCTGTTCACTATTGACTATTTTTCAGTTAAAAATTCTTAAAAACTTTAGTTTTTTAATCCAACTGCATAAGTCCTATTGTTCACAAATTTTATTTTGCCGCACTGATAATAAACTCTTTTTAATTTTCCAGTAAATCTATTGCTACACTAATCAAACCACGCGAATAGCGATGATAGCGTCCGGTCTTTAGTTCCCGCCAAATCAGAACAATTCTCTTTAACTTTTCTGACGAAATATTTTTTCTCGCTTCATAATGCTGAATTTTTTGATATCTTGTCAGCATGGAAATCTTTATCAGTTGAGTAATCGAAAGTTTCTTTTCCTTTCTCTCCAATTGCGGATATTTTTGAATGATTTCTGCCAGTTTCGCTAATCTCTCTAAATCTTTTATTTGAAAACAAATTGATTCTTCGTATTTCTCCTGTCTTGTTTGCTGCTTTAATTTCCGTTTAAATTGTAAATTGATGCCGAGTTGTTGGTTGCTGTGCTGACGATATTTGATTAACGGCTGTTTGATAACAGCGACATCGGCATTTGCTGCGATTACCAAGGCAATCCAGGCATCGTGAATAGTGAACGGAATATCTGTCGGAATCGGCGAAAAAAGTTCTCGAAACCATGCGCGAAAAGCCATCGTTGCTCCGGTTACGACGTTTCTGTCAATTAAAACTTCGAGCATTTTTTGCTTTTTTGCCTTTCGCTGTTCTTTAATCGTAAAAGAAAAGTTCCAAAGATTGTATCCAAGCGGTTCGAGGTTTTCTCCAACGAGTGCGGCATCGGAAAACACCAGTCCGATTTTGTCGGACTTTTCAAATTCGGCGGCAATTTTTTCTAATTTTTCCGGCAGCCAAATGTCGTCCTGATCTGATAGAAAAATTAAGTCACCCGTGCAACGTAAAATTGTCTGCTCAAAATTTTTGGTCGAACCCGAGTTTTTTTCGTTGATTTTTAAACGGACGGGAAATGGAGCAGCTTTGGCAAAATCTTCAATGATTTTTACGGTTTTATCATTTGAACAATCATCGCCGATAACGAGTTCATCAGGCAATCGCGTTTGTCTAATGAAACTTTCAAGTTGTTCAGATAAAAAACTTTCACCGTTATAAGTGCAGAGCGCAATTGAAACTTTACTTATTTCTACTGAATTCATTTGTGCCTTTTTTCACCCAACTACCGAAACCTTCATCTTTTAATATCCGATAAATACGCATTGTTCTCGAATTTTGCACAATTTGTTCGTAAGTTTGCAGAGATTTAATGTAATTTTGCTGGGCGTGAAATGTCTGCACGGCATCAATCCGTGAACCGAATTGATAAAAAAATGCTCGAAGCAGTTTCGTTTCGGTTTCGTCGGTTTCAAACAAGAATCTCAATTCATTTGGAATTTTCGTTCCAACCGCTAAAACGCCTAAACCGTGTCCATGCAGAAATTCAAAATGTGGATATTTTTCTTTTAATTCAGCCCAGAATCTCCACACGCCGAAATCGCGTTCACGAACATTTGTATCGTGAAAAAGAACGATTCCGCGTTCCGACATTTTCGGCAGCCACGTTTGAAAATCGTGTTTGACGGCTTCATAAGTGTGAAATCCGTCAATATGCAGCAAATCAATCGAATTTTCCGCAAAATGCTTTAAGGCTTCATCAAAGGTTGACTGCACAAGGCGCGAAAAATCAGCATAAAGCGGATTATGATGCGCCTGCAATTTCGTCAAGACATTTTCTTCCAATAATCCGGCGTGCGCGTCGCCTTGCCAAGTGTCAACCGCATAACATTTTGTTTCCGTTTTCAAAGATTTAACCGCTTGGCAAAAAGCGCAGTATGAAACTCCGCGATACGCGCCGAGTTCGACCAAAACGCGCGGACGCAGCGCGGCAACCAAAAACATCGCAAACGGAATATGTTCCGCCCACGCCGTTTCTTCCAGCCATAGCGGAAACTCAAGGCAAATCGGATATTCTAAAGGATTGAAAAGTTTCTCAGACATACTTGTTGGTTTTAGATTTGCGATTTAATTTGTCCTTAGTTCTTCGTCCATAGTCTGTTGTAATTTCTTAATAAAATAAACAACGAACTTTTTCAATCGCAAATCGCAAATCTAAAATCGCAAATCTCTTGTTTCCCAATCAACCAGCGGACGAATCAATCCGTCCATTTTTCCGGCATAGTCGCCGCGTGCCGTGTCGCCGCTCATCGAATCGGCAATATCAAAACTGACAACTTCCGAAGCATTAAAATGCACATTCATTTTGGGCAAATAAGTAACAACCGCGACATTGACGAAAAAACTGCCTTCCGCCATCAGATTTCCCGGAATCCAAGCCGTGCTGACATATCTGCCTTTATCTTTTTCGCGCCGTTTCCATTCGCCCGACACATCTTGAATCGTAAAAAGATGAACGCGCTCTTGATTATAAACCTGAAAATTCGGCAAGAGGATTTTCCCCGATTGCAAAACTTCGTAAGTTGCTTCGATTCCAATTTTGCGCCGAATATCGTGCGAACCGCAAGTTTCGCCGCTTTCATTGATAATTCTGACTTTTTCCAAACGGACAAATTCGCTTGCTGGGGGATTTTTGCCGATTTCAAAAACTTGCTCCGCCGTCATTCCCCAACTCGCCGAAAGATATTCGCGCACCACGTCGGTTGCCAAGCCTTCGCCCACAATTTTTCCGTCGCTTAAAGCAATCGCCCGATTGCAGATGCGCGTAATCGCCGACATATCATGCGAAACAAACAAAATTGTGCGTCCCGATTGGCTGACATCGCGCATTTTATTCAGACATTTTTTCTGAAAAGCGACATCGCCGACGGCTAAAACTTCGTCCACGATTAAAATTTCCGGTTCGAGATGCGCGGCAATTGAAAAAGCAAGCCGCATATACATTCCCGAAGAATAATGCTTGACAGGCGTGTCGAGAAATTTTTCAATTTCGGCAAAAGCAACGATTTCATCGAATCTTTTTTCGATTTCGACGCGGTTCATTCCCAAAATTGCACCGTTTAAAAAAATGTTCTCGCGTCCTGAAAGCTCGTTGTGAAAACCCGTGCCGACTTCCAAAAGAGAGCCAACGCGCCCGTGAAGTTCTGCCGTTCCTGACGTCGGTTTGGTGATGCGCGAAAGAATTTTCAAAAGCGTGGATTTTCCCGCGCCATTGTTGCC
>MWZA01000210.1 GCA_002050455.1 Acidobacteria bacterium 5-1 | reverse complement strand
CCTACTTTCTGTCCGCGAACCTGTTTTTACTTTTATTACGGATATTCTGACAGCCAAACTTACCGTCGGTTCGATAAGTATTTCATTAGGCGATGTAATTGCCTTTGTCGTTACCGTCTGGCTTGCCTTTGTGATTTCGCGTTTCGTGCGTTTTATTTTAGAGGAAGACGTTTATCCGCGTGTTAATCTGGCGGGCGGTATTCCGTATGCAATTTCCACGATAGCACATTACGTCGTTTTACTCATCGGCTTTTTTATGGCGGTTGCCGCATTGGGCATTGATTTGACGAAGTTCACGATTTTAGCCGGCGCGTTCGGCGTTGGTTTAGGTTTTGGTTTGCAGAACATCGTCAATAATTTTGTGTCAGGTTTGATTTTGCTGTTTGAGCGTCCGGTGAAAGTCGGCGATGTCATCCAACTCGGCGAACAGCAAGGCGATCTCAAGCGCATCGGTCTGCGGGCGAGCGTCATCCGCACTTTGCAAGGTTCGGAAGTTATCGTGCCAAACGGTCAGCTAATTTCGGAACAGGTAATAAACTGGACTTTTTCCGACGAGCAACGCCGACTTGAAATAAATGTCGGTGTCGCTTACGGTAACAATCCGACAGAAATAATTAAACTTCTGACCAAATCGGTTTCGGAGCATCCCGATGTATTAAAAGAGCCTGCACCGGGATGCCTATTTCTTGGATTTGGCGATAATTCGCTTGATTTTCAGGCGCGTGCGTGGACAAGCAGTACTTCACAGTGGGTATCTGTAAAGAGCGATCTCGCCGTTTTGATGCACGATGCTCTGCGCGACGCAAATATTGAAATTCCGTTTCCGCAACGCGACTTACATTTGAAAAATGTTGATGAAGAGATGTTGAAAAGAATTAGTCGTGAAAATTCTTTTATTATCAAGAAAGAACAAAATCAGTTAACTAACGATGGAGAAACACAAAAATAAAAACTCCGCCCTCAAAAGCGGAGTTTTTAACTAAATACTAGTTAATCGAAAGATTAACGATAAATGTGTTCGCCACGACTATTGCGCCATTCATTTTCAAAATAATCGGCATCTTCATCACTACGGGGCTGAACACCAACCACTATTCCACCTTCACTGAGACCTTGTTCATATTGCTTGGCTGTTTCTTCAGGAATACCCGAACCAACTAACGCGCCAACTAATCCGCCGGTTAAACCACCGGCACCTGCGCCTGCTAATGCTGCTGCTAAAGGTCCGGCAACAATTAAGCCTAGTCCCGGAATCAAAACGCTTGTTCCAATAGCGGCGATACCTGCAATAACCGCACCGAGCGTTCCGCCGATTGCCGAACCGACACCTGCTCCTTCAAGGGCTTTACTGCCAAGTTCCGTGTCTTCGCCATCGGCAAAGTAAGTATCACGTGTTTTATCGGACATCAAAAGATTAACATCATCTTTCGTATAACCACGACCAGTTATAGAACCATAGGCTCTTTCTGCATCTTCACGAGTTCTGAACATACCGGTTACCATTCTATTGCTGCGCGTACCGGTATCTGAGCCAATAACATCATTATTAGCTTGTCTGGCTGCGCCATAATTGGCTTGTGCTTCGCCTTTGTTTTCAAGATCTCGATCACCTGTTACTGCGCCCGTTGCCTCTTTAACATTACCTGAAACTCTATCTGCAAATCCACCTGCCTCTTCTTTAAATGTTCCGTCGTTATTCATAATATATCTCCTCTATTGAATTATTAATTTTAGCTTCTTAGCTTAAAAAAAACAGATTGCAAAAGACGTGCCAAAAGTATCAAATGTTGCTAAACCAAGGTAATTCAATGTATTCCATAAATGTTAGAGACTTTTACGAACATTGAACTTAATTGCGTGTCTTAAATCGAAACACTTCTAAATTTTCTTCTTTGTCTTTCTTTAGAACATAAAATCTGGAATGTTTAACAAAATTATAAATTTTGCAACCTGCTTTGCGACTTTGCGCTTTTGCGTTAAAATTTAATTTACATTTAGAAATTTCATTTATAAATATTATGTTCAAACTATTTTCTCTATTTATTTTGCTGACTATAATGATTTCTTTAACTTTCGCCCAAATTTCCGATGTCAACTATCGCATCTACGACGCGCAGGGAAATCCGGCGACAATCAATCGGATTGTTGATGTGGCAGGAAAGTCAGATGTAGTTTTTCTCGGCGAAAATCACGACGATGCGGTGGCACATTATCTACAATTGGAAATTTTCAAAAGAACGTTGGAAAATTACGCCAAAAGTAGAAAAATCGCGCTTTCAATGGAAATGTTCGAGCGCGACGTGCAGATTGTTTTGGACGAATATCTGAAGGATTTAATCACGGAAAAGAAATTTTTAGATGACAGCCGCCCTTGGAAAAATTACAAAACCGACTATCGTCCGCTGGTTGAACTCGCCAAGCAAAATCGGCTTGATATAATTGCCGCCAACGCGCCCCGCCGTTACGTTAATGTAGTTTCGCGGAACGGACGTGATTCGCTCAATCAACTTTCACCGGAAGCAAAAAAATGGCTTGCTCCGCTTCCTTACGCGCCCGCTTCGGCAAGTTATTCCAAAAAATTTACGGATTTAAGGGGCGGAATGAGCGGCGATAATCACAATTTGGCGAAAATTCTTGATTCACAAACACTTTGGGACGCGACAATGGCTCATTCGATTGCGGAATATCTGAAGAGAAACAAAATGGCTTTAATTATTCATTTAAATGGAACTTTTCACACCGAAAACCGGCTTGGAACTGCCGAGCAGCTTTTGAAATTTAACCCGAAGGCAAAAGTTTTGGTCGTAACAATGAAGTCTGACGATAACTTTACCAAGTTTGATAAATTAAAAGACGAAAACTTGGGCGACTTTGTTATATTGACTGATGCGAAAGTGCCGCGAAGTTTCTAAAGCAGTAGTTAAAACGGCTTTAGAAAGCATTAAATTGATATAGAAAAATCACAGACTTGCCAAATTTCCTGTCTAACCGCAAAATTCCTAATTGTGATACACAGTTTTGAAAAAGTTGTCGAATTATTAAATCTCGAAGCAAGAGCAATTGAGCAAGCGGCGGCGCGGCTGGAAAAATCGGTTGTCAAACAAACCATCGAGATTTTGGAAAAGTGCAAAGGTAAAGTTATCGTAACCGGCGTGGGCAAATCCGGCGTCATCGCGCAAAAAATCGCCCAAACCTTAACCAGTACCGGAACAATCGCCATTTTCGTCCATCCCTCCGACGCTCTGCACGGAAGTTTGGGTATGATAACCAAAGGTGATGTCGTTATCGCGTTGAGCAATTCGGGTGAAACCGACGAGATTTTGCTGCTTCTTTCGGCGATAAAAGCAAGAAAAATCTGCCTGATTTCAATTGTCGGCGAAGTCAATTCAACGCTGGCGCGGCAATCCGACGTTGTTTTGGACGCATCGGTTGACGAGGAAGCGTGTCCGCTCAATCTTGCGCCGACAACTTCGACAACCGTCGCGCTTGCGTTAGGCGACGCAATTGCAATGACCTTGATGCAGGCTAAAGGAAAAACCGCCGAAGATTTTGCCGCTAATCATCCGGCAGGTCGTTTGGGCAAACGCTTGACGCTGAAAGTTAAAAACCTGATGCATGAAAGCCCGAACATCGCGCCTGATGTATCTTGGCTTGAAGTTGTCAAAGCAATTTCCAAACATTCGCTCGGTGCGGTCAATGTAACCGGCAAAGACGAAAGTCTTCTCGGTATTATTACGGACGGCGATTTGCGGCGAACAATTGAAAAAACCGAAGCGAAAAATCTGGAAAATTTACAAGCCGAACAAATGATGACCAAAAATCCGATTACTGCCGCGCCCGAAATGCTTGCCTATGACGCTTTGCGGCTGATGGAAGACCGCCCGATGCAGATTTCCGTTCTGCCGGTGATTGACAAAAACGGCGCGTGTTTAGGATTAATCCGGCTTCACGATATTGTCAGAATTGGTTTGTAATCAAAAAAACAACAACATTTTATTTTGACAGACAACTTGCGGTTCGCCATTTTTATCTATTTATAGTGAATTTATTTAGATAGTTGAATTTACACTTTTTTTAGTTAAGGAATAAAAATGACAAAGAAAATTTTGAGCCTGATTTTTACTGTTTTAATTTTTACAACACTGTCCAAAGCACAAACTGCAGAAGTCGGCATTATGCTTAACGAACAGTTTTTCGATTCGCTTTTGGACGCAATATTTAAAAATTTTAACGCGCCGGAGTTTTCGATAGCAAAAAATAATTCTGAATTCCAGATTCCAAATTCCAAATCGAAAACGGAAACACAAGGTTTTGTTTCGAGTTTTCAAGCCAACGAGCAGAAAACCGCAAATCAAACATTGCAAATCATAAGTTGTAAAGAATCAATTCGTCTGCAACGGGAAATTGACGGAGTTAGAACCTCGGTCAGATTTCGGGACGGCAGAATCTATGCGCCGATTGCTTTTTCCGGCTCGTATAATCCGCCGCTGATTGGCTGTATTGATTTTCGGGGTTGGGCGGAAACTAACATTGACCTCGAATTTGACCGTCAAACCCAAAAACTTATTGGCAAAGTTCGTGTTTTAAATGTTCAACTGAGTGGCACAGGCGGAATTGGAAGCAGTGTTCTGACGCGGCTGGTGCAAAGTTCGATTGACAGAAAGATAAATCCAATTGAAATTTTTCAAACCGATAAACTTTCTTTCCTCATTCCCATCCAAAACGCGGGCGGTTCTTTGCAGATGAAAGCCGTCGGTGTCCGCCACGAATTAGGCATCAGCGTGTTGAATGTTTATATTGCTTATCAATTTATAAAAGTTAATTGATTTGACACAGTTGGCGGGATAAATACATTTCAATGTTTTTATTCTGCTCTGAGAGATTTAGTAAAAGGCTCTCCCTAAATTTTACAACTAAAATTCCGGCTAAATTAAAAATCTTCGATGACAAAAGAAATTTCGCCATCGAAGATTTTTGTGCCGTTTTTACTTATTTAATCGAATAAAAAAGTTGACGGCAGTAAAAGCTACTTTAATTAAAAAGTGCCAAGCGAACCGAGCGGAACATCCGTTGGAGAATCACCCGCTTTTTGCGCCAGCAACCCGCCCGTTGAACTCGCCCGCACATAAAACGTCTGATTGCTCGGTCGCCAC
>MWZA01000058.1 GCA_002050455.1 Acidobacteria bacterium 5-1 | reverse complement strand
GTGTCAAAAGCTCACGATGGCAAACCCATAATTGGGTTAAAAGAAACAAATTTTTAAAATATCGAGATCGCCAGCTACAAGTGCTTACAATGTAAAAGTAGATATGGTTATTGAAGTTCCTTGGGGATTACCAAACGACAATGAGGCAATATTAGTCGTTCTCATAATTCCTAAAACCTCGACTTAGCCATTATAGCCAAGTCTTAGCATAAAGCGAAATCTTTATCCAGAGCGGCAATCAATTCGTTAACATTATCCTTTGTCGAATTGAGCATCATTCCCGTCCGAATCACGTTGCCGTAAAGCCGCCTTTGAAAAATTACGCTACCAAATCAATCTTAATTTTCCGCAAAATTTCCGACACTTTTTCTTTCGACTGCAAATGGCGCGACAAAACTTCTTCGGTTTTTTCCAAACATTTCCGGCAAAATAATTAGCGAGGTCTTGCCGCAAGTTTTGCCCGATATAAAGTCTGAGTAAAGCGTGGACTGACAAATCGCGCTTTTTTCCGCTACCGAAGTATCGCCGGTTTGATGAAAAGGGTCAAAGAAAACTTCGGCGGCTGTTTCAAATTTTACACCATGTTTGCGTAGATTTGCGGCATATTTTTCTTCGTCCCATTCAAAATTAATGCCTTGCAGCTCGAAAATCACAATCATAACAATCAAACCGGCTTCTCAACTACCGTCGGCATTTCATCTATGCCAGCCGATTTGCTTTCTGCTTCTTCGTCTTCTCCCTTAATGATTTGTTCGGCAAGTACGGTGTCGGCGGCTTCGGCGATGCGCTCTTCCATATTTTCGCTTGGAGCTTCCACAGGATTAACAGCACCGGCATGATAAAAATAAGAGGCTTCATACAGTTCGCGCAGAAATTTGAAGAAAACCTTGCCAATGGCAATCGCCGGAATAGCGAGAATAACGCCCAGCAGACCGAAGAGTTTTCCGCCGATAAGCAGTCCGAGAAAAACCGCCATCGGGTGCAGATTCAAACGTCCGCCTAAAATTCGCGGAGTCAGATAATAACCTTCCAGAGATTGCACGGCGACAAATACTCCGAGAACGGCGGCAATGTCCCAAACTCCGCCGCCGTCGGCAAGCGTGAATCCACCCGCAAGAACAATTCCGATTAGCGTGCCGACATACGGAACGGCATTCAGTAATCCAGCAATCATCGCAATGCCCGCCCACGCCGGAACGCCGAGAAACCAGAATCCGACGGCGTAACAGATTGCCATAATCAATCCGATAAGCAGTTGCCCGCGCACGTATGATTCTAAAATCCGACCGGATTCGTCAAACAGGCGGCGGAACGGTTCACGAAAACGCGGCGGAATCAAATCTTCAAGCGAATCGCGCCATTTTTGGAAATCAATCAGAATGTAGAAAATGAAAAACGGCACGAGCAGCAAATCGAGCGATGAAACCAGCGTATCTAGAATAACCGAGCCGCCGCCCGCCGCGCTCGTGGTGAGTGTGCCGTTTTCGTCAACGGTTGTTGTCGCAGTGGTCATATTTTCGTTGTAAAACGCAACCGGGTCGCTTAAAAATTTTTCGATTTTATCGCCCGCCACCCGTTCCAGCGCGGGCGAATAACGTTTGAGAATCGCTCTTTGCCGGACGGCGTTTTCCGGCGTGAAATTTTCGGCAATTCTTGAACCGGCTTTGGTGCTTTCCGCCCACAAATCGGGAACGACATACGCCAGAAAAGCGGTGATGGCAAGCGTTACCAGCAAAATAGCGGCGACTGCCGACCAAGTGCGCGAAAGCCCGCGTTTTTCGGCTTGATAAACAATCGGATTGAGCAGGTAAGCCAGCGCGAACGAAGCCAGCACCGGAACAATCGCCACGCTGCCGACAACATAGAGAAAATAGAGAATTAAAATTGAAACGACGACAGTCGGCACCCACCGCAGCCACCAAAACGGCGAACGCTTTTCAGTCGGTTTTGATTTGAACCAGGGATTTTTCATAAATTTTTATTCACCACAGAAACACAGAGAACACAGAGAGAAAATTTTATAAAACTAAAACAAAAGTCATTTCACTTCGCATATTTATTATGGCAGAAAAGTTTTCTGATTATGCCAAAAAAAGTGTTCTAAAAAACTCTGTGTTCTCTGTATCTCTGTGGTGAATTTCTCAACAAAGCGCAAAACCTTTATCGAGCGCGGTAATCAATTCATCAACATTACTGCGCGTCGAATTGAGCATCATTCCCGTGCGAATCACGTTGCCGTAAAGCCCGCCTTTGCCGATGAGAATGCCTTGCCGCCTTGTTTCTTCAAAAACTTTCAAGACGGCTTCGGGCGCAGGTTCTTTCGTTTCGCGGTCTTTCACGAGTTCGATGCCCTGCATTAAACCCATTCCGCGCACGTCGCCGATAATCGGATATTTTTCCTTTAATTCTTCCAACTTTTCGCGCAGATAATCGCCGACGATTCGCGCATTTGTCCGCAAATCTTCATCTTCAATCATTTTGACAACGGCGAGCGCGGCGGCGGTCGAGACGGGATTTCCGCCGAATGTGGAAAACGTCAAGCCAGGAAATTTGTCGGCAACTTCGGCTGTGGTAATTGTCCAGCCAATCGGCGCACCGTTCGCCATTCCTTTCGCCGAAGTGATGATGTCAGGTGAAACGTCCCAATGCTCGATGCCGAACCATTTGTCGCCCGTACGTCCCCAGCCAGTTTGCACTTCGTCGGCGATAAAAAGTCCGCCGTGTTCGCGCGTGATTTCTTCAACCCGTTCAAAATAACCGGCGGGCGGCACGATAAAACCGCCGACTCCGAGAATCGGTTCAGCCATAAACGCGGCAATTTCTCCGGTTGTCGTCGTTTCAATCACGTCTTTGACATCTTCGGCACAAGCCAGACCGCAATTATTTGGTTTCAGATTAAGCGGGCAACGATAGCAATACGGCGCACGGGCGTGGACAATTCCGGCAACCTGCGCCGGAAGCGGTCGCCAAGTCGAATGCCCGACACTTGAAAGCGCAGTCGCTGAACGACCGGAATAACTATGACGAAGCACGACGATTTCGTGTCTGCCCGTAGCGAGTTTTGCCGCCATAATCGCCGTGTCGTCGGCTTCCGTTCCGCTCGATGTAAAGAAAGATTTCTTCAAATCGCCGGGCGTAATTTCCGCCAACTTTTCCGCCAAATCGCCCTGCGGTTTGTTGGCGTAGAGCGTCGAAGTGTGCTGCAACGTTTTTGTTTGCTCGACAATCGCCGCGTTGATTGTCGGATTCGCGTGTCCGACGCTAACGGTCAACACGCCGCCGAAGCAATCTAAATAACGATTGCCCGCGTCGTCCCAGACGTATTCGCCTTCGCCTTTAACGAGCGCGACGGGTTCCTGATAATAAGTTGCCACTGCTGGAAAAAGAAATTCCTTGTGCTTTCGCACGGTTTCGGATTGATGTTTTTGTTCTGTTTGATTCATAAAATTATTTTTTATTTTGTCGTATTATCAATACTTTGAAATAGTGCGCGAAGCGCAATCCGTAGCTTTTGCACCGGATTTTTCTCAAGCGGCGTGTCGTCGGGCAATTGCAGATTCGTGTTAAATGCCAGAATCGAAGCACAGCGCGTTTTAGGGCGAAAATCAATATACATAATAAAACCGTTTTGGTCGCCGCTATGACCGATTAGCCCGTGTCGCGCGTCAAGAAAAAACGCCAATCCAATATTCGTTACATTATTTGTATTGCCAAGCGCGTCGCGCTCGCTTTCGATGACCGGCTGCCACATTTCTTCGAGCGAAGCGCGTTTCAACACGCCTTCATAAACGTCTTGTTTCGTCGGGTCGCCGACCAGAAAGTTGAGATATTTGACCATATCGGGCAGAGGCGAATTCAGCCCGCCGTTTGAAACCGTGATGCCCGTGTTGACATCAAAACGCCCCGGTGTTCGCTTGCCGTTTTCAATAAAATAGCTGTGCGAACGATATTTCAAAAGATGATACGGAGTCGCGTCGAAATAACTGCGATACATCTCAAGCGGCTTGAAAATGTTTTTGTCAATATAAACTTCGTAATCGTCTTTGGTAATTAACTCGATAATACGTCCGAGAAAAACGATTCCCAAATTTGAATAACTATAACGGCTTCCCGGCTTAAATTTAATTTCTGTGTAAGGAAACATTGCGACAAGCTGTTCCCAATCCTGCGGCTCATGCGGCTGCCAATCTTTGATTTCGTCTTTCCAAGGAAACGTCGGATTACGAAAACCCGCGCTGTGCGACAACAATTGCCGAATCGTAATCTCGCTCATATCGCCGTAAGGATTATGGACGGCGCGAAGTTCGGGAAGATATTTGACAACCGAATCGTCGAGTTTCAACAATCCTCTATCGCGCAGTTGCATTGTGGCGATGCCCGTAAAAGTTTTGGTAATCGAAGCCCAATGATAAATCGTGTCTTCGTCAACTGCCTGATTTTTTTCGAGATTCGCTATTCCCCAAAACTTTTTGGCGGCGACCTTAGTATCTCTAACGAACATAAAACTACTGCCGACAATTCCCGATTTTTGTAATTCTTGCTCGTAAGCTGCGCCGAATTGTTTGTAAGCCTTAGTAAAGTTGTCGGATTTTCGCGTGGTTGATTGTGCTTTTGTTGTTGCGATATTCAAAGACATAAATAACATTATCAAAACAAACCTAGGAAGAATTTTCGTTTTTTTCATCGTTTTATCTCTCGATTTTGACAGTTGAACGCCAACGCTTCCCACAAAATTATTCTCAAATTTTCCGACAACTTGTCGCGGGCATTTTCCTGACAACTTACGCTGGAAATTTCTTTTATCCTATTGTATTGCAAATTTAATCGTATTTGGCAACCCGCTGTTATCCTGTGTCTATCCTGAAAACATCAAAAAGAAGAAATAAAGAGAGTTGAGAAGAACTTCTTCCCAACTCTCTTTATTTCTTCTAAAAGAAACCTACCAAATCAGACAGGCATCTTTTTTGACCATTTCGCTGTTTTGCTTACAGCCGAAGGCTTGTGCAAACTGCGGCATATTTGATAAAGGTCCGTTGACGCGCCAGCGCGGAAGCGCGTGCGGGTCGCCTAAAACCTGTGAGCGTTCGGCTTCGGGCGTGGCTTTTGCCGCCCAAACCTGCGCCCAACCGAGGAAAAATCTTTGTTCGGGCGTAAAACCGTCAATGTTTTCCGGTCGCGGTTTGCCTTCGAGCGATTTTTGATAAGCCGTGTAAGCCATCGTCAAACCGCCGAGGTCGGCGATGTTTTCGCCCAGAGTCAATCTGCCGCTCATATACAATTTCGGCAAAACTTCGTAACTGCTGAATTGATTGGCGACACAAGTTGCGCGGTCATCAAATTTTGTGCGGTCTTGGTCGGTCCACCAA
>MWZA01000107.1 GCA_002050455.1 Acidobacteria bacterium 5-1 | reverse complement strand
GTTTAAGGGCGAAATGAGCGAAACGGCATATTTGCTGTTTGAGTCGAAGGGAAAAGTGAAGGCGAGTCGGCTTTTACTGGTCGGCGTTGGCGAGCGTGGCGATTACAAAGCCTCGGATGTTGCAGCACTTTCCGGCACGGCGACACGCGCTTTGCGAAAGCGTAACATCAAAGGTTTTGCGTTGTTGTCGCGTTCGGACGGCGACGCGATGGAAGTTGCCAGCAACGCGATGCAAGGCGTTGTTACCAGCCAGTTTGAACTCGATAAATACAAAACTAAAGACAGAAACGACAAAAGCGTTGATAATTTTGTTTTGTGTGTCGAAGGCGCGAAAGAAAAAGATTTAAAGAATGGATTGGAACGCGGCAAAATCATTGGCGATTCGATGAATTTTACACGCGATTTGGCAAACGAACCGCCGAATATTTTAACGCCGACGGAAATGGCGAACCGCGCAAACAAGATGGCGAAGGAAGTCGGTTTGAAGTGTGAAATACTTGATGAAGCTAAGATGGAAAAACTCGGAATGGGTTCGCTGATGAGCGTTTCCTTAGGTTCGGAACAACCTGCCAAAATGATTGTTTTGAAATACGAGCCGAAAAAATCAACCGGCAAAAAAGGCGAATTGCTGGCGTTGGTTGGCAAAGGCATCACGTTTGATACGGGCGGAATTTCCATCAAACCATCGGAACATATGGACGCGATGAAATACGATATGTCGGGCGGCGCAACCGTTTTGGGAACAATGCGGGCAATCGCCATGCTCAAACCAACCGTGCCGATTTTGGGTATTGTCGCGGCGGTGGAAAATATGCCGGACGGCAAAGCCTCGCGCCCGTCGGATGTCGTAACGGCGATGAACGGCAAAACAGTTGAGATATTAAACACCGATGCCGAAGGTCGTCTGGTTTTGGCTGATGCAGTGGCTTATGCCGAAAAACAGGGTGCGACGCGCATTGTTGATATGGCGACTTTGACGGGCGCGGTCATTATTGCGCTCGGCGATTTGAACACCGGCATTATGGGCAACGACCAAGACCTGGTTGATGAAATTATTGCTTGCGGCAAAGATGCGGGCGAAAATTTCTGGCAGCTTCCGGTCGGCAAAGATTACAGTAAAGGAATCAAATCCGATATTGCCGACATCAAAAACATCGGACCTTCGCGTAAAGCGGGAACAATTATGGGCGCGGTTTTTATTCAGGAATTTGTCAAAGACGCGAAATGGGCGCATCTCGATATTGCGGGGACGGCATGGGCAGACGATGCAAAACCGCACCGCTCAAAAGGTCCGACAGCGGTTGCCGTGCGAACCTTGCTCAAGTTAGTTGACAAAGCGCAGTAGAAAAAAAAATAAAAATAAGTTATATTCGGCTGGTAAATTCTATTTATCAGCCGATTTTTTTGCAAAAAATGTTAATCAAATCCAAGATAGTCCTCCAACTGTAAATTTATGAGTCGTAATTTTTTTAATTTATGCACCGTCTTGTTAATTTTATTTATTATTACGGCTTGCGTTTGCCGTTCAGACAGAAATTCGGGGCGCAGTGTTAATACCAAACTGATTGCCTCAAATACAGACAGCGAAGAACAGACACAAGTTAATGTAAATTCGGAAAGCATTAATGCGAAAGACAAGAAAGCCGATAGAGGTGATTTTATCGTTCAGCACGACGAAGTGAAAAATCCGCGTTATAAGGAAATTGACCATCAAATCAAGGAAGAAAAAGAATTGGAAAAAGCGGCGCAAAGGCTTAACCAATCTTTAATTCTGCCGCACGACATTTATATGCGGACTAAGGATTGTGGCGAAGCAAACGCCTTTTACGACGACCAAGACTATTCGGTTACGGTTTGTTATGAATTGATGGAACATTTTTACAAATTGTTCAAAAGCAATGGAGATTCCGACCAAAAAGCGTACGAAAATATGTTTGATGCGGTGCGTTTCGCGTTTCTTCACGAAATCGGACACGCCTTGATTGATACTTACAACCTGCCGTTGACGGGCAATGAAGAAGATGCGGCTGACCGCTGTTCGACCTATATTAATTTGGAAGAATTGGGTGACGATGGAGTTCGCGCCGTGATTGCCGCGTCTGATGCGTTTAAAATTGAGTCAAGAAAAAATTTGCCGAACAAGCGCAACTTAGCAGACGAACATCTTTTGCAGGAACAGCGTTCTTACAATTCTTTATGTCTGACTTACGGGTCAAATCCGACCAAATTTGCGTATATCGTAAATGATGGTTATCTTCCGCAAGAACGCGCCGCCCGCTGTCCGAGCGAATATGAACGGACGGCGCAAAGTTGGAGCAAGTTGCTTGCGCCTTGGCGAAAAAGTTAGAAATTTCAAATAAAAAGGAAAAGAAAATATGAGGAAAATAATTCAAAAAATTTTTTTGGGCAGTGAATCCAAACTCAATGTGCTGTTTATCTTGGGAGTTTTTATTTTTGTCGGTTTAGGTTGTTCCAGTTTGCTTCGGAATAAAGAAAGTGTCGATGTAAATATCAAGACTCCGGAACCGGCTCAAACCACGTCAACCCCAAAAGCTATTACTAAAAAAGCAGATGCCTCGAGAGGTGAAATCCCTTCGGATGATGAATTGCAGGAGATGGTGAAAACAACGGTTTTAGATTTTAGCGATGCTGTTCAAAGTGCAGATTTTACGGCATTTTACGCTAATATATCAAAACTCTGGCAGCTTCAAACTTCACCCGCAAAATTAGAAGATACTTTTAGAATTTTCATTGACGGTAAAAACAATTTCTCCGGCATCCGTTCAAAAGAGGCGGAATTTTCATCAAATCCGCGGGTTGATGACAGCAAAGGTTTTAAAGAGTTAGTGTTGGAAGGCAGCTATGATACTGCACCGCTTCCGACTAAATTTACGCTGAGATATATGCCCGAAGGTAAAAATTGGAAATTGACCGGCATTATTATTGATACTACGCCGTAAAATTCGATAATCAATTAACAATCTTTTTGAAAGGCAATTAACCAAACTACCTTTGCTTTTTGTGTGCCGCAAAGTTAAACTTCCGGTGTTTTTCTAAATCAGAAATTATTAATTAAGTCTATGAAAATACACGAATATCAAGGAAAAGAACTTTTAGAACAATACGGCGTTCCGGTGCCGAACAGCATTGTCGCTAAAACGCCGGAAGAAGCCGAACAAGCGGCAAAAGATTTGGGAACTGATTTGACGGTCGTCAAAGCGCAGATTCACGCGGGCGGGCGCGGCAAAGGCGGCGGCGTAAAACTTGCCAAATCGCCCGCAGAAGCCAGAAAAATCGCCGAAGAAATGCTTGGAATGCGGCTTGTTACGCACCAGACCGGAGCGGAAGGACGTGAAGTTAAAACTTTGCTGATTGAAGAAGGTTTGCCGATTGACAAGGAATTTTATCTCGGCATTACACTTGACCGCGTTTCAGGCAGAAACGTTTTTATGGCTTCGGCGGCGGGCGGAATGGACATTGAAAAGATCGCGGCAGAAACGCCGGAATTGATTTTGAAAGAAACCATTGACCCGGCAGTCGGCTTTCGCCCGTTTCAAGCGCGGAAACTCGCCTTCGGTTTAGGTATTCCAAGCGAACTCATCAATCAAGCCGCAAAATTTATGCTGTCGCTTTATAATGCATTTGAAAAAATGGACGCGACTATTGTTGAAATAAATCCGTTTTTGCTGACAAAAGATAATCGCTTAATTGCCCTTGACGCAAAAGTGAATTTCGACGACAACGCGATGTTTCGTCATAAAAACTATGCCGAACTGCGCGATTTGAATGAAGAAGAACCGCTCGAAATCGAAGCCTCAAAATCTGATTTGAGCTACATTAAACTTGACGGCGACATCGGTTGTATGGTCAACGGCGCAGGTTTGGCGATGGCGACAATGGACATTATTAAACTCGCGGGCGGCGAACCGGCAAATTTTTTAGATGTCGGCGGCGGCGCGTCGCAGGAAAGAGTCGAAGACGCTTTTCGCATTTTATTGGCTGACCAAAACGTCAAAGCCGTTTTAATAAATATTTTCGGCGGCATTGTGCGCTGCGATATGGTGGCACGCGGCGTGGTCGAAGCGGCGAAAAATCTCGGCGTTGGGATTCCGATTGTGGCGCGGCTCGCCGGCACGAATGTCGAAGAAGGCAAAAAAGTGCTGCACGATTCAGGTGTCAATATCATTTCAGCCGACGGAATGCGCGGCGCGGCGGAAAAAGTGGTTTCAGCCGCAAATGCAACCTACTAAGAAATTTCCGTTACGAGCGTTTGAAAACTATAAATAGGGAAAGTCAATGAAATTTGACTTTCCCTATTTGTCTGAACATAAAAGATTTTTAGTTGGTTTAAAAAATTATTCTTAAAATAGAAGTTTG
The DNA here is from genome assembly GCA_002050455.1 of Acidobacteria bacterium 5-1. Lineage (GTDB taxonomy): Bacteria > Acidobacteriota > Blastocatellia > Pyrinomonadales > Pyrinomonadaceae. The sequence goes on along the minus strand of MWZA01000107.1, from coordinate 1,045 downwards.
ACAATTAATTTATTTCGCAAAACGACTCATTTTCCACCAATCAATTGTCTGACGCAAACCTTCTTCCAATCCGACGAGTTTTTCATATCCGAGCCATTTTTTTGCTCTTGTATTATCGGCTTGCGAATGTTTTACATCGCCTTTTCTTTCGGCTTGATAATCAGCTTTGACAATTTCTCTTCCCGTGATTTTTTTCAAAACTCCGAGTAGTTCATTTAGCGTAATTCGTTCACCGTTGGCGGTGTTGATAATTTCACCGATGCCTTTGGAAGTTTGCGCGGCTTTGATATTGGCATCCACTACGTTGGCGACAAACGTAAAATCGCGTGATTGTTCGCCGTCGCCAAATATAATCGGAGTTTTGTCGCTCATCAGTGCGTCAATAAATTGGGAAATGACGCCGGAATACATCGAAGAAGGATTTTGGCGCGGTCCGAACACATTAAAATAGCGCAGACAAATCGTCTCCAAACCATAAACGCGGGAAAAAACTTGGGCGTAATACTCGCCCATCAATTTTGCCGCCGCATATGGCGAAAGCGGTTCAGGGAGCATTGTTTCAACTTTCGGTAATGTTTTCTGGTCGCCGTAAGCCGAACTCGACGCGGCATAAATTACCCGCCGCACGCCGTCTTCCTTTGATTTTAAAAGCAAATTAAAAGTTCCGTTGACGCAAGCCTGATGAGTTTCGACAGGATTTTCAACCGAACGCGGAACGGAAGGAAGCGCGGCTTGATGAAAAACAACCTCAACGTCTTTTAGGGATTTCGTTAATGTGTCGTCATCATTCAAATCGCCTTCGATAAATTCAAAATCGCCTTGAATTTCTTCCAGATTTTCCCGAAAGCCGGTAATGAGATTGTCAAGAATCGTAACCTTTGCACCTTGACGGATAAGTTCATCCGCCAAGGTCGAGCCGATAAAACCTGCTCCGCCGGTTACTAAAATTTTTGAAGTTAATGACATATTATCAGTTATCAGTTATCAGTTATCAGTTTAAATTTTTCGACTGATAACTGTTTTACCGTCCAACGCCGACATATTC
>MWZA01000185.1 GCA_002050455.1 Acidobacteria bacterium 5-1 | reverse complement strand
GGACGCACTTAAAAAGATTGCAGCGAAGAACGATTTGTTTTTCAAAGAGCAAGAAAATGCTGGAAGCCGTCGTGAAACTTTATGTTCATCAGATAAATTCTTCCAGCATCTCTTTTGTTACATGACCGTTTAATTTAACGCGACACACCAACAAAAAACAAAGCCCATAGTTTAATTAAAAGCTAAGGGCTAAACTGATTAATCAGCAATACCAAAATAACAGGACTTAAGGAACGCTTACTTACATTTGGAATAACCGCAATCGCGGCAGAAATCGCAACCCGAAGCGTGTTCGAGTTGACCTTTGCATTCGGGACAAGTCCCAATCAGACTTGACATTTTTGTTTCGGTCATAGAAACGCTGTCCGCCGTCATTGCTCTGCTCATTTGTCTTTCCGAAGCCGGAAGATTTTTCAAACGTCGGTCAATCAATAACAGACATTCGGCAACCGCTTGTTCGGGCGATGTCAACAGTCTTTCATTAAACCAAACGGCGTGTGTCGCGGTAACTTTGTTTAAACTTCGCGCCACTTCTTTGACATCAAATCCGCCGCGCAGCATTTTTGATGCAAGCAAGCCAACGCCTTCTGAAATCGGACCGGTCGCAAAGACTTCCAAAACTTTTTCGCCGTTGTGATTGACCGTAACATACAGATTTCGCCCGTCAAACGGGATGCGCCACGTCGAACCTTGCAATTCGCGCGGGCGGTCAATCTTTTCGCCCTTTTTCGTTTTGGTCTTTGCTTCGGTTTTTGCTTCAGAAACGGCGTGAAGCGTCATCATTTCGTTGCATTCATCAATAATGATTTGTTCGACATCGGTTGTTTCTTTCTTTTTTTCTTCGGCTTTCATCGAAGTTAAAACTTGACCTTCGCGCGAGCCGTCGCGGTAATATGAAACGCACTTGCAGCCTAAATCTTTAGCAAGCCGATAAAGTTCGTCAACCGATTCAACCGTATCGTCTTTTGCGCCGTTGCAGGTTTTCGATACGGAATTGTCAACATTGCGCTGTGCCGCCGCGAGAACCTGAACGTGTTGTTTTGAAGTGATGCTCATCGCCGAAATAAAATAATCGGGAAGTTCGTTTTCGTGGTCAACGACGTATTGCGCGGCTTGTTTGATTGATTCCTCGTCGGTTTGGTCAACTTCGATGCCTAACGCTTCCGCCGCCAATGTGTGAATATAAGTGCGTGTGCCGATTGTGTCTTGGCGGACATACGCCCATGAGAAATTCGGTTCGCAACCGCTTGACGTTTCTGCAACCAATGAAATTGTTCCCGTTGGCGCGATTGTTGTAGTTTCGTAATTGCGCGGAGTCAGCGGCATATCACGCGAAATGCCGATTTCGTCATACAAAAATTTGGCGTAAGATTCGCGGTTTGCCTCAAATTCGGGAAACGTGCCTTTTTCCGCGCCCAATTTTAAGGACGCTTTCCATGCTTCTTTGCGAACAAAGCCCATCACTTTGTCCATCAAATCTATCGAATCGGGTTCGCCGTAACTAATTTGCAGTTTCAAACACAAATCGGCAAATCCCATAATTCCCAAACCAACCGGACGAGTGCGTTTGACGACATCATCAATCTCGTCAAGCGGAAAATATCCGGCATTAATCACGTTATCGAGGAACTGTGTGCTAAGATGCGTCGCCCGCGCCAAGCGTTCCCACTCGATGCATTCATCGGCACTTGTGCCGTCGCCTTGCTTTTTGTAAAACTTTGATAAATCAATGCTTCCGAGATTGCAAGAGTTGGAAAAGTGGAGAAATTGTTCGCCGCATGGGTTACTTGCGTAAATTGCGCCCATCGAATTCATCAGATGATTATGGCGATTTACTTGGTCAATAAAGGCGATTCCAGGTTCGGCGTATTTGTGCGCCGAAGCGATGATGCGATTCCAAATATCCGGCGCGTAAATCATTCCTTCGTTTGGTGGCTGTTCAATAGTGCAATCGGATAAATCAGCGGTTTCAAAAGCGAGTTTGTCGGCAAAAATTGCGGTTTCGCCGTCAGAACAACGATAAACCACATAATCCGTGCCGGTCAGCGGGTCAAAAACCGGCTGCGTCCACGCTTCGCCTTTGAATTCGGTCTGAAACCATTCTTTGCGGTCAACCGCTTCCATAAATTTGTCGGTTACGTTAACGGAGATATTAAAATTGGTCAATGAGTGTTGGTCGTTTTTGGCGTGAATAAAACGTAGCAAATCCGGATGAGAACAGCGCATCATGCCCATATTAGCCCCGCGCCGCACACCGCCTTGTTTGACGACTTCGGTCATCGTGTTGACGATATTCATAAACGAAACCGGACCGGAAGCCACGCCGCGCGTAGAATTAACCATCGCGCCTGCCGGACGCAGGAATTCGTAGGTCATTCCGGTTCCGCCGCCGGTTTGATGAATAATTGCTGCCGCTTGTGCGTGTTCCATAATGCCTTCAATTGAATCGGGAACATTTAAAACAAAACACGCGGCTAATTGTCCTTTTGGTTTGCCCGCGTTGACAAGGCACGGCGTATTCGGAACAAATTCGCGGTTGAGCATTATTTCCGTCATCGAATTATAGAAATAATCGCGCATCACATCATCTTTTTCGGCGGTTGAAACATGCCCGACCACACGGCGCACAATATCATTCCAAGTTTCGAGCGATTCTCCATTCGCGTCTTTCAGCGAATAGCGTTTGCCGACAACTTTTTGCCCATTCAGACCAATCGGTTGGATTTTACGCCTTCGGGAAATTCTCGTGCCGTTTCCGTTTGTTTTTTCGTTTTTGGCGACAACACCGCCTGACACCACAGGCTCAAAGACTGTACTCATTTGACTCATCTCTCCTCGCGTCCCGTTAAAGACACAGTTAATTTATAATTTTAACTTTTTTATCCGTCTTTTGCATTATAAAAATGCGAGTATGGAAGAACTGCTTCTGAACTAAACCTGAGAAATTATGTTTGGCTTTTATTCCCAAGTGAGAAGCAATATACCTGAATTCAAATTGTGTTGTCAACAAAAAAATGCACAATATATTGTATGTGTAACAAAAATTTTACCAAAATATCGTGTAAGTTAAAGTATTGCTTTAAGTTTTGCGTTCAAATAATTTTTTAATCAGATAAAACTAATTTCTGATAAACGAGAAATTTGACTTTCTGCCATAAATTTGTCGAAACTGTAACTTATGGACAAATTGATAAACGGAACAGCCGCCGATGGCACAATACGTTTTATGGCGGCAATCACAACCGAAATTACAACCGAGGCGATGCGCCGACATCAAACTTCGCCGACGGTCTCCGCCGCACTTGGTCGCGTTATGACGGGAACGCTTATGCTTGGCGCAAGCCTCAAAGAATTTGACCGTCTGACCGTAAAGATTGAATGCGAAGGCGCGGTCAAGGGCATAACTGCCGAAGCAACGACAGACAGCAAAGTGCGCGGTTACGTTAAAAATCCGCACATCGAACTGCCGCCGAAAGACAACGGAAAATTTGATGTATCGGGAATTATCGGCAAAGGAATGTTTTATGTTATCCGCGAATCAGGCTTTGACATCGGGCTTCACCGCGAGCCATATGTTGGTTCAGTTCCGATTGTTTCGGGCGAGATTGCCGAAGATTTTGCGTATTATCTGGCAAAGTCCGAACAAATTCCGTCCGCTGTTCTGCTCGGCGTTTTGCTACAAAATGCAGAACCTTTTGTCAAAGCATCGGGCGGCGTGATGATTCAGATAATGCCGGGCGCGAATCAGCACATTATCACGATGATTGAAGACGCAATCGCACACGCGCCGCATATCACAAGCGTTATCAGCGAAGGCGCGAACGCAGAAGACCTTGTCAAACTGGCTTTGGGCGAGATTGATTTTTCAATTCTGGAAGAAAGACAAATTAAATTTGAGTGTAACTGCTCGTTTGAACGCGCCGTTTTACTTATTTCCTCGCTCGGACGTGAAGAAGTCGCATCAATGCTCAAAGAAGACAAAGGCGCACAAATGACGTGCGGTTTTTGCAGCGAAATTTACACGCTCGATGAAGCAGATTTGCAGAAAATGCTTGAAACCAGGGCAAATTAAAATGTTTGAAAGAAATTAAAAGATGAAAGAAGATTATACAGAATTAGCTTATGTTCTCAGCAGTCTGACAGCTCTGCTTGTGTTTTCCGCCTCGTTTGTTATTTATCTTTTATATAAAGAAATCAACATTTATCTGGCTGCGTTAGGATTGGTGATGCTTTGCGCGGGTGCTATCGCAAAAAAACGCTTAGATAGACTTAAAGAAAATTAATGCTTTATCCGTTTGCCTCAACTTTCTCCAATAAAATTACGGCTTCGGCTTTGACGGCTTCGTGTCTTCCGACTGCGTCAACGCCTTCACCCGTTTTGGCTTTGACGCTGACGCGGGAAATATCAATTTCAAGAATTTGTGCGATATTTTCGCGCATTTTATCAATATGCGGGCGCAGCTTCGGTATTTCCAGACTGACAACTGCATCCACATTTGCCGCTGCATAGCCTTTTTCTTTTATCAATCCGACTGCATAACGCAGAAAAGCTGAGCTTTCGGCGTTTTTCCATCTTTCTTCAAGGTCGGAAAAATGCGAACCGATGTCGCCGAGCGCGAGTGCGCCGAAAATCGCGTCCGTTACGGCGTGAAGAAGCGCGTCGGCATCCGAATGTCCGATTGCTCCTTTGTCGGCGGGAATTGAAACACCGCCCAAAATAAGCGGTTTGCCCGTAACAAGCCGATGAATGTCGTTGCCGAAACCGATTTTATACATTTTTAATTTCTGATTTTAAGTTTATATTTGTTTTAATAAACTTTCCGCCAAAATAAAATCTTCGGGCGTTGTGATTTTGATATTTTTCGCGCTGCCTTCAACGATTGAAACTTCGATGCCGAGTTTTTCCGCCAGAAAACATTCGTCAGTAACGATTTCACCGATTTTATTGGCGGCAAAAGCGCGTTTTAGAATTTCATATCGAAAACATTGCGGCGTTAGAGCGCGTCGGAGTTTGGCGCGGTCAATTGTCTGCACGATTTTTCCGTCTGCAACTTCCTTTATCGTGTCGGTAAGGCTTGCCGCTAAACAAGCCGCGCCGGTTTTCTTTGCTTTTTCGATTGTTTGCGTGATTTCCTCCAACGAAACAAGCGGACGTGCGCCGTCGTGAACCGCAACGATTTCGGTGGATTCAGCGTCAATCGCATTTAATCCATTTAAGACCGATGCGGCGCGTGCTGCTCCGCCCGCAACCGTTTTGACAAGTTTTTTTATATTAAATTTTTCGGCGATTTGTCCAAAATTTTCGATTTCCTCAAAGGGCAGAACGAGAATGATTTCATCAATTGCGGGACAATTTTCAAACTTTTGCAGAGTATGGATAATTAAAGGTTTTCCGAGAATTTCAAGAAACTGTTTCGGCTTTTCCGCGCCGAAGCGCATTCCCTGTCCGGCGGCGACGATAATGGCTGTGTTCATAATAAATAGTAAGTGGTAAATGGTTAATGGTAAATAAAAAGAGTAATTCATTAACCATTTACCACTTACCATTTACCACTTATTCAATTTCTTCAATAATGGTTGTCTGCCGCAGTTCGCGCGTTCCTTTGCGGAAACCTGCCGGACGCGAATCGTGAATGCTTGGCGAATTCTCGTGGTTTTCGTCATTTTCTTCCCACAAACGCCCGAAAATCATTTTTCCAGTTGTTTTGCCGGGCGAAGCGATGCACGTTTTCATTTTGAAAGAAGGCAAGGAATACAAT
>MWZA01000080.1 GCA_002050455.1 Acidobacteria bacterium 5-1 | reverse complement strand
ATTCAAAACAGTCCGGCTTGCGGCGCGGCCTTTTTAGCCAAATCTTGAAGCGAAATTAAAACGGCTTCAATCGCCAGAATTTGAAAATCCGCTTTCGACTTCTTCATTGAACCGGCTTCAATCCATTTCGGATAAACTTTATTTCGCATAGCAATTTCTCTTTTTACTTCCGAGATTTGCTCGTCAATCGTGATTTGCTGCACAAAATGTTTTTCTTCACTCATCGCTTTTCTCCTTTTCTTCGACTGGAACAAATTGAATTTTTGAAGATGCACCGCAAAAATCGCAGCGAAAGATTTTGGTTTCATCAATCCAGATGTAATCAGATTCCGTTTCGCATTTTTCGCCGCAATTTTTGCAGTCGAATTGGACAGAAATTTTTGCAATTATTTTCATTGCTCTGCTCCTTTAAGTTTCAACCGCGAAAGTCCTGATACCGACGATATGCCCTTGAAACAATCCGACGGCGTAAACTTCACGCCGAACCGTGCCGACCTTAAAAACTTTCAGTGAAATTAAATTTGCTTCGAGATAATTCCTGAGATTTGTCCACGCTTCATCGCGCTTTTCCAGACGGGTAAAGAAATCACTTACCGGAATTTCTTCAATCGGCTCGAAAGCGACGAATGGATTCGCTGCTTGAAACCTTTCCGCATTCAAAACCGAAATATTTCTGCCGATGACGAAAACATTCACGTCCCAATCTTCTTCGGAAATGTAAACGAGATTATCGGCGCGTTCCTGAATGCCAGCCAGCAAATTGCCGAGCGGCGAAAGGCGCGTTTTTATTTGCGCTTCGCTGGACGCGCAAACTGTCAATAAAATGACACCCGCGAAAAATGTTTTAATCAAAAATTTTCTGCTCATCGTCTTTTTCTCCTTCGGGTTGTTTCCCGGTCGCGTGTCCTTTTTCGTTTTTGCAATTCGGACACGGACGCGCTCCTTTGCCAGAGACAACTTCCATTTTCGAGCCGAAGCAAACCGTACAGGGTTCTTCTGAAAACCGTCTCGGTTCGCCGTAAATTTCGATTTCCCGTTTTTCGTTTTCCTCTGGATAAAGAGTTGCGAGAATGAAAGCGTCGGCTTTTCCGTTTTCATAAAGACTTGTCGCCAAGCCTTTCGGGTTCGTGATGTTTTCGCCTTTGGATTTGCAGATTTCCACGTATTTGAAACATTCCTCAAGTGAAAAAACTGAAAGATGCCCATTGTTTTGAGAAGAATTTTCCAAACTCACACACACAGCCTTTTCTTCTTCTAGCGCATCGCGCTGTGTTGTGTTGTGTTCTTTTCTGTTCTCTTCTTCTCTGTTCTGTTCTGGGATAGCGCGATTTTCTTCGTCTTGGAAAGTTGCGCTATCAAGGTCGTCTTTTGTTTCCATTGATTTACGGGCGTTAGTTGTGCGCTCTCCGTTAAAGTTTTCATCGTTTTTTGCTCCTTTTTCGCTCTGCGCGACTTCTAAAAATCGAATTTCCAGCAGCAAATTCAGATTTATTTCCTTTTCTGCGTTGATTTTTGCGCGTAACCAAACTTCGTCTGCGGGAAATTTGTTGTTTAGTCGAGAAGCTAAAAGCATCAACCCGACAGCGTGAAACTTCGTTTCGTCGGGAAGCTGTGCAAAGTCGTAATCGTCGAGAATCGAACAATATAGTTTTATCCAAATCGGATTGCGGTCTTTGTAATGCTGGATAGCGTCGAAATTCCGCACGCGCAAATATCTTTTACGGGACATTCTTCAACTCCTCCGCCGTTTCAACCGAAAATAATTCAAGCGGAATTCGCCAGCCTTCGAGCGTTTTTACTTCAAATTCGCCTTTACTTTTCCGCGCCTGATAAACGCGAATGAGCGGCGCATCAGCTTCGAGCCTCGCCAAGACAACTTTGCTTTTCAGCGTGTCGTTGACTTTGTTTCTTGCGATTGTTCGCAAAAGATTGTCGAAAGTGTGTTTCATCGGTTCGAAACAAGCCGAAGTCTCGCCTGTGGTTTTCGCGCCGCTTCAATCCATTCGGTTTTAAGCAAAATAATCTCTTCGAGAATGAAAGAAACTCGCTGCCGTTTGCCGCTGCCGCGCCGAACCTGCGTTAAAGATTCAGTTCCGGCTTTTCCTTTTCGCAAAGTTGATTCGTCCAAATCAAGCAGCATCGCGGCACAACACGGCGCGACAAGAGTTTGCGATTTTCGATTAATTAAACTCATAACTTTTCTCCCGCAATTCTTCTTCAACGAGGCGATTCGTCTGCTCGTGAAATTCTTCAAACGACTGTTTGCAATCGCAATTCGGGTCCGAACACGACTCAAGTTTTTGCCCGACATCGTAAAGTGCGCGGTCAAGTTCAAGTGCGTGTTCGGGAAATTTCACTCGAATCTTTCTCATAGCACGAGCAAATCGCGCCAAATTTCTTATTTTTTCGCTGATTCCGGTTTTCATTTTTTAGCCTCCTCTTTCTTACCGTTGCCGTTTTCTCGCCCGACGTTTTTTTCAAGCAAATAAATAATGTGGCTTTGCCGACTGCGCCGTTCCGCTTCAGCTTCCGCGATGAGTTTTTCGTTTAACTCTTGGGGCATCCGCAAGGTGAAAAAGATTTCTTCCGCTTTTGTTTCCGCATTCATAGTTTCCTTCTCCAATATTTAGTTTGGTATCGAAGCGATACTAGGATACTAATTCATAGTTGGTATTCTGTCAATACGAAAACAGTATGCAAAAAACTCGTATTCGTGATAGTATTGTTCTGGTATGATTTCAGTATTATTTTTTAATATTGAAAGGTGGAAACAAATGGATAGTGAAAAAGTGCGGTCAATTCGCTTGCCGGAATATGTTTGGGACGCTCTGGACGAGGACGCGGCGCGATGCCGCCGAAGTTCGCAAAAGCATCTCGAAGCATTACTTTTAACTTTTTACGATATGCAGGACGTTGAAATAAACAAACAGACTCTGCAAATGGTCGGCGAACTTCTGCCGCACTCGAAAAAGAAAATGCCATTGCTCGAAACGCAAATTGAAAATCCGAAAAAGAAAAGGAGCGCGTAAAAAAATGAAACTCTCAGAATTTATTCCGCTCCGCCCGCGCTCAGGGAAAACGAGCCTTATGGCGATGGTTGCCATTCCCGCGGGCGAAGCATTAGAAATTACCGGCGAACTCGAAAGATTTGATTTAAACGAATATCTAACCACGGGAAGTGATGGCGTTTTTTTTACTATCGCCAGCGGCGATTCGATGGAAACCGAAATTTTTCACGGCGATTTGCTGATTATCAACTGCAATCTACAGCCGCAACCGGGAGATACTATCGTGGCGCTAATCGGCGCGGATTATACAGTAAAAATTTATTCACCATGCCGAAACGGTTTGCGGCTCGTCGCGTCAAACGAAAAATATGCCGCCCGTTTTGTCAATAAAAAAGAAGATTTCACAATCTTCGGCGTTGTTACGCACGTTATTCATCGGCTCAAAAAAATTTGAAATTTTTATTTCACTGATAGGAAATTGTTTCAACTATGGCAATCAAAAAGTTTTACAGCGCAAAATCAAAAGCCGGCTGGCGTTGGGATTCCTCGACAGAAAAATTTTGGTCTTGGGGATTTGATATTTGGCTGGAGAGCGGCAGGCGAAAACGCGAAAGCGGATTTGGAACACGGCAGCTTGCCGAAAACGCGGCTGCTCGAATCAGGCTTGCCGAAAAAAATTCTCGTTATGAATTAACTGACGCGCGAAAATTTCCGACCGTTTGCGAACTTTTTCAAAAACGAATTGAAGCAATCGGTGAACACGCGGAGAAAACACGGGCAGTAAGAGTTTTGAACGCGCTTCTCGATTGTTTGACCGAAAAAGGCTTTAGCGATTTACGAATCAATCAATTAACAACATCACAAATAAATTTCTATGTTGAACACAGGCAAAAGGAAAACGTCAAAGATGAAACTATTAACCGCGATTTGCGGACAGTTCGCGCAACTCTAAATCAAGCAAAGAATCTTTTCGCCGACATTGAAAATTACGCTGCGCCGAAAGTTCGGTTTTTGAAAGTGGACAAATCGCGCCGCGAACGCATCGTGCATTCTTTGGAAGCAAAAGCGATTTTGTTTTATCTGCTCAAACCGCAGACTGAAGAAGAATCGGAAAAGTTGTTTTTATCGCGTCGCCGCGCCGGTTTTCTTTTCCTGCTCTCGGCTGTTACCGGAGCGCGTCCGGGCGAATTGGTCGCTTTGAAAGAATCTGACATTCTCGAAGACTTGCAGGTTTTAAAAATCGTCGGCAGGAAAACGCGCTTTCGCACGGCAAAAACAGTTCGCTATTTTCCGTTAATTGAAATTGTCCGCCGGCTTTTATTTGAAGCAGTCGCCATTAAAGCGGGGGAATTTATTTTCAGCCAGAAGGGAACATTGACCGCGACTTATTACGAGCAAATCAAAACGGCTTGCGAATCGGCGGGCATCGTTTACGGGCGCAAAATCGCGGGTGGTTTTATTCCCTACGATTTGCGGCACACAGCGACAACCTTAATAATGCAATCGGGAACAGATTTTGAAACTGCGTCATCCATAACCGGACAATCGCGGCATACTTTGTGGTATTATACTCACGCGAGCAATGAATCAATCAATCGCGCCGTTTCCATACTTGAAAATTTTGCCCGTCAATGTCTGGAAAATTCGGACAATGGACTCGGTTTGGACAAAAAAGAAAAGCCCAAAGCTCTAAAAGCAGCATAATGAACATTTAAAAGTTTGCTTAAATGCCTGCCGAGGGCATTCAAATTTATAAAAAGGCAGTCTTTTTCGGATTGCTTTTTTGATTTTACTCCAACATCATCAACACCGCTTCGCCTTTGATAAGCATTTCGCCGTTTTGATTTTCGCAAACAGTTTCAACCGTTACAATTGGTTTGTCTTCACGAATGTTTGCAACCGTCGCTTTTGCCGTTACTGTGTCGCCGATAAAGACAGGTGCGACAAATTTCATCGTCTGGCTCAGATAAACGATTTTCCTGACGCTCAATTCGTAGCCCAAAACCGCTGAAATGAATGCACCGCCGAGCATTCCGTGCGCGATGCGCTTTCCAAAGCGCGTGTTTTTCGCAAATTCGTCGTCCAAGTGAATCGGATTATAATCGCCCGAAACTTCCGCGAACTTTTCTACAAGTTCGTCCGTAACTTCACGGCTTTTTGAAAATGTATCGCCAACTTTTAAGTTCATAATTTATTATTTATTTTTGGATTTATCATAATCAGAGCGATGATATTTTTGCAAATCGCTTTTCGTTTGCGAAAATATCTTTGAAAAACTAAAAATAACGATGAACAAAACAATTATTTTTTCATAATTTAATCTTTACTACGGCGAAACAGCACAACGTCGCGGATTTCCTGCCCGCGCACAAAGGCAAGCTGTTTGCCGTCTTTCGAGAAAGCAAAATTATGAAATTTCTCTTTCGGCAAACCTTCCAATCTTTTCGTTTCGCCGCCGTCAACCGAAATTCGGCGCAAACTCTCCCGCGTCTTTTTCCCAAGATTTGTAATAAACCCAACGATTATCCGCCGAAATAAAAGGCTGAAAATTTTTCTGTCCAAAAGTTAATTGAACTGGATTGCTGCCGTCGACATTCATTCGCCAAACGTCAAAATCGCCTCCGCGATGATGGATGAAAAACTGCCACGCAAGGCGATGAAATAGTTAAAAATCGGTAATCGAAACGACATCACGCGTTTCAATATCCAAGGCAAAGGCGATGCGCCGTCCGTTGCGTGAAAAAGCGAAACTGCCGACCTCGCCTTTGCCTAAATTCCTTATTGTTTTTCCCACGCCGCCGTCGGTTGGCAAAAG
>MWZA01000197.1 GCA_002050455.1 Acidobacteria bacterium 5-1 | reverse complement strand
GATATCAACAGAGCCAAATAGCTTTGTGCAGATTCAAAAATCAAACGGCAACGGTTTTGTGTACTTTCCATTAATGGTCGCTCCTTATTAATAAGATGTCGGTTTATAACCGGTTGTCAGTTCGTTGCGATTGTGTCGCCAACTTGGTTCTTTGTTAACCGTCGAATTGGTTATGCCACGCAATTTACGAATCACACGACCGTAAACGCCGACGGCGGCGGAAGAAATTGTCGCGCCCGGCGGCTCATCCATAAACGGCATAAATTTGTCGGGAAAACCCGGCATTGTGCAGCCGATACAGATTCCGCCGACATTCGGGCAGCCGCCGATGCCAGCCATCCAGCCGCGTTTCGGCACGTTGCAATTAACGACCGGACCCCAGCAGCCGAGTTTGACAATACATTTCGGCGAACCGTATTCGGTGGCAAAATCTGCTTGTTCATAATAACCGGCGCGGTCGCAGCCTTCGTGAACGGTTTTGCCGAACAGCCACGTCGGACGCAGTTCCTTATCAAGCGGAATCATCGGCGCAAGTCCCGCAACCTGATAAAGCAAATAAAGTAATGTTTCCATAAAATTGTCCGGCTGAACGGGACAACCCGGCACATTGATAATTGGCAGACCGGCTTTTGATTTCCAATCCCAGCCGAGAAAATCAGCGAGTCCCATCGCGCCCGTCGGATTGCCTTCCATTGCGTGAATTCCGCCGTAAGTGGCGCAAGTTCCCGCGCCGACGACTGCCAGAGCTTTCGGAGCAAGACGGCTGATCCATTCATTTGTCGGAATCGGCTGTCTGGTCATCGCATCGTTTCCAAGTGCTGCCCAATAGCCTTCTCCGCTAAGGTTTTCATTGGGAATCGAACCTTCGACAACCAGGACAAACGGGTCAAGTTCGCCTTGTTCCGCCTGATACCAATACTTCAAAAAGTCATCACCGACTTCATATGCCAAAACCGGATTGTGCAGATGCACTTTTGGAAGCCCCGGAATCGCTCCCAATAAAACATCTTCGATACTTGGCTGAGTTGCGGCGGTAACGGAAATTGTATCGCCGTCGCAACTCAAACCTGCGGTAATCCACAAGATGTGAACATCTGTAACCGGCGATGGACGCTGTGTTTTCCGTCCGTATGGAACTGTTTCTTCTGCCATTTTTTCCTCCTGATCCGTCAATAACCTGAGCAAATTGTTGGCGGTAATATTTAAATTGAAAAATAAGGGACGGTTATTTCTTGCTCATTAACAAAAAAACCTGTCCACACGTTTATGAATTATTAATTCGTCGACGTTGGTCAGGTGCGTTTCGCGCTTTAAATTGAATTATTCGTTAGAACATTCTTTTTAATGCCGCCCTAACGTTTGATTACTAACTCCGATGTAACGTCAGCTTAGCACTGCATTTTGCAAAAGTCAAAGTTTTTTTTCGCCCGCGGCACTTTTATTCCGCTACAACTTTTTATTAATCTGATAATTAAGAAAAATGTTTTCAACGATGAAAGCCGACCGTCGGTAGAAGGAAATAAAGACTGCCCGGCACAAAGATTGTTTCTAAATGCGTCGGGAATTTTACTGCTGTCAATCTTTTATCAAACGCCGCAATCATCTCATTTTTTGTTGTTTTGTGGGTTGTGCGGTTACTTTTTTGTCTTTCGGAGTTTCAAACAATTTTCTGCCTTACTGCATAAGACTCTTAATCAAAAACTTTGAAAAGAATTGGACGGCTTGGAGAAGCGTCAGCGGCAAAAGCGGCGATTTGCAGATTCAGCAGATATGCGCCGTCTTTAATTTCATCCGGCACGAAAATCATTTCCGTAATCGTATGGTCGGGAAAACTTTGTTCCGATAATTGAAAACTTCCCTCATCAACATTCCAAAAAACGCGATGATTCGAGAGTTTTCCTTCATCAAAGGCGCGGTCAATCGAAGGCATATCAACAAGCAGATGTTTGACATCTTTTTCGACAATAAATTTTATCGCTTCGGTTGAAAAAAACGGTGGCGGCATTTCCGCGTAGTTTCTGGTTAATTTGCTTTTATCGTTTGGCAGAGTTCGGACGATCAACGCTTGCAAAAAGTTCTCGCCGCTGTTTTTTAATGCGTTTTCGATTGCGCTTTTCGTTATCAAATTGTCTTGCGCGGCTAAATTTACCGCGTAAGTTTCATCGGTTTGATTCGCATTTTCGCTTTCAAGGGAAATAACTGTTGCCGGAACAAATGCATCCCGCAAACAATCGTGAACGGAAATTCTTTCCTTTGTAATATGCCCGATTGATTCGGTATGCGTGCCGTTGCAGTGCGGAATAAATTTATATTCTTCAAAATTACAGCTTCCGCCGCGCCGCGTGTCGCCGACAAGTTCGCCCGCTTCGCAAGGTTTTGATGCTGCCTTTTCAACGCCGTAAGCTGCGGGCTGTGCGCCGTTGAATTTCAGCGGAATCGAAATATTAAGCGGAATTGTGGTGTCAATTTTGTAATTTTGGTTTCTGATACAAATTGAAATAATCATAAAGTTTTGATTTTTTCCACCACTTCACTCAAATCAATTTCATTAACATTATCAACTTTCGCGCAGATTTCCATCAATAATTTATCCTGCGCGTTGCCTTTTTTCATCGCCGCCGAGTAAGGCAAATCTTCGCGGAAGGTAACCATTGAATACTTGGAAAAATAATCGGAAAAGGTTTGTTCGAGTTTCGTTTCAAGCTCGCGTTTGCGAACAAAAATCGGATTGGCGACGGCATCGCGCATCTCATAAAAGTTTTCTTCCGCCATATCCGCAATCGCATCCGTATTTTCTTTTCGCAAGCCTCCATATTCAACAAAAACAGTTTCCCAATCCGTGCCGTGTTTTTCAATGAGTTGATCTAAAACGCGGCAATCTTCAAAAGCGCAGTTCATTCCTTGACCGTAAAAAGGCACGACGGCGTGCGCCGAATCACCGAGCAATAAACTTTTTCCGCCGACATTCCATGGAAAACATTTGATTGTGCCTAAGTTTCCGATTGGATTTGCGAAAAAGTCTTCCGTCAAAGTCGGCATCAGGGGAATCGCATCGGCGAAATTTGTTTCAAAAAATTTCATCAAAGATTTTTCGTCTGTAAGCTGCTCAAAACTATTCTCGCCATTGTGAGCCAAAAAAAGCGTGCAGGTAAAACTGCCGTCAAAATTCGGCAGCGCAATCATCATAAATGCTCGCCGCGCCCAAATGTGCAGAGCATTTTTCTCCATTAGAAAACCGCCGTTTTTATTTGGTGGGATGTGTAATTCTTTGTAGCCGTATTCGAGGTATTGTTGCGAATAATTAAAACGCGGAACTCCGTGAAGCATTGCATTACGAATTGCCGAGCCGGTGCCGTCGGCGGCAATTAAAGTGTTGCCTTTAACAACTTTTCTTTCACTTGTTTCTGTGTTTTCTAAAATCGCTTCGCCTGTTTTGCAATCTAAATCAAAACATTTTTGGTTGAAATAAAATCTCACGCCTTCATATTTTTCGGCTTCGTTCATCAAAGCGATGTTCAGACCAGCGCGTGAAATCGAGTTGATATACTCGCCTTGCCGTCCGCTATACGGCAAAAGTTTTGTTTGTCCGTCAATTGCATGAATCATCCGCCCGTGCATCGGCACGGCTTCCGATAACATATATTCGTCCATTCCGACTTCTCGAAGCGCGGCAATTCCTCTATCACTCAAGGCAAGATTTATCGAACGTCCCGCCGACATTTTCTCTTTTCGCATATCGCCGCGCGATTCGTAAATGTCCGTTCCGATACCTCGTTTAACAAGATAAATCGCCAAAAGAGAACCCGACAAGCCCGCGCCGATGATGATAACTTTTTGTTTAGGCATTTAACTAGATTTCTATCAAGCCAAGACTTATTTTAATTGCCGAATCAACTTTTTTCATTGTGGCTTCTTCGACTTTGCCGAGTTTTTTTGCCAGTCTTTGACGGTCAATCGAACGGATTTGATTGAGCAGGACAACAGAATCTTGCTTTAATCCGCCTTCGTTTGCGGGAATCAGAACTTCGGTTGGATAAAGCGTGTCATCATATGTTGAAGTAATCGCCGCGACAATCGTAACGGGGCTATGTTCGTTCGCAACGTCGTTTTGGATTATTAAGGCGGGACGTTTTTTTTTGATTTCAGAGCCGAGTGTCGGGTCGAAATTGACAAGATAAATTTCTCCGCGAACGAGTGAGTTCACTTTTGCCATAATTCTTCTTCCACCTCAAACCATTCTTCGGCGAGTTGCAAATCTCTTTCGCTTCTGGCAATCGCGCCTTCTTTCAAGCGTTGGCGCAAATCGTTTTGTTTTTCCCTCCTGATATAACTTTTGATGGCGTTGTCAATAAAATTGCTTTTCTCGCCTTTACCGGCAACGCTTTCTAACAAAACAATGGTTGATTCAGGTAAGGTAATATTTAGACGTTTGTGCATAATTTTAACCTCAATTCAATCATACGCATTGACAATGAGCATTGCAAATAAGTATCAACTCAAAGAATCCTTCAAAATCTCCGCGAAACAAAACACATCCGCCAACGAATTATAAAGCGGAACAGGCGCGACTCGAATCACATCCGGCTCACGCCAATCGGCGATTACGCCGCGTTTCGTAATTTTATTAAAAAGATTTTTGTCGGAGTTTTTGACGCGAATCGAAAGCTGACAGCCGCGCTCGTCCGGGTTTGGAGGCGTGATAACCGAGATTCTCTCATCATTGATTTCACCAAGCAAAAATTCCAAATATCCGGTTAGTTTTTTTGATTTTTCGATTAAATTTTGCATTCCGGCTTCTTCAAAAATATCGAGCGAGGCTTTAAGAGCCGCAAGCTGAAAAATCGGCGGATTTGAAAGCTGCCAGCCTTCCGCGCCTTTTATCGGCATAAATTGTTTATCCATCAAAAACCGCGTTTCCTTATCGTGTCCCCACCAACCGGCAAAACGCGGCAAATTAAAACTGCTCGCGTGGCGTTCGTGAACGAAAACGCCCGCAATTCCGCCGGGTCCCGCATTTAGATATTTGTAAGAACACCAAGCTGCAAAATCCACATTCCAATCGTGTAATTTTAATTCAATACTTCCCGCCGCATGCGCCAAATCAAAACCGACAACCGCACCGATTTTATGCCCGATTTCCGTAATGCGTCGCATATTGAATGCTTGTCCGGTGTAATAATTCACGCCGCCGAGCAAAATTAACGCAATCGAATCGCCGTTCTCAAAAATCGTTTGCGCGATGTCTTCGGTTCGCAAACAATTTTCGCCTTCGCGCGGCGTTAATTCAATCAGGGAATTTTCTATCTCGAAGCCGTGAAATTTAATTTGCGATTCGACGGCATATTGGTCAGACGGGAACGCGCCCGCTTCGATGACAATTTTGTATCTTTCGCGTGTCGGGCGATAAAACGAAACCATCAGCAGATGCAGATTAACCGTCAACGAATTCATCACGACAACCTCAATCGGCTTTGCGCCGACGATGTTTGCCATCTGTTCCGTGAGAAATTCGTGATACGGCAGCCAAGGGTTTTTCGCGTGGAAATGTCCTTCAACTCCTAAATTTTCCCAGTCTTTTAATTCCTGTTCGATGTAATTTCTAGTTGATTTCGGCTGAAGTCCAAGCGAGTTTCCCGTCAAATAAATCACCTCTTCGCCGTTTGGTTGTTTAGGAATATAGAATTTATCGCGGAAATTTCCTAATGAATCCCGCGTATCCATTTCTGCGGCAAACGATGCGTAATTTTCAAATTTTAACGGTTGAATCTGCTTTGACATAATGATTGACCGCTTGCATTATATCAATTCAAACTTATGAATGCCTTTTCCCGCCCGCGCTGGGCGCGGC
>MWZA01000025.1 GCA_002050455.1 Acidobacteria bacterium 5-1 | reverse complement strand
GTTTTATCTTTAGGGCAGAAACCAGCAAAAGACTAAGAACAAAGAACAAAGAACAAAGGACTAATGACAAAGGACAAAACTAAATGAAAAATTTGTAAATCGGAATTGAAAAGTGAGTTAGATTATTTGCTTCGGCAATCGGCGCAAGCAAAATCAGAAAAAACCAAACCACAACCAGAAGAGCAAAAACGCCCCACACAAAAAAGGCTTGCCGCCGTATTTCTTTGACGGCAATCTGCGGAACGTAATTTTCGATTGAACTCGGCATAAAAAACGGTCTTTGGCTTTTGGTCTTTGGTTTTTGTTTCAAAGACCAATCTAAAATCTAGAATCTAAATGTATTGACAAATTAAGTTGGAATGCCGTAACTATTCACTGTTCGATATTAGCTTTTCACTGTTTTTCAAAGATATTCCTTGTCAAGATAGTGAATAGTTAATAATGAAGAGCGAATAGTTTGCCGTCGGTATTTATACTAACTTAATTTGTCAATACATCTAAAATCTAATTACGGCATCAGGTCCGCCTTCGACGTGAACCGTATCAACAAACCGGATATTTTTTGTGTCCGTCGTCATCACCACCGAATGCGTCCGTTTGCCCGCGCCGAAAAAGCGAACTCCGCGAAGCAATGCGCCGTCGGTTACGCCGGTTGCGGCAAAAATTATTTTCTTGCCCGGTGCTAAATCATTTGTGTCGTAAATTTTGTCCGCATCTTTGATTCCCATTGATTGCAGACGTTCCATCACCTCTTCGGCGGGCGGAACTTTTGATTTATCCACGCCGAGTTTTTCGGGGTCAAAAACGAGTTTGGCTTGAATTTCGCCGTTCAGACACTTCATCGCGGCGGCGGTTATGACACCTTCGGGCGCACCGCCGATGCCCATCAGCGCGTGAATATTTGTTCCCGCCACTGCCGCCGAAATTCCCGCCGAAAGGTCGCCGTCGCTAATTAAACGAATTCGCGCTCCGGCTTCGCGGACTTCACTAATCAATTGTTTATGACGCGAGCGGTCAAGACAAATCACGGTTAAATCTTCAATATCACGATTTAACGAGCGGGCAATCGCTTTCAGATTTTGTTTAACCGGTGCTTCGATGTCAATCACGCCGCGACACGACGGTCCGACGACAATTTTGTCCATATAAATATCGGGTGCATTGAGCAGTCCGCCGCGTTCCGCCGCCGCTAAAACGGCAATCGCGTTATTTGCGCCGAGAGCGCACAGATTTGTGCCTTCGAGCGGGTCAACGGCAATGTCAATTTCGGGAAATTCGGCGCGGGTTTCGTCCGAATAATCGCCGCCGCCGAGTTCTTCGCCAATATAGAGCATTGGTGCTTCGTCGCGTTCGCCTTCGCCGATAACGATACGTCCGCGCATCGGCACGGAATCCATCACCTTACGCATCGCTTCGACGGCAACGTGGTCGGAATGTTCGCGATCACCTTGTCCCATCGTGCGGGCGGATTCTATCGCCGCCGCCTCGCATACCCGCAAAAAATCAAACGCCAATTCCCGTTCTGCTTTCAAGTTTTTCATTTAGTTTTGTCCTTTGTCATTAGTCCTTTGTTCTTTGTTCTTTGTTCTTAGTCTTTTGCTGGTTTCTGCCCTAAAGATAAAACAAAGGACTAATGACAAAGGACTAATGACAAATAACTTATGACTTATTTTTACACTTGTCTAACCTGATTTGACAAGTTATGCTTTTGAGTATCATATTTTTATCTTAATTTTTGGAACATTTAAGGAGATTTTTAAGAATGACATATATCGTAACCGACCCGTGCATCGAATGTAAATACACTGATTGCGCGGCGGTTTGCCCGGTTGAGGCATTTCACGAGTTGCCCGACCGGCTTTTAATTAATCCTGATACTTGTATTGACTGCGACGCTTGTTTGCCGGAATGTCCCGTTGAGGCTATTTTCTCGGATATGTCAATTCCCGAAGAGTACATGGGTTGGCTGGAGAAAAACGCGGAAGCTGAAAATTATCCGATTATCAGCACAAAAGTTCCTGCCTTACACGGGGAAAGTTGTTCGGGTCCGCCGGAATAAATCATGTGTTTATTAAAAGAAAAAGGCTGGCGGTTTATAAATAAACCGCCAGCCTTTTTTGTCGATTGTTTATTTGTTTTAGAAGTCGTCGTCATCATCTTCAACCAATTCTACATCGATTTCATCAATGACTTCTTCTTCCATTTCGAACTCGTCGATTTCCTCGACATCTTCAAAATCTTCGACTTCAATGCCCGGCACATCAATCGGCGTGGGCAAATCAAAGCCGCCGGTTGTTACAGAATAATCATCATATTCCTCTTCTTGTTTCTGATTGACGGTCGGGTCGTAATCAACCTTGACGTTGCGATAATACTTCATTCCCGTTCCCGCCGGAATCAGTCGTCCCATAATGACGTTTTCCTTGAGTCCGCGCAGGTAATCCACGCGCCCGGAAATCGCCGCTTCGGTCAGAACGCGAGTTGTTTCCTGGAAACTCGCCGCCGAAATAAACGAATCGGTTGACAGCGAAGCCTTTGTAATACCGAGCAATAACGGTTCGGCACTCGAAGGCTGTCCGCCTTCTTCGATTACGCGACGATTTTCGTCCTCGTAACGGAAGCGGTCAACTTGTTCTTCGAGCAGAAAAGTAGTATCACCGACATCTTTGATTTTCACCCAGCGAAGCATCTGCCGGACAATACATTCAATATGTTTATCATTGATGTTCACGCCTTGCAGACGATAAACTTCCTGAATTTCATTAACGATGTATTCCTGTAGTGCTTCCGTTCCGAGCACGCGCAAAATATCGTGCGGATTAAGCGGTCCGTCCATCAAAGGTTCGCCTGCTCTCACGCGGTCATCTTCCTGAACATTGATGTGTGTTCCGCGCGGAATATCATACTCGCGTTCCGCACCGTCATCGCCGATGATAATAATTTTACGCTTACCTTTGGAGATTCCGCCGAATTTAACCGTTCCGTTAATTTCCGACATCATCGCAGTCTCCCCGGGACGACGCGCTTCAAACAGTTCGACGACACGCGGCAAACCGCCGACAATATCTTTTGTCTTGGTCGTTTCACGCGGAATTTTAGCGATGACATCGCCAGCTTCGACTTCTTGTCCGTCTACCGCCATCAAGTTTGCCCGGATCGGCATTTGATAAGTTTTCAGGACTTTATTGCCCCTGCGGATTTCCAGACGCGGCTGATGTTTTTCATCCGAATCTTTCACCACCAGCCGAGTTTGTCCGGTAACTTTATCAATGTCTTCTTCAATCGTTTTGCCTTCTTTTAAATCCTGGAATTTTACCGTTCCCGAAACTTCCGTCAAAATGGCAAATGTGAACGGATCCCAGGTCGCCAGCATATCGTCTTCTTTGACTTTCTGACCGTCTTTGACGTGCAGATGCGCTCCATAGACGATTGAGTAACGCGCTACTTCGCGCCCGCGTTCATCAAGCAAAGCGAGTTCGGATTGGCGTTTCATTGAGATAATTTCACCGGCGCGATTCTTGATAACTTTCATATCGCCCAAGTATTTAACCGTTCCGTCCATTGCTGCCGCGTGTTTGGTTTCCTGTTCAAGCCGCGCCGTTCCGCCGACGTGAAAAGTTCTCATTGTCAACTGCGTTCCCGGTTCGCCGATTGATTGCGCGGCGATAACGCCGACGGCTTCACCAATTTCAACCGTGTTGCCCGTTGCCAAATTGCGTCCATAACATTTGACACAGATTCCGCGCCGCGATTCGCACGTCAACGGCGAGCGAATTCGAACTTTTTGCAGACCTGAAAGTTGCACTTGTTCCGCCAAATCTTCGTTAATTTCCTGATTTGCCTCAACAATTATTGTGCCGTCAACCGGATCAATTATGTCATCAAGCGAAGTGCAGCCGACAATTCTATCGCGCAGAGATTCGACTTCTTCACCGTTGCGAATAATCGCTTCCGCCCAAATGCCGCGAAGCGTTCCGCAATCCTGCTCGGAAACGATAACGTCTTGCGCCACGTCAACAAGACGGCGTGTTAGGTAACCCGAATCAGCCGTTTTGAGAGCCGTATCCGCCAAACCTTTGCGTGCGCCGTGTGTTGAAATAAAGTATTGCAGAACATTCAAGCCTTCGCGGAAGTTGGCGACAATCGGCGTTTCGATGATTTCGCCCGAAGGTTTCGCCATCAGACCGCGCATTCCGGCAAGCTGCCGAATTTGCGCGTCCGAACCTCTTGCGCCCGAATCAGCCATGACGAGAATCGGGTTGAGTTCGCGGCGTTCATCTTCGCGCGCGTGCATTGCTTTGAACATTTCCTTCGCCACGCGGTCGGTTACTTCCGACCAAATCGCCGTAACCTTATTGACACGCTCCATGTTGGTCATCGTCGCGTCTTCGTATTGCTTTTGCAGTTTATCAACTTCTTTACGCGCGTCTTCGATAATGCCCTTTTTGCTCGCCGGCGTAACCATATCGTCAATACCGATGGAAATTCCTGATTTGGTCGCATACAGAAAGCCCATCGTTTTCAAATCGTCGAGCATCGCCACTGTCTGCTCGTGTCCAAGTTTCAAATGGCAAAACGTAACCAGCGATTGCAGACCTTTTTTCTTCAATGTTCCGTTGACAAACGGCAAACCGTCGCGGGTCAGACGCTCATTGAAAATAACACGCCCGACAGTAGTATCAATGATTGTGTCAATATCATGCCGGACACTTGCCCGCATCACGTCTTGTGGACTGTGTTCTTTTTCCAAATCAATCAAATCGCCTTTCCAGCGAATTTTGATTTTGCTCTGCGTGGCAACCGCTTTTGCGTCCAATGCGAGCAAAACGTCGTCAATCGAATTAAAAACTTTGCCGTCGCCTTTCAAACCATCCTGCGCCAAAGTCAAATAATAACAACCGAGAACAATGTCTTGCGACGGAACGGTAATTGGCTGACCGCTTGCCGGACTTAAAAGATTGTTTGACGCAAGCATCAGCACGGTCGCTTCGATTTGTGCTTCGGCTGAAAGCGGAATATGCACCGCCATTTGGTCGCCGTCAAAGTCGGCATTAAACGCCGTGCAGACGAGCGGATGAATTTTAATCGCTTTTCCTTCTACCAAAACCGGCTCAAACGCTTGAATTCCCAAACGGTGAAGCGTCGGAGCGCGGTTCAGCAGAACCGGATGTTCGCGGATAACCTCTTCGAGAATATCCCAAACAATTGGCTCTTGACGTTCCACCATTTCACGCGCCTGTTTAATTGTCGCAGCGTGCGCGTCTTTTTCAAGTTTGTTATAAATAAACGGTTTGAAGAGTTCCAAAGCCATTTTCTTCGGCAAACCACATTGATGCAGTTTAAGTTCCGGTCCGACGACAATCACCGAGCGACCTGAATAATCAACGCGCTTGCCCAAAAGATTTTGGCGAAAACGTCCTTGCTTTCCTTTGAGCGTTCCCGACAAAGATTTGAGCGGACGATTATTTGCGCCGCGCAGAACTCTTCCGCGTCTGCCGTTGTCAAACAAAGCGTCAACCGCTTCCTGAAGCATCCGTTTTTCGTTGCGGACAATGACTTCCGGAGCGCGAAGTTCCATCAGTTTTTTCAAGCGATTATTGCGGTTGATAACGCGCCGATAAAGGTCGTTTAAATCCGAAGTAGCAAATCTGCCGCCGTCCAATGGCACCAGCGGACGAAGTTCGGGCGGAATTACGGGAATCACGTCCAGAATCATCCATTCGGGTTTGTTTCCCGATTTCAAGAATGAATTCGACACTTTCAAACGCTTAGAATACTTCAACTTTTTCTGCTGCGAATTTTCTTCGCGCATCTTGTTCCGTAAATCTTCAACCAATTCGGGAATGTCAATTTTTATCAACAGTTCTTTGATGGCTTCCGCACCCATTTTGGCGACGAATTGATGCGGATATTCCTGCATCAGTTCGCGGTAGCGTTCGTCCGTCAGCAAATCTTTTTCCTTGAGTTCCGGCACGTCGCCCGCGTCAACCACAATATAAAGTTCAAAATAAAGAATTTTTTCAAGGTCGCGCAAAGTTATATCAAGCAGATGCCCGATGCGCGAAGGCAAACC
>MWZA01000102.1 GCA_002050455.1 Acidobacteria bacterium 5-1 | reverse complement strand
GACTAAGCGGTGTCGGCACACCGTAATAATCAACCATAATTCCGTCAAGCAAACCGACGCTGGCGCGCCCCGTCCTCACATTTGCAAGACGACGCTTAAAATCTTCAATTACCGCTTCCATCTTTGGTTTCGTTTCTTTTATTACAATATCTACGCTCATAATTTTATTGTTTTTCCAAAAGTTCTTTCAACAAATTTTCGTGAAAGTCAGTTTCTGCTATCGGTTCTCCATCTGATTCAGGATAAAAAATTTCGCTCCCGCGAGATTCCGGCGGAATTGTCAGCGTGTTTGACTTAAGTTGAATATTCATATTCCAATTTTAATGAATTTTGGTCAGAAATCGCAAATCGTTAAAAATCAACTCGCCGTTTGTTTTTTTGTTCCAACCGAAACATATGTTCCGATTGATAAATCGCCTTTGACCGCTTTAACAATGTTGCCGGTTTTACGCATATTAAAAACCATAATGGGCAAATCATTTTCCATACAAAGCGAAATTGACGAAGCATCCATTACTTTTAACTGTTTTTCCAGAACTTCCTGATAAGAAATTTTCTCATATCTGATAGCATCGGGATTCGTCATCGGGTCAGCCGAATAAATACCGTCAACTTTTGTGCCTTTCAAAATTATTTCGGCTTTGATTTCCAAAGCACGAAGTGCGGCGGCAGAATCGGTTGTAAAAAACGGATTGCCCGTTCCTGCCGCAAAAATTACGACGCGCTTTTTTTCCAGATGCCGAATGGCGCGGCGGCGAATGAACGGTTCGGCAAGCTGCGGAATGTCAATCGCCGACAACGCCCGCGTATAAACATCGAGTTTTTCCAGTGCATCCTGCAAAACAACTGCGTTCATTACGGTTGCCAACATTCCGATATAATCCGCGCTCGACCTGTCCATATTGCCCGCGCTTTTGGAAACGCCGCGAAAGATATTGCCGCCGCCGATGACAACCGCGATTTCAACGCCAAGTTCATGAACGTCTTTGATTTCCTGAGCGACTGACTCGGCAACTTTTGTATCAATTCCGTAATTCTGGTCGCCCATCAATGCCTCGCCTGAAATTTTGAGCAAAATGCGTTTAAACATCGGCTTGCTGACTTTAGTTGTTTTCATAAATACCAACTTAACTTATTAAATCCGTTGACAAAAGCCGCAAAAAGAAAAGCCCAAATAATTTCAGGCTTTTCTTCACAAAATTAACTTCCCGCTAAGGCGGCAACTTCTTCGGCAAAATCATCTACTCGTTTTTCGATGCCTTCGCCCATTTTATAGCGCGTAAAGCGTCGAACAGTAATGTTTTCCTTTATCGAAGCAATTTTCTCCGCAACCAATTCACCGACCGTTTTCGACGGGTCTTTAACAAACGGTTGGTCAAGCAAAACATTTTCTTCGTAGTATTTTCCAACCTTTCCCACAATAATTTTCTCTAAAACTTCAGCCGGTTTATTAGCATTTTTCGGTTCGGCTTTAAGTTTTTCCGTTTCAATTTCGCGTTCCTTGTCAAGAACATCTGCCGGAACGTCTTCACGCCGCAAATATCGCGGGTCAGACGCGGCAACGTGCATTGCCACATCTTTAACGAGTTGCTGAAATTCTTCGCCGCGGGCGACAAAATCGCTTTCGCAGTTAATTTCTACTAATACGCCGACTTTTCCGCCCATATGAATATACGAACCGACCGCCCCTTCCGCCGTTACGCGCCCGGCTTTTTTGCCTGCCGTTGCCATACCTTTTTTGCGAAGAATTTCAACGGCTTGTTCAACATTGCCGTCCGCTTCGACTAAAGCATTTTTACAATCAACCATTCCCGCGCCCGTTTTTTCGCGCAGGGATTTTACCGTGTCTCTTGTGATTTCTGCCATAATTTACTCCAAAATTAATTTCCGATATTGTTTTATAAAAAAACGCAGCCTGTTTTCGTCTGGAAACGGAAAACAGCTACGCTTGCAAGATAAAAATTTATTGTTTAACTAGCTGTCGCTTCGGTTGATTCTTCTTTCGGTTGCTCTTTAACTTCAGCCGATTCTTTAGTAACAATTTCCGTCATATCTTCTGATGCCGATGTTTCAATTTGCGAGCTGATATCTGAACTTTCGCCTTCTTCACCAAATGCGCCTGCAACTTCGGGAACACTTTTGCCTTCGGTGGTTGCTTCCAGATTTGTCGGATGAGTTCCCTCGGCAGTTTCCCAAGTTTTATCGGCAACATTGATTGTCGGGTCAAGATTTTCTTCCATTCCAGTTGTCGTTTCCGTTTCTTTCGTTTCCGGCATTTCGGTCAGTTCGGGTGCGTTGTCAATTTCTCTTTCCGTCGAAGGAGATTCAGTTGCCGCCGCTTCCGGCGTTTCACCGGTTTCGACTCCGACACCTTCGGTAGCTACATTTTTACCTTCCAGAATCGCATCGGCAATGCGCGAAGCAAAAAGCCGAATTGCCCGAAGCGCATCATCGTTACCCGGAATAACTTGGTCAATGCCTTCCGGCGAACAATTCGTATCAACCACCGCGACCACCGGAATGTTCAACCGATTGGCTTCCGCCACCGCAATATCTTCCTTGCGAACATCAATCACAAAAAGCATATCGGGCAAACCGTTCATATCTCTGATGCCCGCAAGGTTCTTCATCAAACCTTCGTGTTCGCGGTCAAGTCCAAGACGCTCTTTTTTCGTCAACATCTCAAAGCGACCGTCTTCTTTCATCGCTTCGATGTCCTTCATTTTTTTCACAGATTTCTGCACGGTTTGAAGGTTCGTCATCAAACCGCCCAACCAGCGATTATTCACATAAAATTGTCCGCAACGCTCGGCTTCTTCTTTGATAGCGTCTTGCGCCTGGCGTTTTGTGCCGACAAATAAAATTTTCAGATTCGGTTTTTCCGTAACCGCTTCCTGCACATAATTGAGCGCGTCGCGGAAAAGTTTCTGCGTTTTTTGCAGGTCAATAATATAGATGCCGTTGCGTTCACCGAAAATATATTCCTTCATTTTCGGATTCCAACGGCGAACTTGGTGACCAAAGTGAACTCCTGCTTCGAGCAGTTCCTTCATTGTAACAGTAGCCAAAATTAAAAATCTCCTTAACTTATTGGTTTTTGTACTCGCCGCAACTTGCAGGTTCAACCAAATTCGAGTTGCGGCAATGGTTTTTACAGGTATCAGTTATCAAAAAATTTGTGTTCACTGATAACTGCAAGAATTATCGTTTCGAGAATTGGAATCTCGCTCTCGCGCCTTTTTGTCCGTATTTCTTACGTTCTTTCTGGCGCGGGTCGCGTGTAACCAATCCCGCTTTTTTCAATGCCGGACGTAAATCCGCATTATACTCCATCAAAGCTCGTGTAATTCCGTGCCGCACCGCGCCGGCTTGTCCAGCCGTTCCGCCGCCTTTAACATTGACTAAAATGTCGAATTTGTTGGAAGTGTCGGTTAGACGAAGCGGTTGATGTATAATCATCCGCAACGCTTCGTTTGGAAAATACTCTTCAAAATTTCGCCGATTGACGATAAGTGCGCCGCTTCCCGGGCGAAGATAAACCCGCGCCGTTGAAGTTTTTCTGCGACCTGTGCCGTAATACTGAATATCTGCCATATTTTTTATAATTGTCAGTTATCAGTTGTCGGTTGCCAGTTGCTTTTTTCTGACAACTGACAACCGACAACTGACAACTATTTTCTATTTTGTTTCAATCTCAATAGATTCAGGGTTTTGCGCGGTGTGGCGATGTTCGCCGTCGGCATAAACTTTTAGTTTTTTCGCCATTGCTTTGCCGAGTTTTGTTTTCGGAAGCATCCCTTTCACCGCTGATTCGACTATTTTTTCGGGGTTTTTTATAAACATATCTTTGGCGGTTATTTCACGAAGACCACCCGGATAATGCGTGTGATGGCGATACATTTTCTGGTCGTTTTTTGAACCCGTAAAAACGGTGTGCCGCGCATTTATAACAACAACGTGGTCGCCCATATCCATAAAAGGCGTCCACGCCGGATTGTTTTTGCCCGTTAATATTCGTGCAACTTCCGTTGCCAAACGCCCGACAGTTTTGCCCCTTGCATCAACCACAAACCATTTGCGGTTTTCCGCCAAACCCTTTCCACTTGGAAAATAAGTACTCATAATTGCGTATCTTGTCTAAAATCTCCGCTAAAACGCGAACAGCTAGAATATCGAAAAAAGATTTTAACGTCAAGCATTGATTAACTAATAATTGAAAATCCAAATTTCGCGCCAGCCAGAATCAAACCGACTATCGTTTTTGCATCTTGAATTTCGCTGTTTTTGATTTTCTCAAACGCCTGTTCAAAGGTGATTTTCTCAATTTCAATTAACTCATCTTCTTCAAGACTCTGCTTGGTTTCGGTTAAATTCGTCGCCAGAAAAACGTGCATCTTCTCGGTCAGAAATCCGGGCGAAACATAAAATTCCGTCAACTTTTCGATATTCTCAGCCGTAATTCCGATTTCTTCTTCGAGTTCACGCCGTGCGCCCATTTCGGGATTTTCATCTTTCTCAAGTGTTCCGGCAGGAATTTCCAATAAATATTTTTGTGCTGCGTGACGATATTGCTTAACCAATGCGACAGTTTTATCCGCAAAAACAGGCACAATCACCGCGCTTCCATGATGCGCGACAATTTCGCGGTTGTATTCGCTTTCGCCTTCGCGGATTTCGGTTAAAAAGACATCGAAAATTTTGCCTTCGTAAATCGTTTCAGTTGAGATAACTTCAGGTTTTGTCATAAAATTTTTTAGCCACCAATTACATGAATTGTACGAATAAAAGAAAATAATTTGTGTAATTTGTGTAATTCGCGGCTAACCTTACTTCAGCAATTTTTGTGAGTTATCACAGCTATTTTTCACTCAAAAATTCACGCACTTTTTTCATATCTTCCCAGACCTCGCGTTTCTTGCTTGCATCGCGCAAAAGATATGCGGGATTAAAAGTCGGCATCAACCTAATTCCGTTGTAATCGTAAAATTCGCCGCGAATCTGCGAAATCGGCTTTTTCGTATTAAGCAACGCTTTAGTCGGCGTATTTCCAAGCGAAATAATAACTTCGGGATGCACAGCCGCAATTTCCCGATGAAGATACGGCGTAAAAAATGCTAAAACATCGGGCGTGATTTCGTCGCCTTGTGAAATGTATTTGACGACATTGGTTAAATAACAATCTTCGCGCTTTAAACCAATCGCCGCTAAAATCTTTTCCAGCAATTGACCGACCGGACCCATAAAAGGTTTTTCCGAATCGGCATCAGGCGCACCGGGCGATTCGCCGACAATTACGACCCGCGCATCTTTTTTGCCCGTTCCGAAGATGAAGAATTCATTGACAAAAGTCGGAATTGATTTAGCCTTGCTCAACAATTCCTGATTTATTTCGTCAACCGTTTCGGTGGAAGGCAAAATGTTTTCGTCAAACAGAGAATTTTGCATAAAAGAATTAGCCACGTGCTTACACAAATAACACGAATAAATTTATTTTTTATAGGACTTTCTCAAAAATGCGGAAACACGCACGAAGCGTCGTGTGTGATTTTCGCCCTGACGCGCGTGCGGGCTTTTGCAAAAAATGAGTCCTGTTTTAATTCGTGCAATTCGCGTAATTAGCGGCAAAAAAATTATTTTCTTTTATTTAGTTCATCACGCACTTTTTTCATATCTTCCCAGACTTCGCGCTTCTTTCGCGGGTCGCGCAGAAGATATGCCGGATGAAATGTCGGCATAACCTTAATACCGAAATAATCTTGAAATTCGCCGCGGATTTTCGAGATGCCAACCTTTGTATCAAGCAGATTTTGCGTCGCCGTGTTTCCCAAAACGACAATAACTTTTGGGCGCACAACCGCGATTTCCCGTAACAAAAATGGTCGGCAAGTATTTGCTTCGGCGATTGTTGGCTGACGATTTCCGGGCGGGCGGCAGCGATTGACGTTTCCGATAAAAACGTCTTCACGCTTCATTCCAATACTTTCGATAATTTT
Source organism: Acidobacteria bacterium 5-1 (assembly GCA_002050455.1). Classification (GTDB taxonomy): domain Bacteria; phylum Acidobacteriota; class Blastocatellia; order Pyrinomonadales; family Pyrinomonadaceae. The sequence goes on along the minus strand of MWZA01000102.1, from coordinate 269 downwards.
GTTTAAAAGCTGTCCGGCGCGTCCGACAAAAGGTTCGCCCGACGCATCTTCGTCCGCGCCCGGTGCTTCGCCGACAAACATCAAATCGGCTTGAAAATTTCCGTTGCTGTGAACAATTTTCGTGCGTCCTTCCCACAGCGGACAGCGCGTGCAATTGCCGATGTCGGCGCGGATTTCTTCAACCGTTTCGTTTGATTCAGGCAGTTTTTGCTTGATATCGCCGAATAACGACGGCATTTCTTCAGTTATTTTTGGCATCTCTTCTTTCC
>MWZA01000098.1 GCA_002050455.1 Acidobacteria bacterium 5-1 | reverse complement strand
CGTGCAATTAACAACGCGGGAATTCGCGTTACTTCAATTCGTGATACGACACCGATTCCGCATAACGGATGTCGTCCGCCGAAAAAAAGAAGAGTTTAACGATTTTGGATTTTAGATTTTGGATTTTTGACTATTTCAATAACCGTTCCACCGGCATTTTCAATTTTTTCTTTAGCAGATTTAGTGAAGCGATGCGCGGAAATTTTCAAAACTTTCGATATTTCACCGTTGCCCAAAATCACAAGATCGTGTTTGGCTTTTTTAATTAAGCCGCGCTCGTGCAATACTTCCGGCGTGATTTCGTCGTTTGCTCCGAAGTTTTCTTCCAATTTGGCAAGACTGATTTCTATCCACTTTTTCTTAAAGATATTTGTAAAACCGCGTTTCGGCAAGCGGCGTTGAAGCGGCATCTGTCCGCCTTCAAAACCGATTTTCTTGCTGTAACCGGAACGTGATTTCTGTCCTTTGTGTCCGCGTCCGGCGGTTTTGCCAAGTCCCGAACCCGGTCCGCGCCCGACTCTTTTCTTTTTGTGCGTCGAACCGGGAGTCGGACTTAAATTGTTTAATGCTAATGCCATTTCTTTTCCTCGTAAATAGTAAATCGTGAATAGTAAATCATAAATAGTTTATACTTTTATCGAAAAGTTTGCCTATTCACGATTTACTATTCACGATTGACGAATTCTATTCGACAATCCTCAAAAGATGCGGAACTTTTTCCACAATCCCGCGCATTGAAGGATTATTCGGGCGTTCCACGATTTGATTGAGTTTAGTGATGCCCAGACTTTTGACAATCGTTTTCTGCTTTTTGGAATAACCAATCATACTTTTGTAATACTGAATCTTGATTGTTCCGCCGTTTTCTTGTTTTTCTTCTTTCTTTGCCATTTCTTTATTTCAATTACGAATTACGAATGTTAATTCCTACCAATTCGTAATTTGTAATTCGTAGTTCATAATTTATAAAAGTTCGTCCACCTGTTTACCGCGCAAACGCGCCACGTCCATCGGATCTTTCATTCGCATTAATCCATTAAATGTTGCGCGAATAACGTTATGAGGATTGGTCGAGCCGAGAATTTTCGTTCGGACGTTATGCACGCCGAGCGACTGCAAAACCGCACGAACCGCGCCGCCCGCAATAACTCCCGTCCCTTCCTTAGCCGGTTTGAGCATAACTCGTCCTGCGCCGTATTCGCCAATCATCTGATGCGGCAGCGTTCCGTCAATCAACGGCACACGAATCAGATTATTTTTCGCGGCTTCGACAGCTTTTTTAATCGCATTCGGAACTTCTTTTGCCTTTCCCGTGCCGAAACCGACATGACCGGCTTCATCGCCAATCACAACCAGCGCGGCAAAAGACATATTTTTACCGCCTTTGACGACCTTTGTAACTCGATTGATAGAAATCAACTGATCTTTCAAATTCAAACTGTTTGGAGAAATCCGTTGTTTATTCGTTTTCATTATTTTCTTTTTTTACTTCTTCAGTTTGCGCTTCCGGCACGTCGCCGGTTCTTTGAGCGCGTTTTCCGCGCGAATCTTTAGCGGGCGTTTCGGTAGAGCTGCCGACCAGATTGCTGATTGTGCCAGCTGCCGTTCCGATGACACTTCCAACTGTTGATGCAACTGTGTCGAGCGTATTTTTAGTATCTGAAGATTCTTCAGAAGCACTTTCGTTTTTATTCAAACCGGCTTCACGGGTTGCGTCAAGCAGTGCTTTGACTCGTCCGTGGTAAACATATCCGCCGCGGTCAAAGACGACTTGCGACACGCCCGCCGCCTGAGCGCGTTCGGCGATTGTTTTTCCGATTACCTGCGCCGCTTCGACGTTGCCGCCTGATTTGACACCTAAATCTTTTTCGGTTGTCGAAGCCGATGCCAAAGTCTTTCCTTTTTCATCGTCAATAACCTGCGCGTAAATGTGATTCAGACTGCGAAACACCGCCAGACGCGGACGCTGCGTTGTTCCCTGAACCTTTTTGCGGATGCGGCTCTTCACTCCACGCCGAATATCTGCTCTACTTTTATTCATTGTCCTTTGTCCTTTGTCCTTTGTCCTTAGTTCTATGTTTTATGTGAAAGTTTTATACTCAAAACACACAAAAAGCAAAAGACTAAGACAAAGGACAAAAAGCTATTTCCCTGTTTTACCCGGTTTCAATCTATAAATCTTATCGGAATAGCGGACACCTTTGCCTTTGTAAGCGTCAGGTTTCCGCAGACGATTAAGCTCCGCCGCCACTTGTCCGAGCAATTGTTTGTCAATACCGCTTAAAGTCAACGTTAACTGATATTGGTTAATATTCGTTTTTGCAGGTTTTCTTTCGGCTTTGGCATCAATTCCTTCCGGCAGAGCATATTCAACCGGATGCGAATAGCCGAGCGCAAAGACAATCTTTTTGCCCTGCACTTCCGCTTTATAACCCACACCGACCAAATCCAAATCTTTGGTAAAACCTTCGGTAACGCCAACAACGGCATTATTTGCCAAAGCTCTCGCCAATCCGTGCAAAGCGGCTAAATCGTCATTAGCGCGTTCCGCCACCAATGTTCCGTCTTCCATTTTAAATTCAACGCCTAATGGAACGGGAGTTTTCAAAGTTCCCTTCGGACCTTTTACTTCCAATTCCGCTTCGTTAATCGTTACGTTCACACCTGACGGTATCGTAATCGGTTTTTTTCCTACACGAGACATAATTACCTCTAATTCCAGATTCCAGATTTCAGATTCCAAATTTGGAATCTGAAATCTGGAATCTAATAAATTTCTGCTAAAATCTCACCGCCGACATTTTCTTGGCGGGCTTTTTTGCCGCTCATCAAGCCCCTGGAAGTGGACACGATATTAACTCCGTAACCACCGAGAACTCTCGGTATTCCGTTTGAGCCGACATAAACCCGTCTTCCCGGACGAGAAACTCTCGACAAATGCGTGATAGAAGGCGTACCTTTGGCATCGTAGCGCAGGAAAATGCGAATCACATATTTCACGCCTTCGCCTTTGGTTGCAAAGTTATTGATATAACCTTCTTCTTTTAAGATTCGCGCCACTTCCAGTTTCAATTTTGAACCGGGAATATCCACACGCGGATGGTTCGCGGCGATTGCGTTACGAATCCGCGTGAGCATATCTGCGATTGGGTCTGTCATATTTTACTCCGTTAAAATTATTTCAAATTCCAGATTCCAAATTAAAAGGAAAACAATCTGAAATCTAGAATTTTCTTACCAACTTGATTTAACCACGCCCGGAATTTGTCCTTCTAAGGCTAATTCTCTTAAAGCAATCCGCGAAGTGCCGAACTTCCTCAAGTAACCGCGCGTGCGACCTGTTTGCGAGCAACGGTTGCGAACCCGAATCGGGCTTGCATCGCGCGGCATCTTTTGCAGTTTCATCTGCGCCGCATCAACTTCTTCAGGAGTTGCATTCGGATTATTAACAATTTTTTTCAACGCCAACCGCCGCTCGGCATACTGCGTTACTATCTTTTTGCGTTTTTCATTTTTTACAACTTTACTTATCTTTGCCATATTTTATATTCAAGGTTCAAAGTTCAAAATTTCAGGTTCAATTGTTCAAACAACTTTGAACCTTAAACCTCGAACTTTGAACTACTGTCTGAACGGCATTCCGAGTGCTTTTAAAAGCGCACGCGATTGCTCGTCGTTTTTCGCCGTTGTTACGATGGAAATGTTCATTCCGCGTGTTTTATCAACTTTGTTAAAATCAATTTCGGGAAAAATCAACTGCTCCCGAATGCCGAGCGTGTAATTTCCGCGCCCGTCAAATGCTTTCGCCGAAATTCCGCGAAAATCGCGCACCCGCGGCAGAGCTACTGAAATAAGGCGGTCAAGAAATTCAAACATTCTTTCGCCGCGCAAAGTTACCATTGTGCCGATGCTCATTCCCTGCCGCAATTTGAACGACGCAATTGATTTTTTCGCTTTTGTAACTACCGGCTTTTGTCCCGTAATTACTCTTAATTCTTCAACTGCCGTATCGAGAATTTTGGAATTGCTGATGGCTTCGCCCATTCCCATATTGACAATGATTTTTTCAATGCGCGGAACTGCCATCGGATTTTTGATGTCAAATTCCTTCGCCAGCTGCGGTGCAATTTCTTTATTATATTTTTCTTTTAATCTTGCCATTGCTTTAGTTCAATTACGAATTACAAATTACGAATTACGAATTATAAAATTAAGAACGTAATTCGTAATTGGTTTATTCTTCTTCGTTTTCAGTTTCCGCCTTTTCTGCTCTTCTTGTTCTTTCAGGTTCGGGAAGAATCTTTCCGCTTTTTGCCACACGAACTTTTTTGCCGTCGCGTTCTTCATATTTGATGCGCGTCGGTTTGCCTGATTCAGGATCAATGTGCGCAACATTTGAAATATCAACCCACGCTTCCTGTTCGACAATTCCGCCTTCGATATTCATTTGCGGAACAGGTTTGCGATGTTTTTTCATAATCATCGCGCCTTCAACCTTGACTCTACCTTTATGCGGGTCAACGGCGAGAACTTTGCCGCGATACGGAGCGCGTTTGCCATTGCTGTCAAAACGGCTGAATTCTCTGCCCGCGATAAACACAACCTGGTCGCCGCGTTTGATTCTGCTTCTGACTGTTCCTTTCTTCTGCGTTTTCATTATCTTAAATTACCTCCGGCGCGAGTGAAACAATTTTCATAAAATTCTTTTCGCGCAGTTCACGTGCGACGGGACCGAATACGCGAGTTCCAATCGGAGTATTATCATCTTTGATAAGCACGGCGGCGTTTTCGTCAAAGCGAATATATGTTCCGTCTTTGCGGCGCACTTCCTTGCGCGTTCTGACGATAACGGCATTATAAACATTACCTTTTTTAGCCGTTCCGTCGGGCGCAGCTTCTTTAACGGTAACTTTAATTTTGTCGCCGAGTCGGGCGATTTTGCCGGTTGAACCGCCAATCGGCATAATCATCACCACTCTTTTCGCACCTGAATTGTCTGCGACCATTAAAGAGGTCTGCATCTGAATCATAATTTGCTCACTCCGTTCGCGTGGTCAGTAGTCAGTAAAAACAAACTGACTACTGACCACCGACCACTGACCACTATTTCTCTGCTTTTTGAATAATTTCAACTACGCGCCAACGCTTTCGTGCTGAAAGCGGTCTGGTTTCGACAATCCGCACTTTGTCGCCAATTGCCGAACCCATTTCGTCATGCGCCATAAATTTCTTTTTGCGTTTGACATACTTCCGATACATCCGATGTTTAACCACGCGGTCAACGCGAACGACAACGGTTTTCGTCATCTTGTCCGAGGAAACCATCCCGATTTTTTCAGCCCGCTTGCTGTGAAGTTCATTTTTGTCCGTATCGGTTGAACCCGTAACCACATTAACAACCGTCGAAACGCCATCGGCAACAGTTTCGGCGACCGTTTCAAACGCCGACGCAACTGTATCAATCATGCTGTCAATAATTGTCGGTTCGGCTTTGTCGGTTTTAGTCCTTTTTGCTCTCTTCGGCTTTTCTTCGGTAGATTCGGCTTCCGCGCTTTTAGCTTCTAATTCCTCAGCAACTTCTTCGTTTGCGTCTGCTTTCGATTCAGCAACGGCTTCTTCCGTTGCTTCGGTTTCGCTCGCCGCGTCAGTTGTTTCTTCCGTTTCTTCTTTCTTCTTTCTTGGCATTTCTCTTATTTCAACCTATTTGACTTCTGCCTTTTCCTGCGCTTCTTTTTGTGTTATCAACGTATGAACCCGCGCTAATGTTTTTCTTTCGCGTCGAATGTCATTGACCGATTCGCCCACGCCCAGAGACTTCTTAAATTTTAAGCGAAAGAGCGATTCCTTCAAACTGTCGGATTGTTCGCGCAATTCATTTAAATCCATTTCGCGCAGTTGTTCCATTACTTCTTTCCGTTTCATTAAACAAATCCTCCTTCCAAATCGGCGCGGGTTACAAATTTTGTCTTGACGGGCAGTTTTTGTGCTGCCAGCTGCATCGCTTCACGCGCCAATTCTTCCGTAACGCCTTGGATTTCATACAAAACTCGACCGGGTTTGACAACTGCAACCCAATGGTCTGGCGCACCTTTTCCTTTTCCCATCCGAGTTTCCGCCGGTTTTTTAGTAATCGGCTTATCGGGAAACATCCGAATCCAGACTTTTCCGCCGCGTTTGATGTGGCGCGTCATAGCAATCCGAGCCGCTTCGATTTGGCGATCGGTAATCCAAGCCGCTTCTAAAGTTTTGAGTCCAAAATCACCAAAGTTCAATTTGTCACCACGATTGGCAGTGCCTCTTCTGCGACCTTTCATTACTTTCCGGTGCTTGAC
>MWZA01000033.1 GCA_002050455.1 Acidobacteria bacterium 5-1 | reverse complement strand
CGGTATTACATTGACGGGTGCAGATGGTTATCTCAATTATATTTCAAATGGCATTACATTGACGGGCGCGGACGGTATCACTTTAACCGGCGCGGATGGTATCACGCTGACCGGGGCAGACGGCTCAACTTACACCGGAACTAACGGTATTACTTTGACGGGCGCGGACGGTATTACTTTGACGGGCGCAGATGGAATCACTTTAACGGGTGCAGACGGTATTACTTTAACGGGCGCAGACGGCACAACATATCAGGCAGATTCATTTTTGGTCAGACGACCGAACGGTATTACATTAACGGGTGCGGACGGCATTACTTTAACCGGCGCGGATGGTTATGCTCAAACGGGAACTAACGGCATCACATTAACCGGCGCAGACGGTATTACCCTGACAGGAGCAGATGGAATCACATTGACCGGCGCAGATTCAATCATCGGAGTTAAAACAAACGGTGTGTTATTTACATTAACTCAACCGACCGGAATTACCTTAACGGGTGCGGACGGCATTACATTGACGGGCGCGGACGGAATCACTTTGACAGGTGCGGATGGTATTACCTTAACGGGTGCGGATAGCATAGAAAGCCAGAACAATCCGGCAAATGGTTTGCAAAGCGTTGACCCAGAATTAGCAATCACTTTGGGAAATGCGACCGACGACAGCAATATCAACGCCGTTATCGTTTTTCACTATTCACCGACCGAAACAGATTTAGTTGAGTTAAGGCAAATCGGAATAACGGGCGGAACGCGCTTTCGCATTTTGCCGATGATTGCGGTTTCTGCCACGCGCCAGCAGCTGATAGCTGTTTCTCGTCTTTCGCAAGTGCGTTCTCTTTACGGCAACCGGACATTAACTTTGAATTCAGACCCGTTTTTTAAGCCAACCGGTATCCAACGAGTCGGGATTGACCAAGATTTGCAAACAAAAAACGGCGGAACACCCGTTTCAGGACGCAATATAACAGTTGCCGTTTTAGATACCGGTATCAGTTCGCAGCACAACGACCTGAACGGGCGTGTTGTCCAAAATGTTCGACTTGTTGATTCAATGAGTGCGCCGCTCGGATTTGTTTATCCGACTCCGATTGAAAATGTTATCAATACCGACGTTATTAGCGGACACGGAACATTTGTTTCAGGAGTGATAGCGGCGAGCGGCATTTTATCGAGCGGAAAATACAGCGGCGTGGCACCGGGCGCAAATGTTTTGGGTTTAAGCGCGGGCGATTTGAATTTATCGCAAATCCTTGACGGATTTGATTACTTGCTTGAAAAGGGCGCAAATTATAATGTCCGCGTCGTAAATTGCAGTTTTTCCTCAAACACCGTCTATGACGACAACGATCCGGTGAACATCGCAACCAAAATGCTTGTCCAAAACGGCATAAACGTTGTCTTTTCGGCGGGTAATTCCGGTGCGGGCAACGGCACATTAAATCCGTATGCCGTCGCGCCGTGGGTTGTCAGCGTCGGCGCAACGGATGATAAAAGCAAATTGGCGAGCTTTTCTTCGCGCGGCATTTTCGGCAGTCAATATCAACATCCTTCATTGGTCGCACCGGGCGTAAATGTTGCAAGTCTCCGCGCTCCGGTTTCCGAAACGAGTGTTTTTGGAGTAGTAACAAGCGCGGACACACAAAGACTAACACCGAATGAGATTCCATTTTACACAACTGCCAGCGGCACTTCATTTTCCGCTCCGCAAGTTGCCGGCGCAATTGCTTTGATGCTTCAAACCAATCCTAATCTAACTCCGGCGGAAGTAAAAGATATTTTGCAAAGAACGGCAACACCAATGCCCGCATATTATTATCACGAAGTTGGCGCGGGAATGCTTAATACTCACGCGGCTGTTTTAGAAGCTGCATTTCCGCAAAGAAAAATGGGCATCTTTCGGTCGATTTTAAGTAAAAATCAAGTTAGATTTATCACCGGAACCACACAAACTTTTAGTCAGTCGGTTTTAACGAACTCTTCGCTTATCAAAAATTTTGCGCTTCCGAGCGATACAATTCAAGCAGGATTTCATATTGCGTGGGGTTTCAGCGCGAATGATTTTGGTTTGAAATTGTATGACGCTGGCGGAACTTTGAAGGGCGAATCGAATTATCTGAATCTTCCCGGACTGACCGGCAGACGCGAAAAAGTTATTCTGAATAATCCTGACAGTCAATCGTTCCAAGCTATTATACAACACACGGGAAACATCGGGACAACCCAAACAATTTTCGGCGCAGTTGAAACAACCCGCGTCGAATATCCTCAATTATCTGATTTGCAAACGCTTTCGCCACAAATGCAAGCAATTGTTAAGGAAAGTTTGCGCTCATTTGTGATGCTTCCCGAAGGCAGGAAGTTTCGACCTGAATCTACCGTTTCCAGAACCGAATTAGCCGAAACTTTGGTGCGCGGCGGCGGCGTTCCGCAGTATGTCGCAGGAAGCCCGCTTTATACGGATGTTAAAGATATAACCACACGCAGTGTGGTTGAAAGTGTTCAATCAAATCCATCAGGTAAACTTTTCTCCGACGCATCTGTTGGCAGTGCGTTTTATCCAAATGATTCGGCAACCAAACTCATTACGGCAATCGCACTGGTCAAAGCCGCAAATCTGGAAAGTTTAACGACAGTTTCAAATTTACCTTTAAGTGTTACTGATGCAAGTTCAATTCCTGCGCAATGGCGCGGTTATGTCGCAGTTGCTTTGCAAAAAGGTTTGATAACAATTGACGGGAATAAATTTAATCCCAACCGAGCTTTAACTCGTATTGAACTAGCTTTGGCAATGGTAAATCTAACGCATTTAGCGGCACAATAATGTTTAGGAAATTTTCTCAAATAAAAGAGCATCGAATCCGCTGCTCTTTTTATTATTGGTACGCCCGACTAGATTCAATTAATGCATCTTAAATGGACCGCCCCGAAGTTCTGGCTCTAAATCTGGACGGCTAGAATCTTGCACTACTTCGTGCATCTCCAATACGTTCGCGTTGAAATACGCCTCTTTTGGTAAAGTGCCGGATTGGGCATGACCTTTGACAAAAGCGTCCGAACGCACCCAATCAAGAAAGTCCTGGCGACTATTCCAGATAGTGAACACAATATACGGATCGCCGTCATTAACAGGTCGTAAAACCTGATTAGAAATAAATCCGGGCATTTCGTCAACCAGTTTCGCACGCTCCCTAAATACTTTCTCAAAAGCTTCAGAGTATTCCGCTCTGACATAAATGCGATTAGCGACAGTTATCATTCTTATCTCCTTTTATTTTATCTCAATTTTTGTTTGATTATCTTTAAGCGGCACGATTCGCAAAATTCGGTCGTCTTCTTTGGTCGGCGAACCGCGTCCGTCGCGGTTGGAAGTCGAAAAATAAATCGTGCCGTCGGGTGCTTCCGCGATTTCGCGGATGCGTCCGTATTGCTTTTCCAGCAATTTGTCTTGAGAGACAATGCGTCTTCCGTCCAGCACAAGGCGGATAATCGCTTCGCCCTTTAACGCGCCGAAAAGGAAATTATTTTTGAATCCGGGAAATAAATTGCCACGATAAAACATTCCGCTTGCCGGAGCAACCGCCGGAGAATATTCGATAATCGGCGTTTCCATTCCTTCGCGTTTCGTTTTATGGCTGATTTTCGCCCAACCGTAATTTTTCCCCTTTTCCACGACGTTGACTTCATCGCCGCCCGTGCGTTTGAAAAGCGATACGCCGTCAATAACGGAAGGTCCGTGTTCGGTCTGAAACATCAAATTTGTTTCCGGCTGAAAGTCCATTCCTTGCGCGTTACGATGCCCGTAAGTCCAGATTTCCGGTCGCGCGTCTTTTTGATTTATAAAGGGATTATCTGTCGGAATGCTTCCGTCATCGTTCAAACGCAAAGTTTTTCCGGCGAGCGTATCGAGTTTCTGCCCTTGACTTTGTTCGGTTGCGTCGCCCGTCGTAATGTAAAGTTTGCCGTCGGGACCGAATCGCAGGCGTGTGCCGGAATGATAACGCGCGGCGGGAATGTTTTCGATAATCGTTTTGGCATCGGTTAAAGTTTTGCCCGTTTCGCGGTAACGTGCCACGCGAACACGCTGCTGTTTAGCGGAATCTTGATAAGCATAAGCGAGATAGACAAAGTGATTTTTTGCAAACTGCGGGTGCAGAGTCATTCCCATTAAACCGCTTTCACCGGACGGCTCAACGTCGGGAACAACAAAAAATGGCGCGGCTCGCAATTTGCCGTTTTCGATAACGCGCACTCGTCCGGGTCGTTCGGTAAAAAACATTCGCCCGTCCGTCGTAAAAACAATTGACCAGACGATTTCCAAATTGGCGGCAGCCGTTTCAACGCGAAATTTCGGCACGTCTTTTGAAACCGGAACAACCGGAAAATCCGCATCGCTCGCCGCCGTCAACGGAGAACCGGCACAGGCAATATTCCATAGCAGCACAGTCAAAAAGAAAGACCGCCTTAAAATTTTTCTTGAGTATTTCATCAAATTTCCAACAATCGTAAAAATTATCAGGTGAGATGCAAAATTTGCCAAAAGCGATGGTAGCGCATAGGGGAATTGAACCCCTGTTTCAAGGTTGAGAACCTTGCGTCCTAACCACTAGACGAATGCGCCTTGAATTAAGATATTGAGGAAAAAATAAAAGAGATACATTAGTTAATCTCTTGTTTATTCTAAATCTGATTCGCTTAAAGGTCTTTCGCCTTCCTCAGCGCAAATTATAAAATCTTCCAACTTTACGTTCTTTGTAAAGTAACTCCGACAAGCCTTTCTACTCCACCCAAAAATTTCGTGATGGCATATATCGCCGTTATCGCTATGAGTCTGGCGGATTTCACAATGCTCAGGAACATCTTTTATCGGGACATGCCAGAAGATTGGCGGCATTCCTGTAAGTTGTGAATAGTAATTTGAAATGTGCTGACAGATTGTTCCACTGGTTTCAATTGCACAACTGGTCTGAAAGACGGAAATGCCGTTGTTGCTTGATGACGGGGAAAAAGCAGGACTCTTAAATCTTCCGAGTTCTGGTTCGTAGTCGTCTGGATGGATGACTCTAATGTATTCTGATTGAACTCCCATATTTTATCGTAAGCGTCAGTCAAACAGAGTTTATCAAGAAAACTTACTTGCTCATCTTCAAAATCTTCGGCAGTCGTCAAGGTCCCGTCGGCTTCTAAGGTTAAATCAAGCGTGTGCTTGCCAATGTAGAAAGAAATCAGCAAACCGCCGTCAGCCAACGCAAACACATTAGCCCGTGTAATTTCGTATTGACTAGCATATTCAAGCAACCGAACCGCGAAAAATCTCTTTTCTTGGTCAATCGCATCTCCTTTGCCAAATCGCCACCCTTTAGATAAATTAGCAAACCCCTCAACTTTTTCGATTGTTTTTTTTATTGTTGGCACTTTTTACACCTTCTTTAACTTGTGCTTCAAGATTTTCTTTTATCGTTTCAATCGCTTTAGCAAATTCGATAAATCTATGTTTTGATACTGTAATTCGCGCGACACATTCAGCGTTAATTCCTGCTTCCTGCAACATCTTTATACGTTCTTCCATAGCCCCAGCGTCTTGCATAATAATCGGCGGAATAACTTCAAAAAAAGAAAGCAAAACCTCCGTCTCACTATCTTGGATAAAAAGATGGTGAGCATAAACAGAAGGCATTCGCGTAGGAATACGAAAATTTAAATTAAAATTAACAGTCTTGCTTTTGTTTCCTTGCGGTTCAATCTCGTTATTTTCAGCCATACATTAAATATACGCCCAGTCATTCTCTTAGGATGACAAACCTTTATTCTACAGATGCACAAAACAGCTTTAAAAAACACTGTTATACACTTACAATCTTAGATATTTGTCGGTTTTTACTCGACAAATATTTTCTACGTTCTAAAAATAGATAATTGCACAAATGTAAATCTTGTGCAAAGCCAATTCAAACCTTAATTGACTTTTATTCAATTGGAAAACCGCCGTTTTCTTCAATCGTTTCGTCAATTTTCTGCATCAATTCGATAGTTTGCGACAACGCCGAAACGACTTTTGCGTAATGTTCCAAATCATCAAAGAGAAGCGTTCTGCCTTTGCGGTCTTTGAGCCATTTTTGCAAAACCTGATAACCGCCGATGTGGAAATTCCAAACGGTTTCGGGAACATTATCGAAATACTGCGTTTTGTTTATAAAAACTTTTCCGAAACCGGCGGAAACCCGCGCGTCAGCAAGGGTGTTACTCGACGTTTCCGCGCCCTCGCTGACGCGCGGGTTTCCGCCTTCAAACTTTACAAACTCGACCGCGTTTGAGCCTTTTTCGGGAAAGGTAACTTCGCTCTCGATGTCTTTTTCTAAAAGATGCAGTTCAACAAGGAGTTCGCCCAAACGGGCAAGCCGAAAGA
>MWZA01000220.1 GCA_002050455.1 Acidobacteria bacterium 5-1 | reverse complement strand
CCTCAAAAGTCAATACGAAAAAATAAAACACGAAATAGATGAAGCGGTGATAAACTGTCTTGAATCAACCGCTTACATTAACGGACCGCAGGTCAAATTATTTCAGGAAAATCTGGAAAATTACCTGCGCGTCAAGCACGTCGTTCCGTGCGCCAACGGAACGGACGCTCTGCAGATTGCGCTGATGGCTTTGGATTTAACAGAAGGCGACGAAGTTATCGTGCCGTCTTTTACATTTATCGCCACGGCGGAAGTTATTGCTTTGCTAAGACTTAAGCCGGTGATGGTCGAAGTTGACGAAAATACTTTTAATGTAACGGCAGAAATTATTGAAAAAGCCGTTACGCCGAAAACAAAGGCAATCGTGCCGGTGCATCTTTTCGGACAAGCCTGCGATATGGAAGCGATTATGCAACTTGCCGCAAAACACAATCTGTTCGTCATCGAAGACAACGCGCAGGCAATCGGTTCTAATTATAAATTCAGCGACGGCACAACCAAAAAAGCGGGAACAATCGGGCATATCGGCACGACATCGTTTTTCCCGTCAAAAAACCTGGGCTGTTACGGCGACGGCGGCGCGATTTTTACCGATGACAACAATCTGGCGCAAAAAATGCGGATGATTGCCAATCACGGACAGTCAGAAAGATATTATCATTCGGTTATTGGCGTTAATTCACGGCTCGATTCACTGCAAGCAGCGATTTTAAACATAAAATTAAAATACTTGGACAAATACTGCGCGGCGCGACAGAAGGTTGCCGAATATTACGACGATGCTTTTCAAAATATCGAAGAATTACAAACGCCCCTTCAACAGCCAAATTCGACGCACGTTTTCCATCAATACACGCTGCAAGTAAAAAACGGAAAACGCGGCACTTTGCAAAAGCATTTGGAAGAAAACGGCGTGCCTTCAATGATTTATTATCCCGTGCCGCTTTACAGGCAAAACGCCTTTAAAGAATATGTTTCGGCTGATTTTATTTTGCCAATTACTGAACGATTGTGCGATTCTGTGTTATCGTTACCGATTCATACGGAAATGAACGAAGAGATTTTGGATATGATTACCGGCAAAGTTAAAAGTTTTTTTGAAAAAGATTAGGCTTTTCGTTGAGATTTTTTACCTCATAAAAATAAAAGATGAAGGTTTCTTTTATTCGGCAAGTTTAAATAATGAGGAGTTGAAAAAAAGCGAGCAAAATTATCGCCTGAACAAACCGTTTATTTGATTCTTTCATAAGCCTTTAGTGACAGTTTGTTAAAACCGCGCTGGTTGACATTTTTATTGAGCCAAAAATATACTTTTTGAAGTAATCCTAATTACAAAAATCTTATAAAGTATGAAAGTTGTTATTTTAGCTGGTGGATTAGGGACTAGACTCGCCGAAGAAACCGAAGTGCGTCCGAAACCAATGGTCGAAATCGGTGGTCATCCGATTTTGTGGCACATAATGAAAATTTATGCCGCGCAAGGGTTTAACGAATTTTTCATCGCTCTCGGCTACAAAAGCGAGATAATCAAACGCTATTTTCTCGATTATTACACATTGAGCGGAAATATGAGCGTTAATTTATCAAACGGTAAAGTGGAAATTTCCGAGAACGAACAGCTTGATGATTGGACGGTAAATTTAATTGATACAGGACAGCGGTCAATGACAGGCGGGCGCATCAAACGTCTCGAACCGTTTTTAAAGGATGGAACCTTTATGGTTACTTATGGTGACGGTGTAGCAAACGTAAATCTTCAGGAATTGGTCAAATTTCACCACTTGCACGGAAAAATGGCGACCGTCATGGCAGTTCACCCGCCTGCTAGGTACGGTGAACTATTGATAAACGAAGATTCGACAACTAATTTTAGTGAAAAACCACAAACGCACGAAGGTTGGATTAATGGCGGTTTTATGATTTTGGAGCCGAAGGTTTTAGATTATTTGTCAGGTGATGAAAGTATTTTAGAACTTGAGGGATTAGAACGGTTGGCTAATGAAGGACAGCTTATCGCCTATAAACATTACGGCTTTTGGCAATGTATGGACACATTGCGGGATAAACGCCAATTAGAAGCTGCTTGGGAGAGTGGAAATCCACCGTGGAAAGTTTGGTAAATGCAGGAATTTTGGAACGGGAAAAAAGTCTTAATCACCGGACACACGGGATTTAAGGGAAGCTGGCTCGCCTTTTGGCTGAAAACGCTCGGCGCGGATGTTTGCGGTTACGCGCTTGCGCCCGAAACACAACCGAATTTGTTTGAAAATCTTGCGCTGGAAAATCAAATAAATTCTATAATCGGCGACGTTCGTGATTTGCCGCATTTTGAAAAAGTTTTGTGGGATTTTCAGCCCGAAATCGTCTTTCATCTCGCCGCCCAAAGTCTAGTCAGAAAATCTTATCGAGAGCCGGTTGAAACTTATACAGTTAATGTCATTGGCACAATCAATATCTTAGAAGCCGTTCGCAAAACAGATTCCGTTAAATCCGTTGTTATAATTACTACCGACAAGGTCTATGAGAACAAAGAATGGCATTGGGCGTATCGTGAAAACGAGAGGCTTGGCGGTTTTGACCCGTATTCTAACAGTAAGGCGTGCGCGGAACTGGCGGTTTCGGCTTATCGAAACTCATTTTTTGGCGAAGGCAAAACTTTGATTGCAACGGCTCGCGCCGGCAATGTCATCGGCGGCGGCGATTGGTCGGAAGACAGACTTTTACCTGACGTTTTCCGCTCGCTCATTTTCGGCGGAAAAATGGAGATTCGCAATCCGCATTCGATTCGCCCTTGGCAGCACACGCTCGAACCGCTTGCGGGTTATATGAAACTCGCGGAGAAACTTTACGCAGGTGAAAAGAATTTTGCGGAAGCGTGGAATTTTGGACCTGCGGAAGAAGACTCAAAATCGGTCGGTTGGATTTTGGAGAAAATCAAGCGCATCTGGAATGAACCCGTCAATTGGGAAATTGCCGACGGAAAGCAGCCGCACGAAGCGCGTTTGCTAAAAATAGACAGCGCGAAGGCTAAGGATGAATTGAAATGGCTGCCAAAATTGAGTTTGGATGAAGCCGTAAATTTGACCGCCGAGTGGTATCGCGGATTTAAGGATAAAAAGGATTTAATTGAACTGACGAATAATCAAATTGGTTTTTATCAAAATAAAAATCAGAATGTATATCGAACCGCTTAAACTCAAAGACACATATAAAATAAATCTGAAACGCATCGGCGATTCGCGCGGCTATTTTATGCGATTTTATGACCGTGAAATTTTCGCGCGACGTGGTTTGCAAATTGTTTGGGAACAGGAAAGTTTATCTTTTAATCAGGCAAAAGATACGGTGCGCGGACTTCATTTCCAACTTCCGCCATTTGCGGAAACAAAAATTGTCCGCGTTGTGCAAGGCGCGATTATGGATGTTTTTGTTGATTTGCGAAAAGGCTCGGAAACCTATGGCAAATGGGACGCGCTCGAACTTTCAGCCGAAAACGACACGGCGGTTTATATTCCGAAAGGTTTCGCGCACGGCTTTCGCACATTGACGGAAAACACGATGGTTGAATACAAAATTGACGTGCCGTATCAAGCCAATTTAGCAAGCGGAATTCGTTGGAACGATGGAACTTTGGGAATTGACTGGAAAGTTGAAAATCCGATTATCTCGGCGCGTGACGGCGAACTTCAATTTTTTGATTCCTTCGATTCAGTATTTTAACTAAAAAGTGTAGAATTTTTAACTTGCTCTTACGAAACACAATGAAGTGCAGATTTTGTCAAAATCCTCTGAGCCGTGAATTTATTGACTTAGTAAATAGCCCGCCGTCAAATTCGTATCTTCGCGCCGAACAACTGGACGAACCCGAAGTTTTTTATCCGCTGGGCGTTTTTGTCTGCGAGAAATGTTTTTTGGTGCAAATTGATGAATTCAAAAAAGCGGACGAGATTTTCGACGAGACTTACGCTTACTTTTCTTCGTTCTCGAGAACTTGGTTGGAGCATTCTAAAAAATATGTCGAGATGATGTGCCGGCGTTTTGGCTTTGACGAAACTTCACAAGTGATTGAAATCGCCTCCAACGACGGTTATCTGCTGCAATTTTTTCAACAAAGAAACGTGCCGGTCTTGGGAATCGAGCCGACTTTAAGCACGGCGCAGGCGGCACGCGATAAGGGCGTTGAAACTTGGACAGAGTTTTTCGGGGCGGAACTTGCCGAAAAACTCGTCGAGAAAAATCTCCAAGCCAATTTGCTTTTGGGCAATAACGTCCTGGCGCACGTTCCAAACATCAACGACTTCGTTGCCGGTTTGAAAATCGCTCTGAAACCGGAGGGCGTTGTTACAATGGAGTTTCCGCATCTGCTCCAGCTTGTCGAAAACAATCAGTTCGACACAATTTACCACGAACATTTCTCATATCTTTCATTTTATACCGTAAAGCAAATTTTCATAACGCAAGGTCTGGAAATTTTTGATGTGGAAGAAATCTCAACGCACGGAGGCTCTTTGCGGATTTTCGCCAAACATGCGGAGGACAAAAGCAAATCGGTTTCGCTAAAGGTTGAAAATCTTTGGCGTAAGGAAGCCGAGCGTGGAATGCTTGATTTAAGTTATTATCTTGGGTTTCAGCAAAAAGCTGATAAAATCAAATACGATTTATTAGACTTTCTGGTGGAGCAAAAACGTGCGGGGAAAAAGGTTGCGGCTTACGGCGCGGCGGCAAAAGGCAATACTTTACTCAATTATTGCGGCGTCAAAAAAGATTTGATTGAATTTGTCGCGGACGCTTCGCCGCACAAGCAAGGCTTGTTTTTGCCCGCCAGTCATATTCCGATTGTGGACGAAAGTTTTATCAAGCGCGAAAAACCTGATTTTGTGATAATTTTGCCTTGGAACATCAAAGAAGAAGTTGTCGAGCAGCTGAATTACATACGACAGTGGAACGGTAAATTTGTGGTGGCGATTCCAAGTTTAGAGATTTATTAAATCAAATGAAACGAGTTCTTTTAACCGGAGCGAGCGGCTACATCGGGCAATTTGCTATTCGTCCTTTGCTTGACAAAAATTATACTGTTCACGGCGTAACCTCAAAACCGTTCAATCTTAAAACAACCGAAAACCTCTTTTGGCATCAAACTAGTTTACTTAATCACAATGAAACGGAAAAATTGATAGAAAACATTCGTCCGACGCATCTGCTGCATTTTGCGTGGTATGTCGAACACGGTAAATTTTGGAACGCAGTTGAAAATTTGGATTGGCTGCAAGCTAGTTTGCATTTAGCCAAAACGTTTGTGGAAAATGGCGGAAAGCGGATGGTTATTGCAGGAACGTGCGCCGAATACGATTGGACGGTGGAAAATCCATTTGTCGAATACAAAACGCCATTTCGTTCGCAAACGCTTTATGGAGCGTCTAAAAACGCGCTGAGTTCAACTTTGGAAACATTTGCACAGGCTTATGATTTTAGCTTTGCTTCGGGTAAAATCTTTTTTCCGTTTGGCGCAAACGAGTCGCCGAATCGTTTGCTTCCGTCGGTTATTCGCGCTCTGCTTGAAAATAAACCGGCAAAGACTTCGCACGGCAACCAAATTCGGGATTTTCTGTATGTCAAAGAAATTGCGGAAGCGTTTGTCGCCTTGCTTGAAAGCGATGTTCGCGGAGCGGTAAATATCGCTTCTGGCAAAGGAATTAGATTAAAGAAAATTGTCGAAGAAATCGCGGAAATTATCGGCAAACCGGAGCTTTTGAGAATCGGCGCGTTACCGTCGTCGCAAAGCGAACCGTCGGAGATTGTGGCGGACATAACCAGATTGCGCGAAGAAGTCGGTTGGCGAAAAGAATATAACTTGAAAAAAGGATTAATAAAAACCGTTAATTACTGGAAAGAAAAATATGAAAATTACGATTGATACCGATAAACAAAATATTATTGACGAGGAAAGCGGAGAAATGACGGCTCTGTATTCAACCGAAGGTTTTGAACTAATTTCCGATATTTGGCTCAAAGTCGGGTGGAACGAAAAGTATGTTTATACATTTAGCTGGCTCGGCAGACCGGTTATTCAATTGCCGGAAGATATGATTCGCGCACAGGAAGTTATATTTCGGATAAAACCCGATGTTATTATCGAAACCGGTGTCGCGCACGGCGGTTCGCTTATCTTTAATGCAAGTTTGCTCAAGGCAATGGACATCGAAGGTCGCGTTATCGGAATTGATATTGAGATTCGTCCGCATAACCGCAAAGCGATTAAAGAACATTTTTTATTTCCGTATATAACATTGATTGAAGGAAGTTCAACCGCGCCGGAAATTGTTGCACAAGTGAAGTCGTTAGTAAAACCGAATGAAACCGTTTTGGTTATTTTAGATTCAAATCATTCCTACGACCACGTTTTAGAGGAATTGGAGGCGTATCACGATTTAGTCAGCCGTAATTCTTACATTGTCGCCACCGATGGAAGTATGAGAGTTTTACACGATGTTCCGCGCGGCGAAAAAGAGTGGCTGACAGACAATCCGGCTAATGCCGCCGAAGATTTTGCTAAAACTCACCCTGAATTTGTCATCGAACAACCTGCCTGGGATTTCAATGAGAGTGCGCTTTCCAGGAACATAACTCATTGGACAAGTGCCTGGTTAAGACGCAAGTGAATCAGACCAAGACTAATATCATTGCAAACTTTGCCGGAAGATTTATTACGGCAATTCTGAGCATTGTCTTTGTGCCGATTTATCTACGCTATTTAAGTGTGGAGATGTATGGCATCATTAGCTTTTTTGCAAGTATTCAGGCATTTCTTTTTCTTTTAGACGGCGGAATTTCGCCGACTCTCAACCGTGAGGTTGCCAGACTTTCGGCATTTCCCGAAAAAGCGCAGGAATTAAGAGATTTGTCGCGGACATTGGAGATTTTGTGTTGGGCTGTTGCTGTTCTGGTTTGCGTAATTGCTTTAATTGCTTCGCCCGCGGCGGCAAATTACTGGCTTAAATCAGAAAATATATCAAGAGAAATAATCCGAGAAGCATTGATGCTGATGAGCATCACATTCGCTTTTCAGTGGTCAATCGGATTTTACACAGGTGGATTATATGGGCTTCAAAAACAAAAATTATTAAATATTATTAACGTCTTTGTGTCTATTCTCCGTTCGTTCGGCGCATTTTTTGTTTTGGTTTACGTTTCACCGACGATAAAGGCTTTTTTGGTTTGGCAGCTCATTACAACCGTCCTGAATTGCTTTTTGCTTGTCGTATTTTTTTGGCGAAAACTTCCAAAGACGGCAGGAAAACCGCATTTTAAGTCGACTTTGTTGGAAGAAGTTTGGCGATACGCAGCAGGAATGGCGGGAACGAGCTTAGTCGTTTTAGTTTTGACTCAGACCGATAAGTTAATCTTGAGCAAAATGCTGACACTGGAAGATTTTGGTTATTACTCTTTAGCGTTAACTCTTGTCAATACAGGAATCGGAATGATTGTCGGCTCGATTCAGACAACGTATTTTCCGCAATTCTCGCAGCTTGTCGCGCAAAATAAAATTGACGAATTACGCGAGTTTTATCATCGTGCCTGTCAGGTAATGTCATTTTTTCTGATTCCGGTCGTCAGCATCTTAGCATTCTTTTCTTACGAGATTTTGCTGGTTTGGACAAGAAGCCCGGAAATAGCCGAAAAGGCTTATATTTTACTGACTTTAGTTGCCATCGGAACAGGATTAAACGGCTTAATGCACCTTCCTTATTACGCGCAGCTCGCTTTTGGAATCACTAAAATCGGCTTTTGGCAAAATGTGATTGCCATCGTTTTTCTTATTCCGTTTATGATTTATACGACGCTTCATTACGGAGCAGTCGGCGGTGCTTTATCTTGGGCGATTCTAAACTTTTCCTATACAATAATCGGCTTGCACATAATGCACCGGTTGATTTTGAAAGACGAATTGAAACGCTGGTATTTGGAAGATACAATTAAACCGATTTTAATTACGGCAGTGGTTTTATTATTCTGTCGAAGTATAATTACTCTAACCAATGCAACTACTTTTCATATTGTTGGTACAGTAGGTGTTTTATTTTTATTATCCGTAATTATATCGGCTTTAACATTACCTAAAATGAGAGAAAGCCTTTCGTATTATATTAGAAAAACTTTAACTCGTTTTAGTTACGAAGTTTGAGAATTTATTATTTATTGTTTCGGCATAAATCCGCTTTAAAAATATTTTCGGGCTTTAGCAGTGTTTTAGAATGTTCTGAAATAATGGATGAGAAATTTTGTAAATATTAGAGCAATTTAACCTGTTTTTTAAAATCAGGAGCGTTGTGTTATGTTTATCCAAGACCGTGTAGGAACTTTCAGCCGTGATTTGAACCGGGAAATTACCCGTACTCTGAATCTTTATATTAGTCAATATGAGTAAACCGTTTTTTTCAATTGTCCTACCGACACGCAATCGGGCAAAATTACTGTTGCGCGCCATTCAAAGCGTTCTAAACCAAACCTTTGATGATTTTGAAATTATTATCAGCGACAATTTTTCAATTGATGACACAGCGCAAATAGCGCAAAACTTGACCGATAAACGGATAAGATATTTTCGCTCAAAGACCGCGCTTTCAATGGGCGATAGTTTTGAATTTGCTTTAAGTCATGCAAGAGGTGAATTTGTCACTTTTTTGTCTGACGACGATGCTTACTCTAAGGTTTATTTAGAAACAATGTATCGTCAAATAAATAAAGAAAATGCAGAGATAGTAACTTGTAGAATTGCCAAATATTACGAAATTGAAGATTCCCAATTTGGTAGAAATATTAATAAATCTGTAGTCATCTATCCTTTTGACAGAAAAATTTACACTTTTAACAGAAAAGAAGCATTAGAATTTCTTTTTGCAAAATTTAGATTGCTTACCCCAATTCCTGAGATTAATTCGATTGGGTTTCCTCAATTAGTAAATTCGGTTTATCATTCATCAATAATAAAAAAGGTAAAGACGCAGGTTTCGAAAATTTTTCCGATTGTCAGTAGTGATATTTATTCTTCGGTTTTGTTCTTAAATGCCATCGAAAAATATCAATATATCAATGAACCATTATATTTACATACTGTATGGCAAGGAAGCGAAACATCCGGCGATAAATCCATTTATGAAAGTTATCCTGAAGAAATGATACTAAATTATGTTCCTTTAAAGAAGTTTATTTCGGGGACTAATTATCAAACTAATGCTATTCTTCGCGCTAAATGCGACTTGGGGGAAACTTTGAAGAAATATCTTTTGATTGGAAAACTTATCTTATCTCGTGTTATCAAGAAATCATTTACTTGAAAACTATTAATATAGATGTTTCTGAACAACTGGAAGAGTTTGAAAATTTACTTGTAGAAATGGATGAAGAATCACGAAAAGAAGTTAGCGCTACAATGTCAAGCCATTTAGTAAAGAAAAGAATTTTGATGAATAAGTTAAAAAATTCTAAAATTGGTTCATTATTGATGAGACTGAAATATCGGCGGATTAGAGTGCTTTCGGGTTTTGATAATGTTTTAGAATGTTCTGAAATAATTGACGAGGAGTTTTTGAATAATTATTCGAGCAACTAACACTTTTTTTAGAAAAAGAGTTTTGTACATATGTATGTTGAAAACGTACAGACACTTTCACCCGTGAAGTGAAAACGATAAAGGAATTTAGAAGTTTATGAAATACACCAGCTTACTAGTTGTAATCCCCACCAGAAATCGCGCCGAACTAGCAATTAACGCAATAACTTCGGTTTTGAACCAAGAAAATTGTAACTTTGAGATATTGGTATCCGATAATTCCACAGAGGAACAAGAGGTCGAAAAACTTTCGGCTTTTTGCACTAAACTCAATGACAACCGTTTGCGTTATGTCCGTCCGCCAAAGCCGTTACCGATGGCTGAACATTGGGGATGGGCAATGCAGCAAGCACTTCAAATATCCGAGTTCAGTCATATATCATATTTAACTGACCGAATGTTGTTCCTAAAAAATAGTCTGCAAAGTTTACAGAACATTCTGACTAAACATCCTGATAAATTAGTTTCATACAGTATTGACTCAATAGATGACAGCGACCTTGACTCTCCGATTATTTTATATCAATTTCTGTGGACCGGGAAACTATTTGAAATATCATCCTTAACTACTTTGAAGCAATATGCCGAATCAGAAATTATTAATAACCATGGTTTGCCAAAAATGCTTAATAGCGTCGCTCCGCGAGAACACATAAAGGAAATGCTTGAAAAATACGGAAATGTCTTTTCTTCCATTTCACCGGATTATAATTTTGCTTTTAGAAGTTTAGATATGGTTGAATCCATTTTATATTATGACCGACCATTATTGATTCATTACAGCAATCATAGAAGTAACGGCAGGAATGCAATACAGGGCAACTTCAATAAAGACGTAAAGGATTTTCTCGACAACTTATCTTCTACGGATGTGGACTTAGGCTTTGATACTCCGGTTAAGCACTTTTATGTTTTGCCGAACTGTATAATTTACGAATATTACAATGTCAAACAGGCGCAGGAAACTACAAAACTTCCCGAAATAAATCAGAACAGATACCTTTTATCTTTGGTTGACAATGTATTTTCATATAAAAATGAAGAGATAAGAAAGGTGTTGTTGGGAAAATTACGATCTGCGTTAGGATATAATTTGCATAAATACCGCGCTCAAGCGGTAATCGAGAGAAAATTTAATGGTCTAAAAATTAGATTGTATAATCTCTTCAACTCGTCAGACCCTTTTATTCTCAAGAATAGTTTTGAAAATGTAGAAGAGGCAATTAATTATGCTGTCGATTCGCCGCGAAAACCGGTGTCCCATTTTAAGGTTATTCATGACAGAATGGGAACGAAGCCTTCCGAGGAAGGAGCCGTAAAAGTTTTGGAAGATGTTTCCGATTTAGTTTAATTTTTAGCAGAATCAGTAGCGTAAAAATTGTGATTTAGGAAGATTTAGAATATGTCTAGTAGTAATACTTGTCCGGCTTGTCAAAGTTCGTTTCGCAAGCTGTGTGGACAGAAAAACAACCTCAACATTTACATTTGTTCCAACTGTAAAAGTTTATATACTCCAATCGGAGAAGTTACTCATTTATTTGCTTATGATGAATACTACACCGAAGATAATGAGTTGACAGATTCTTACGTGCCTGAATTTATCAATGAAGTTATGGCTGATATTATAGCTGTCTTTGCTCCTTACCGCCGGAATAATCGCCTTTTAGACGTAGGTGCCGGATCGGGCAATTTGCTTGCGGTCGCAACACAGGCAGGTTGGCAGGCTGAAGGTGTCGAAGTTTCTCCGCACTCAGTTGATTTTCTTAAAAAAAACAATTTCAAAATTTTTCACGGAGATTTGCATTCGGCAAGTTTCCCAAATGATAACTTTGATGTCGTAACTTGTAGTGAAGTAATCGAACACGTTCCGGAACCGTTAGCCTTAGCAACGGAAATGCATCGAATTTTGCGTCCCGGCGGTCTGCTTTGGGCAACAACGCCGCACGGAGCGGGAATTTCCAGGCTTTTACTGGGAACAGAGTGGACCAACGTCGCTCCACCCGAACATTTATGCTTATTTTCTACAAAGGGTATGGAAAATTTACTCAAAAAAGCCGGTTTCAATCAAATAACTATTGAAGTGAGAGGCTTTAACCCTTTTGAGATTTTTCATAATCTGCGCAACTGGTTAATACCGGGTAAAAAGGAAAGATTAACCGGAGGCGAGCGAGTGGAAAAAGGCTATCAACTCAATGCTGCACTTACGAGCAGTCCTTTACGCAAAACAGTTAAAAATTCTCTAAATGAGGCACTTAACATAACAAAAATGGGAGACAGCATGAAGATTTGGGCGGTAAAATAACACAGAACGCTTATGAACCGAACAGTTTCAGTTGTAATTCCGGTCTATAATCACGGGTGTTTTCTCGGCGGCGCGATTGAAAGTGCTTTGGCGCAAACTTATCCGATTGCGGAAATTATTGTGGTTGATGACGGTTCAACCGACAACACAAAAAAAGTTGTCGCCGCATTCGGCGAAAAGGTTTGTTACATTAAACAAGAAAACAGCGGTGTTCGCGCCGCGTGAAATAATGGCGCGAAAATTGCTTGTTACAATCGGCAAACGAAAATTGAAGACGGCATCGGAAAATTACCGAATTGATTGGAACATAATCCGAGATGGTGATTAATGGGCGAATAAATTTTGACATTGAAAACGCGATACAGCAAAATATCTATATACTCTGGAGCAATAGAGAAATCTCTAACGTAAAGAACAAAGTTCGAAAATTTCTATTTTAGTATCTTTATGCTAAATTTGTTTTGAGAAAATAAAAAATAATTAACTTTAATATGAGCAGTAAAATAGAAGTGTTCGTCATTGCGCCGAGCATTTATGACACTTTATCCGAACAGCGTTTTGTATCAAACAATGGGAGTTGATTATCAGAAAAAGAAACATAGAGAGTATCTACTCGTCTTTTGAAACCGAGAGCTGCGCCAAAAACAGGCAACGCTCGGAGCAAAACGGTTGAACAAGAATATTCGGCGAACGTGCAAGTTCCCGAAATTTATAAAATTTATGAAAACATTAGAAGGAAAAAGAATTTTAGTAACCGGCGGAACAGGTTCTCTGGGACAAACGCTGGTTAATCGCTTGCTGACCGGAGAGATTGGAAAACCTGCGCGGATTACGGTATTTTCACGCGATGAAGCCAAACAACATTACATGCGGCTTGAATTTATGCATAAGCGGACGGCAACCGACGACGTTATATATCAGGATTCACAAGACATATTAAATTTTCGCATCGGCGATGTCAGAGATTATTCGGCGTTGCTCGGAGCGATGCGCGAAGCCGACGTTGTTTTTCACGCGGCGGCGCTTAAACAAGTTCCCTCGTGCGAGTATTTTCCTTTTGAAGCCATTTTAACAAACATTGTCGGAGCCCAAAATGTTACCAGAGCTATTCGTGAAAATAATTTACCAGTAGAAAAGGTAGTCGGTATATCAACTGACAAAGCCTGTAAACCAATAAATGTGATGGGAATGACAAAGGCTTTGCAGGAAAGAGTTTTGATTGAAGCTAATCGAGATTGCCCGGATACAAGTTTTGTGTGCGTCAGATATGGTAATGTAATAGCTTCGCGCGGCTCGATAGTTCCTCTTTTTGTTGAGCAAGTACGGAAAAATCAACCTCTGACCGTTACTTTAGAAGAGATGACAAGATTTCTTCTAAGTTTAGACAGAGCAGTAGATACAGTATTTGCAGCAATTACCGAAGGGTTTCGGGGCGAAACTTATGTTCCTAAAGTAGCGGCTGCAAAAATGATAGATGTAGCAAAAGCTATTATGGGCGAAAAAGATTTGCCGATTGTCTTTACCGGCATCCGACCCGGAGAAAAGATTCACGAGATAATGGTGAGCGAAGAAGAATGTTTCCGAACGGCGGAACGCGGCGATTACTACGTGATTTTGCCGGTTTTGCCCGAACTGCGCGACGGCAAAGATTTTTCACCCGCGCTTGAGAGTGAATATTCATCAAAAGACAAAAACATCTCAATCGAAGAATTAAAAGTTTTGCTCGGACAATCTGATTCTGAAATTGCGCATTTTGTAATTGCGGGAAAATAATAAATTAAAAATGAAAGTAATGACAATTTTCGGAACGCGCCCCGAAATAATCAGATTAAGTCCTACATTAAAAATTCTTGACCGGCATTGTGAGCATACTACGGTTCATACCGGACAAAATTATGATGAAAGTTTAAGCGATATATTTATAAAAGAGCTTGAAGTCCGAACTCCAGATATTCATTTTGGAATCAGGTCAAAAAGTTTCGGCGACCAAATTGGTCAAATCTTATCTAAAACCGATGAAATTTTAGAACAGATTCAGCCGGATAAATTATTGATTTTAGGCGATACAAACAGCGCTCTGTCAGCCATAGTCGCAGCGCGACGAAGCATTCCCGTTTTTCACATGGAGGCAGGAAACAGATGTTTTGACAATCGCGTTCCGGAGGAAGTTAATCGAAGAATAATAGATCATTCAAGTACTGTTTTGCTGCCATACACGAAGCGAAGTAAAGAAAATTTGATTGATGAAGGGATAGAGCGTGAAAGAATATTTGTAACCGGCAATCCGATAAAAGAAGTTTTGGATATTTATGCGGCAAAGATTGACGAGAGCAATTCTTTAGAAAATTTTGATGTCAAACCTTTTGATTATTTTTTGGTAACGCTTCATAGAACGGAAAATGTTGACTTTCCTGACAGATTAAAAATGATTTTTGACGGATTTGCTCAAATAGTTGAAAAATTTGATAAAAAACTTTTGATTAGCGTTCATCCGAGAACTTCTGAAAAACTATTAAAATTTGGATTAAAACCTGTTTCAAATAAAATAAAGCTGCTTGAGCCGCTCGGATTTTTTGATTTTGTGAAATTGGAAAAAAATGCTTTGGCTGTATTAACAGACAGCGGGACGGTGCAGGAAGAGTGTACAATTTTCGGAATTCCGAATATAACTCTCCGCGACGTAACAGAGCGACCTGAAACTATCGAATGCGGAAGTAATATATTGAGCGGTGCCACTATTGATTCAATTGTTCGAGCTGTCGGATTAGCTCTTTCACAACCTTCTGACTGGGATAAGCCTCGTGAATATTTATACGAAAACGTATCTCAAACTGTAAGTAAAATAGTTTTAGGATATACAAGTTTAAGAAAACACGCGAGTTAGCCAAAAGATTTCCCGCTTGGAAAATTTTCAGTGAAGCAGGCAAAATCAAGTAGAGATAGAGTATAAAACTTTGCCGGAGTTGAGAAATAATAATGAAGGCAGTTTCTAACCTGCTTTAACAAAAGAAATACTTTTCTACTACCGATAGTTTCAGCGTTTTACACTTGAGACGACTTTATGCTAAAACGGCATTAGAACCTGCTTTTTTCAAATAAATCGGCTTGGTTATATTGTAGTTTGATTGCTGATTTTACTATCTTAAATGAAAAATTTACTACTGACAGGAGCAAGTGGAATGTTAGGAACGGCGATAGCTCAACATTTTCGCCATCAAAAATTATATCACGTAACCGCTACCGCCAGAAATACTTCTCCATTTATAAGTGCCGATAAATATATCTCCGCCGATTTAGCGCGCTCTCAAGACATAGAAAAACTTTCCGCATTCGAATATGATGTGATTATTCATACCGCCGCGCTAACTAACCTTGAAAAATGCGAGCAAGATCACGATTTAACCGACTTAATGCATATTGCCGCAACTGAAGAACTGGCGCAACGAAACTCAGAGTCACTTTTTATATATATTTCGACCGATTCTGTATTCGATGGCAAAAGTGGTGCTTACAGTGAAAACGATAAACCTAATCCACTAAATTATTATTCCTATACAAAACTTATGGGAGAAGATGCCGTCAACAAACAATCCAATCATCACTATATTTTGAGGACAAATATGTATGGGTTTCATCGTCCGGCGCGGCGGGCATTGTTTGAATGGGGATATCAATCTTTGGCTCAAGGAAAAGAAATCAGCGGCTTTACCGATGTAGTCTTTAATCCCCTCTATGTAGGACAGTTAGCTGAAGTGATTGAACAACTTATTACCGTTAATCCGCCCAATGAAATCTATAATGCAACTGCTGATGAATCTATGAGTAAGTTTGAATTTTTGCAGCGATGCGCCGAAAAGTTCGATTTGTCAACTGATTTAGTTCTCGAATCCAGGCTATCGAAGTTATCAAACAATAAATCATCCGTAGTGAGACCGCACCGAACATTTTTACGTAACGAAAAAATCAGACATTATTTGCCCGAGATTAATTTATCCTTTGATGCCGGAATAAATATGCTCTACGATGATTTTTTATCTTTTAACAAGGCTTAAATTATGAATAAACGTCCGACAGAGATTAATTGATTCGTAAATCTTTGTATTTCATAAAAGAGTTTTTAAAGCTCTCTTTTAATATCTGAATCACCGGAATTAATTTTTACAGCCAAGTCATAAATTTGAAAAAATGTAATTGGTTAAAGTTAAATAATAATGATGAACCCAGCAGTTTCAGTTGTAATCCCTACCTACAATTACGCACGTTTTATAAGTCAAACGATTGAAAGCGTTTTGGCGCAAACTTATCCGATTGCGGAAATTATTGTGGTTGATGACGGTTCAACCGACAACACAAAAAAAGTTGTCGCCGCATTCGGCGAAAAGGTTTGTTATATTGAACAAGAAAAAAGCGGTGTTTGTGCGGCGCGAAACAATGGCGCGAAACAATCGAGCGGCGACTATATCGCGTTTCTGGATGCCGACGATGTCTGGCTTTCCGAAAAAATCGAAAAGCAAATTGCTAAATTCCGTGAAGACCAACAGATAGGTTTAGTACATTGCCGGATGCGCGAATTCGATACCGAAAGCGGAGAAACTGTTCGGCTGCATCTTGAAGGCGAGGAAGGCTGGGTGGGGGATGAACTTTTACTTTACAATAAAACCGTTATTATCGGACCGGGTGGCACGATTGTAGTTAGCCGAGAGGCTTTTGAGGCGGTCGGTGGATTTGATACTGCCTTAAAAGTTGGTGAGGATTGGGATTTTTGTTACCGCATTGCCCGAAAATTCAAGGTGGGATTTGTTCGTGAAATTTTGGTTGATTATCGTTACCACGGCAAAAACTCCAGCCTTAATGCCGAAGAAATGGAACGCTCGATGAAAATTTGTTTTGAAAAGGCTTTTAATGCAGAAGACAAAAACATTTTGCAATTTCGTCGAAAAGCCTACGGAAATTTGCATACGCAATTAGCCAGCCTATATTTTCGTTTAGGAAACTACGGTCAGTTTCGCAAGCATCTGCTCAAAGGTTTCTGGCTGGCACCGGGAAATTTCAACCGTTATATAATGTTTCCGCTTCGCTGGCTGAAACGTCGGGCAAATATCAAACAATAGAAGAAATTTAAACCTCGAATGTTTATGCTGGTTTCTCCAGACTGTTAAAGTTTCGCGGTAAATTCTGCGAAGGTTTCACTTTAGTTTATATGGAGAGGAAGAAAATACTTTTCGTTATACCTACGATGACCGGCGGCGGCGCGGAAAGAGTTTTCCTGCATCTTCTGAATCATCTGAATCGTGAGCGTTACGAACCGTTTCTCGCACTCGGTGCGCGGCGCGGCGTGTTTTTGGCTAACCTGAAGCAAGACGTGGAGATTTTTGAAATGAAAGCCGAACGCGCTCGCAGCGCAATTCCGCCGCTCGTGAAGATTGTCCGTCGGCTCAGACCGCAAACCGTCTGCTCGACTCTCGGAATGAACTTCGCGTCGGGGCTGGCAAAACCTTTTTTTCCGCGAGGAACTCGAATTGTTTTGCGCGAAGGCAGTTCGCCGACGGCATTTCTTGCCGATGTCGCCCGGCAAAGCCCGATGCGCGCCAGATTTTATCGCAAGATATATCAGAATCTATATGGATTTGCCGACACGATAATTTGCCAGAGTGATTTTATGCGCGAGGATTTGAAGGAAAATATGCAGATTCCGGCGCGGAAATTAAAACAAATTTACAATCCGGTTGACTTTCACCAAATTGACACGTTTTCCTTTGACGAGGCACGGCTTTACTACGGCGCGGGTCCGCATCTGGTTACGGTCGGTCGGCTCGCCGCTGAAAAAGTCTATGATAATTTGCTCAAAGCGTTTGCCGTCGTGCGGCAAAAAAACGAGCAGGCGACTTTGACTTTCCTGGGCGACGGTTCGGAAAAGGGGAATTTAGAGAAATTGGCACGAGAATTGAAAATCGACGACCGAGTACGCTTTATAGGTTTCCAAAGTAATCCGTATCCGTATCTGAAACAAGCCGATTTGTTTGTTTCATCGTCGCGCTACGAAGGTTTTTCAAACGTGATTGTCGAGGCATTGGCGTGCGGAACGCCGGTTGTCGCTACGGATTGTCCGAGTGCGAACCGTGAAGTCATCACCGAGGGCGTGAACGGCTGGTTTGCCGAAAATGAAAATGTCGCGTCGCTTGCCGAAGCAATCAATCGAGCGATAATCGATAGAAAGAATCTGGATGCCAAAGCGATTCGCCAAAATTGTCAATCACGCTTTGCCATCGAACAAATTTTACCGCAATATGAAAAACAGTTTAAGGGATAAGTAGTAAATCAAAATGTGCGGAATAACGGGTTTCATTGATTTTAGTCGGCGGGCAAAACGGGGCTTTTTGCTTGAAACGGTCGAGAAAATGGCGACAACGCTGTATCATCGCGGTCCTAACAGTGCGGGCGCGTGGGCAGACGAAGCGGGCGGCATAACTTTGGGTTTTAGGCGGCTGGCAATTCTCGATTTGTCGGTTGAAGGCGACCAGCCGATGAAATCCGGCGACGGTAGATTTACGCTTGTTTTCAACGGCGAGATTTATAATTTTCTTGAACTGCGCGAAGACCTCGAAAAACTCGGACACAGGTTTCGCGGACACTCAGATACGGAAGTGATGCTCGCGGCGTTTGTCGAATGGGGAATTAAACCGACAGTCAAGCGTTTGAACGGAATGTTTGCCGTTGCGGTTTGGGACGCGGCGACGGAAGAAATGACTTTGATTCGTGACCGTATCGGCAAAAAGCCATTGTATTACGGCGCGTTCGGCAATACGCTGGTTTTCGGTTCGGAATTGAAAGCTCTTCGCGCGCATCCAGATTTTCGCGGTGAAATTGACCGCGAATCGCTCGCGCTTTATCTCAAATTCGGGTATGTTCCCGGTCCTCGTTCAATTTACCAAAATGTCAAAAAACTCGCGCCTGGCTGTTTGCTTAAAATTCGCACAAAGCAAAAAGAAGTCGGTGAGCAGACGGTTTACTGGTCTCTGCGGCAAACGGCGATTGACGGAACAAACAATCCGCTTGACGGTTCGGAAGATGAAATTCTTGCCGAATTTGAAATTTTAATGCGTGATTCGGTCAAACGCCGAATGTTGGCTGATGTACCGCTCGGCGCGTTTTTGTCGGGCGGCACGGATTCGTCAATTATTGTCGCTCTGATGCAGGCGCAGAGTTCAAAGCCGGTTAAGACTTTTACGATTGGCTTTCACGAAGTCGAATACAACGAAGCCGAACACGCCAAGCGCATCGCCGAGTATCTGAAAACCGACCACCACGAGCTTTATGTTACTTCGCGGCAAGCTCTGGATGTAATTCCGAAATTGCCCACTTTGTATGATGAACCTTTCGCCGATTCGTCGCAGATTCCGACATTCTTGGTCTCGCAGCTTGCCAGCAGACATGTAACCGTCAGTTTATCGGGCGACGGCGGCGACGAATTTTTCTGCGGCTACGGAAGATATTTGCTGGCGGCAAGATTGTGGGAAAAAATCAGGCATGTGCCTAACTGGTTGCGAGAACCGACGGCGGCGGCGGTTGCCGCCGCATCAAACGGCACGCTCAACTTTGCTTTACGCTCGCAAACCGAAAAGGGAAGACGAAGCGGTTTGGGACAAAAACTCGCAATGCTTTCCGATTATATGAAAGCCGACGACGACGATGCACTTTATCTCAACTTAATTTCGCTTTGGCAGCAACCGCCGGTTGTCAAATCGAATTTGAACGGCGTGGCAACCGGTTTTGATTTCGGTGGTTTGACGAATTTCAACGAGCGAATGATGTTGCGCGACGCGCTTGTCTATCTGCCCGACGATATTTTAGTCAAGGTTGACCGCGCCAGCATGGGCGTGAGTCTTGAAGCCCGCGCTCCGCTTCTCGATTACCGCGTGGTTGAATTTGCCTGGCGTGTTCCGTTTGCGCTCAAACTAAAAAACGGGCGGGCGAAATGGTTGCTAGACAAGCTGTTGAACAAGTATGTGCCGCGTGAAATCACCGACCGACCGAAAATGGGTTTCGACGTTCCGGTTGCGGGTTGGCTGCGCGGCGATTTGCGCGAATGGGCAGAAGGTTTGCTTGATGAGGCACGCCTGCGGCGCGAAGGTTTTTTGAATCCGCAAGCCGTCAGTGCAAAATGGCAGGAACATTTGTCCGGCAAGCGCAATCATCAACACGCTTTGTGGGCGGTCTTGATGTTTCAAGCGTGGTTTGAAGAAACGAGGCTTTTCGCAGAATGATTTTTAGTCAAAAACATTATTCGTCCGAAAATTCTTTGCTTTATAAGCGCAACATCAGCCGCGCTTTTATTTGTTAAACCTTAATATTCCAAACTTGCTTCTTCGCCGACAAAAATTACCGAATACTCGGCGAGCGGCGTTTCGATTTGTTGCAAATTGAGATGTCGGTGATGTCGCGGAAGTCATTGAGATTGAATAAATCGGTGTTGTGTTTGAAAATTTTGGTGCAGGTAAGGTATCGTAAAGTCTTGTGCAAAATTGAAGAAATGCGCGAATCTTCAATTTTACTGGTAAATAACCGTTTGAGCGCAGACAAAAAATTGACCTTATTAAAGTTAGTGGGGTAAAATATCAGAACTGTATAGGAATTTATCGAAATGAACAGAAAAATTAAATTGCTTGCCATAGTTCCAAGCATCTATGATACTTCGCCGGGACAGCGTTTTCGCCTCGAACAGTGGGAACCGATTTTGCGCCAAAATGGTATCGAGATAACCTACTCACCTTTTGAAACCGAAGAGTTACACAAAGTTCTTTATCAAGACAGTCATACTTTGGAAAAAGTGAAAACTGTTTTGCAGAATATGAACAACCGGCGCGTCGAGATGAATTCGCTGCAGAATTTCGACCTTGTTTATGTGTTTCGTGAAGCGGCAATCTTCGGTCCGGCGTTGTTTGAAAAACGGGTTGCGCGTGCCGGCGTGCCGATGATTTTCGATTTTGACGACGCGGTTTTCGTGGCTTATAAAAGCCCTTCAAACGGCTATTTGAGTCATCTTAAATTTCCGAAAAAAACCGGCTCGATTTGCCGCCATTCTGATTGGGTAATGGCTGGAAACGATTATCTGGCGGATTATGCCAGACAATTCAATTCAAATGTAACGATTGTGCCGACGACGATCGACACTGAAAAATATCAGCCGAAAACCGAATACGCGAAAGACAAATTGGTCATCGGCTGGAGCGGAAGTTACAGCACGGCGCAGTATCTCGATATGGTTGCCGGCGTTTTTCAGGATTTAGCCAGAGAAAGAGATTTTGTTTTCAAAGTCATCGGCGCAAAGAAATACGATTTGGATAAAGTGAGCGTGAACGCGATTCCCTGGCAATCGGCAACGGAGGTCGAAGATTTGTTGGAAATGGACATCGGAATTATGCCGATGCCCGATGATTTGTGGAGTCAAGGGAAATGCGGGCTGAAAGCTCTGCAATATATGGCGCTCGGCATTCCGACGATTTGCTCGCCAATCGGCGTCAACGCAAAAATTATCCAGGACGGCGAAAACGGATTTCTCGCCGCCGACAAGGACGAATGGATTGAAAAATTAAAAAGGCTTATGGATTCGGTCGAGCTTCGCCGCAAACTCGGACAAGCCGGACGTAAAACCGTTGAGCAGGAATACTCGGCAAAAGTCATTGTGCCGAAAGTCTTCGATATATTCAACTCAGTTGTGAAGAAGGGAAAATACTCGCGGCAGGCGGCGAGTGTATAGAAAATCGCAGAAAATTTTATAGAAAAGCTAAAAATAAAGTCTTATCCGATTTAAAGTTTAAGTAAAACATTGTTAAGGGAAATTTTTAAGAATGAATATATTAGTTACCGGCGGTGCCGGATTTATCGGGTCCCATCTGGTTGATGGACTTATTGAGCGCGGGCATCGCGTCAGAATTTTGGATTCTTTGGTCGGGCAAGTTCACGGCGACACTGTTCCCGAATTTTTGAATAAAGACGCTGAATTTATCAAAGCCGACGTTTGCGATGCGGGCGCGGTGGCAAAAGCACTCGATGGAATCGAAGTCATCTATCACGAAGCGGCGGAAGTCGGTGTCGGACAATCTATGTATGAAATCGTCCGCTATGTAAAAGCCAACGATTTGGGAACGGCGGTTTTACTGGAGGAAATAATAAAGCGTCCGACTCAATTCAAAAAATTAGTCGTCGCTTCTTCGATGTCAATTTACGGCGAAGGCGCGTATTCGTGCGATTCGTGCAATGAAACCGTCTATCCGCAGTTGCGCGGCAATGAACAGCTCGACGCGCACGAATGGGAATTGAAATGCGAAGATTGCGATTCGACGCTGAAACCGGTTGGAACGAGCGAAATCAAACCGCTTTTCCCGACTTCCGTTTACGCGGTTTCAAAGCAAGACCAGGAACAGTATTGCATCTGCGTCGGACGCGCCTACAAAATTCCGACGGTTGCGCTGCGTTATTTTAATGTTTATGGTACGCG
Organism: Acidobacteria bacterium 5-1; assembly: GCA_002050455.1. Taxonomy (GTDB): domain Bacteria; phylum Acidobacteriota; class Blastocatellia; order Pyrinomonadales; family Pyrinomonadaceae. The sequence goes on along the minus strand of MWZA01000220.1, from coordinate 17,004 downwards.
CCAAGCATTGTCTAATCCATACACGGGCGTGTGCGCGATTTTTTCGGCGCGGCTTTTGAATAATCAAAGTCCGGTAATTTTTGAAGACGGTGGACAGACGCGCGATTTTGTTCACGTCAGCGACATCGTGCAGGCAAATCTTTTGGCTCTGGAAAGCGACAAAGCGAACTATCAAGCAATCAACATCGGCACGGGTCGCCCGATTTCGGTCAAGGAAATCGCGCAGATGCTGGCAAAAGGACTTGGCAAAGACATCGAGCCGGAGATTGTTGGAAAATACCGCGAAGGCGACATCCGACATTGCATTTCCGATATTGCCAAGGCAAAAAAACTGCTAGGTTATGAGCCGAAGGTGCATTTAGAAGAAGGCTTGTTCGGTCTGCTCGATTGGGTGAAAAATCAAAATGCCGATGACCATGTAGCAGCGGCAACGGAAGAACTCGCAATGCGCCAATTGGTCAAATAATTAAATTGATAAACTGAAAGGAATTGATATGGTTACACAAGAAGTTCAGAAAAAAGAGGCGATTCAAACGCAGTCCGACCGCGCCGAACAGTTTGCAGAATATTATGAAATCTTGATGACGAAACTCGAGATTGTTTTAAATACATCTATCACAGTTTCTACTAGTTGTTGAAAAAACTCTGCCATGGGACGGTACTGATTGCGCTTGTTCAGTGCAGATTGCGATTCAGAATATTGTATAGCACATTGAGAGAGAGCCCGGTTACGAAATAGCGGGGTGTTAGACACTTCTAAGGAAATGATCGAACACTCTAGACTGAAAGACGCTGACTGAGTTATCTTAGGATCATAATTTAGAGGAGATTCTATTGCCGACGCGGGTTTCGATATCGTCCTATTTATCGAAATTTTCATCTTCTGACTTCTTCAGTTAAATTTCCTACTGAAATATCGCGCTTCCTCAAGCTGGAAGATTTTGTTCGGAAACGATAACCACTTTGTTAAATTTTTGGCGACAAAATTCTAAAAGAGGACTTTTCTATTTTCAAATATCAAAATCTATAACTGGCAACTTGGGTTATCTAGCTCGTTCGGTGATGGTATATGAATGAGCAAACGTTGAATTTTTCGGCGTCCATGAAGATGATGTAAGCGTCTCATTATTGATTTTGTCAAAGACCAATTATACGAAAAATACTTTAACGTGATTTGCGACTACCTGTTTGAAGAAATCTACAACATTCAGCCGCCTCTGTTAGATTACTAAAATACAGTTGAGAATTTTATTGAAGTTATCGGACAACCGCAAGAAGCCTTCTTCACTCTATAGAAAAGTCAGCGAAACAAAATATTGCTCTTGACGCTAAGGATTATTGAAGGTTTGTGGTAAAATTTCGCTTTTGCTTATTAATCTCATGGAAGTTTTAGGTCTTTGCTCATATCCGGTAGAAGCCGCCGTCACTAGGTAGGAACGCATTCGGCATTTCCTTTGTTAGAAATGCTTTTCCCCGTTTTGCAAAAATTGGCTCGAAATTACGATTTCACATTAAAAATTGTTGGTTCGGGAAGAGATAAAATTGAACTTGATGGAGTTAAGATTGAAAATTTAGATTGGAAATTAGAACGTGAATTAGAAGATTTTCAATCTTTGGACATCGGGCTCTATCCGATTACCGTCGTTGGTAATGCAAATGAAGATTGGCTAGTCGGCAAATCGGGGTTCAAAGCAATTCAATATATGGCGATTGGGATTCCTTTTGTGGTTTCGCCGGTCGGAGTTTGTGCGGAAATCGGCATTGAAAACGAAACGCATTTTTCGGCTGTAACCGAAGAGCAGTGGTATAATTCGTTAAGCATTTTATTGGAATTGTTTAAAGAACGCCAAGAAATGGGTAAAAAAGGTAGAGAGTATGCCTTAAAGCATTACACTGTTTCACAACAAACAGATAAAATTGCTAATATATTACTTGAATCATTTGAAGGTTATCAATCGAAAACATAATCTTATTTTGTTCAAAATTTTATTTGACTATTATGAGTATTCAAAAGGCTAAAGAAGAAGCTATTCAAACTCAGTCAGATCGAGCCGACCAATTTGCAGGAAGCTACGAGACTCTTCAAACCGATGCGTATGAAGATTGTTTTAAATATAGCCGACACCGGCTTCATCAATTACTGGATAAACTTTTGCCGCAAAACGGCGAAGGTCTGCGACTGCTTGATGCAGGTTGCGGAACGGGGCATCATATGCAACAACTAAGAGCACGCGGCTATGAAGTTGCCGGAGTTGACGCCTCAAAAGAAATGCTTGAACACGCGCGGGTTAATAACCCCGACTCTGTTGTTCTCGAAGCAGATGTCGAAGAAATTCCTTTGCCTGATGCCAGTTTCGACATTATCTTGTCTGTGGAAGTTTTACGGCATCTGCCGCGTTCAGCCAAGTGCATTGCCGAAATGTCGCGCCTGCTCAAACCGGGCGGTTTTTGTTTGGCAACGGCAACTCCGCTTTTGAATCTAAACGGATACGCTTTGATAAATAAATTGGCTCACAGCGTAAAAATCGGCAATCTTGCTAGGCATAAACAGTTGTTTCACACTTCCGCTCGTTTGCGACGAGAGTTTACCGCTGCTGGTTTTTCCTCCGTGCAAATTCATGGAGTCTACATCGGTCCGGTTAATTGGATTGCGCGGATTTTTCCGAAAGGTTTGTCGGCGACGCTGAAAAAATGGGAATCGATTGACAGAGCTTTGGCGGACAAATCTGTGCTGCGCGAAATGTCAAATATGTTTCTTGTAAAAGCCGTTAAATGAGGATGAGTCTAATGTCTTATAAAAAAACACCTGAATTGGAAAAGGGTATTTTTACAATTAGTTTGGATTTTGAACTTATTTGGGGAACGGTAGATTTGTTCGGAATTGATAGTTTTCGGCAAGCCGTCGAAGTGGAAAGAAATGAAGTCATTGATAGGTTATTGGATCTGTTTAATGAATTTAATATTCCGGCGACGTGGTGTACAGTCGGACATCTTTTTCTCGAAAATTGCCGATTAACCGACGGCAGAAAACATCCCGAAATCGTTCCGCCGTTGCACAAATGGCACGAAAAGGATTGGTTTACTCATGATCCGTGCAGCGATGAAGCGAATGCACCTTTATTTTACGGGAAAAGTTTAATAGAAAAGATTCTTAACAATCCGGTGAAGCAGGAAATAGGCAGTCATTCGTTTTCGCATATTATTTTCGGTGATGAAGGCTGCTCAAGCGAAAACGCACGCACTGATATTGCCGAATGCATTAAAGCGGCGGAAAAATTTAACATTAAGTTAAATTCATTTGCTTTTCCGCGCGATGAGGTTGGACATCTTGATGTCTTAAGCGAGTTCGGATTTACCTGCTATCGAGGAGCAATTCCGAAATGGTATGAACAGGGCGAGGGTCGAAGCGTCGTTAAACGGTTAGCGCATTTCTGGGATGTTATAACGGCTTCGACTCCGCCAGTCGTTTTACCCGAACAAGCCGAAAACGGCTTGTTGAATATTCCGGGTTCAATGATATTTTTTCCGATGCACGGAATTCGGCGTTACATTCCAATGTCTTTAAGAGTCAAACGAGCCTGCAAAGGATTGGACGTAGCCGCCGAGAAAAAACGGATTTTCCACTTGTGGTTTCATCCAACCAATATGGCTTTTGAAATCGAACAAATGTTTAACGGTTTGCGAGCGATATTGCAGCACGCAGCTGAGCTTCGTCAAGACGGAGTTCTGGAAATACTTTCGATGTCGGAAATAGCTGAACTAAATTTTCAATAATAAATTACTGTAAAAAATTAAATGTATATTCTTGGTCTAACAACTTTAGGGGATTCGGCTGCTGCCATAATCAAAGACGGCGAAATTGTCGCGGCGGCGGAAGAGGAGCGTTTTACGCGCAAAAAACATCAGAGCGGTTTTCCTTTTCTCGCCGTTCAATATTGCTTGGATGAAGCCGGTATTACAATAGCCGAGGTCAAGCATATCGGTTTATATTGGAAGCCTTGGGTTTTGCGACACAAAGCTATGCAGGCAGTAAAATCCGCCTTTATCTCTCCGAGTATGTTCTGGGCAAGAGCGGATCGCGGGGTCGGCGGCGTGGGCGAAAGCTATCTGGGAATGTTCAAATATCCCAAAATTATTCGTGAACATTTTGGCGAAAGCAAGTTTAAGTTTCATTATCTCGAACACCACCAAACACACGCGGCGAGCGCGTTTTTCGTTTCCCCGTTTGAAAGCGCGGCGATTATAACGTGGGACGGAACGGGCGAAGACACGACCACGCTTTTTACGCACGGAAAAGGCAACAAAATTGAAGTTCTCAAACGGATTAAACTGCCGCATTCTCTCGGACAGTTTTATTCAGCCGTAACAAATTACATCGGTTTTAATATGTTTAGCGGCGATGAATGGAAAGTGATGGGACTGGCAGCTTATGGAAAACCCGAATACTATGATTTTTTCGCGGAAAAGGTTTTAACGAAAAACGGGAAAGGCGATTTCCATTTGAATATCAGAACTCTAGACCATCATCTTGCCAAACAATACAAGTTTCCCGACGGGATTGTTAGAGAACTCGGTGAGCCGCGCAAGCCGGGTGAAGAATTGACCGAACATCATTGGAATATTGCTTCCAGCGCACAAAGAGTTCTGGAGGACACCGCTATTTATTTGGTTCATCAACTCAAGGAGATGACGGGCGAAGAAAATCTGTGTATGGCGGGCGGCGTGGCGTTCAACTCGGTAATGAACGGACGAATTTTCCACGAAACGCCTTTTAAGAATTTTTATGTGCAGCCGGCGGCGGGCGATGCAGGCTGTTCGCTCGGCGCGGCGTTGATGATTTGGCATCAGAAATTGAACAATCCGCGTAAGTTTATAATGAACCACGCCTATTACGGACCGGAATTTACTAACGAAGAATGTCAGGCAGCCTTAAACAAGGAAGGTCTAAAATATGAAAACTTGCCTGATGGAGAACTGCTTCCGCGCCTTGCGAAAATGATTTCCGAAGGCGCAATTATCGGTTGGTTTCAGGGTCGAATGGAATGGGGACCGCGTGCGCTCGGCAGCAGAAGTTTTCTGGCTGATCCGCGGCGCAGGGATATGCGCGAAATTTTGAATGACAAGGTAAAATTGCGCGAATGGTTTCGTCCGCTCGCGCCTTCGATGCTTGAAGAAGAAGGTTTCACGGTTTTTGGCAAAGAACACCACGACCCGTTTATGATTACGGTTATCGAAGTGGCGGAAGAATACAAAGAAAAAATTCCGGGAGTGGTTCATGTGGATGGCACGGCACGCCCGCAGATGGTTAGCAAAAAAACGAATCCGCGCTATTGGAATTTGATAAACGAGTTTAAGAAAATAACGGATATTCCGATGCTTCTAAACACTTCATTCAATGTCCAAGAACCGATTGTCTGCACGCCCGAAGATGCGATAAATACTTTTAAGAATGCCAATTTTGATGCTTTGGTTTTAGAAAATAATTTAGTCTTGCGGAGTGGTAATAAATCGTAAATCAAATGGATAGAATTCTTGCAATATCATGTTTTCTACTTGCACTCGTAATAGTTCTGGTTGCATTTCCTGAAGGAGCAACGGCAGTCTTAGTTCTTACTGCTTGTTCGGTGATTGCAGTCGCAATAATAAGACACTCGACAGAAGATGACGGTTTTCTGCAAAGAATTTTTATCATTGGGCTGCTGCTGCGAATTGCTTTCGGAACAATAATACATGTATTCGATTTGCGTGATTTTCTTGGTTCAGACGCGTTACTTTATGACGAATTAGGGAGCAGATTAGCCGGGGTTTGGGCTGGAAATATCCTTCCAAATGCGGATTACTTGACTCAGAGAGCAACGGAAATGACCGGACCGGGCTGGGGCATGAATTATGTAGTCGGCTTTATTTATTCAATTGTCGGTCGGAACATCCTTGCCGCTCAATTTTTCTGTGCGGTAATTGGGGCGGCTATTGCTCCTATGGTCTACTACTGCACTTATAAAATTTTTGGCAATCGCAAGGTCGGAAGTAATGCGGCTTGGATAGTCGCAGTGTTTCCCGCCTTTATAATTTGGACATCTCAATTGTTAAAAGATGGATTGGTTATATTTCTTTTAGTATTATCCATGTTTGCAGTTTTGCAATTGCTGGAGAAACTTAATTATAAAGTTGTCGGGTTATTAATTTTTTCTTTATTCGGGCTCGTAACACTTCGTTTTTACATTGCTTATATAGTTGCAATCGCAATACTTGGAAGTTTTTTGATCGCTCATAATAATTCTATTCAATCAATTTTTAGAAGAGTTACCGCGCTTGTAATTATTACTTTAGGGTTAGCATATCTGGGAATTTTCAGCACCGCCGAAGAAGACATTAATAAGTATGGTAATCTTGAAAGGATTCAAATAAGTCGAGAGTATTTAGCTTCCGCATCGCAGTCCGGCTATGTCGAAGATGATAGTGATGTTACAACTGTAGGAGGAGCAATTTTAGCTCTGCCAATCGGTTTCATTTACTTAATACTTGCGCCATTTCCGTGGGAAGTGAGTAACTTTAGACAATTGATAACTTTGCCGGAAGTTTTGCTGTGGTGGGCAATGATGCCGCTTTTAATAAGCGGTCTGTGGTACACAATCAAACATCGTCTGCGAAAAGCGATTGGTGTTTTATTGTTTACTTTAATGCTTTCTATTGGTTATTCGCTTTTTCAAGGCAATGTTGGCACGGCTTATCGTCAGCGGGCTCAAATTCAAGTATTTCTCTTTATTTTTATTTCTGTCGGCTGGACTCTCCGGCAGGAAAAAAAGGAAAATCAAAAACTTGCGAAATCATTAAGACAGCAAAAAATTAGACAAAGACTTCAAGCCAAAACGTAAAGATTTTCGCTTGTCGGCAAGAGCTTAACTATAAATGTGCGGAATAGTCGGTATAGCCAGCGCAAATTCAGGTCGAATTGACCGTGAAACGCTGCAAAAAATGAATCGAGCGATTTTACATCGCGGTCCTGACGACGACGGGTTTTACCTCAATAAAAATGTCGGGCTGGCGATGCGTCGTCTTTCGATTATTGACGTGGCGCACGGCAAACAGCCGATGAACAATGAAGATAAAACAGCTTGGATTGTCTTTAACGGCGAAATTTATAATTTTCAAGAATTAAGAAAAGATTTACAAAATGAGGGCAACAAATTTTACACCAATTCAGATACTGAAGTTATCCTGCATCTCTATGACAAATACGGAGTTGATTGTGTTCAGCATTTACGCGGAATGTTTGCCTTTGCGATTTGGGACGAGCGCGAAAAATCGCTTTTTATCGCACGTGATCGGGTCGGTAAAAAACCGCTTCTTTACGCGCATCAACCGAACGGCGATTTAATTTTCGGGTCGGAGTTTCGCGCTCTGCTCGCACATCCCGAAATCAGCCGCGAGATTGACAACCAAGCGATTCATCATTATTTATCGTATCTTTGCGTTCCCGCGCCGCTGACGGCTTATAAGCAAATTCGCAAACTCGAACCGGCGCATTGGCTTCGCTGGAAAAACGGGCAAATCGAAACTCGCCGGTATTGGTCGCCGGATTTCCACCGCAAAATAAAAATCACCGAACAGGAAGCCGAAGAAGAAACGCTGCGGCTTTTGCGCGAATCAACCAAACTCCGAATGATTGCCGAAGTTCCGCTCGGCGCGTTTCTTTCCGGCGGTGTTGATTCTTCGGTGGTTGTTGCGCTGATGGCGGAAGAAAGCCCGCAGCCGGTTAAAACTTTTTCCATCGGCTTTGAAGAAGAAGATTTTAGCGAACTCAAATATGCAAGACGGGTTGCCGAGCATATCGGCGCGGAACATCACGAATTTATCGTTCGTCCGAATGCATTGGAAGTTCTGCCGACGTTGGTCGAACACTACGGCGAGCCTTATGCCGACTCCAGCGCGATTCCTACCTATTACGTTGCAAAAGAAACGCGCAAGCACGTGACGGTTGCCTTAAACGGCGACGGCGGCGACGAGAGTTTTGCCGGTTACGAGCGTTATCTGGCAATGCGGCTGTCGGAAAAATACCATAAAATTCCGGGTTTGCTGCGAAAGGGCTTGATTGAGAATGCGGTTAATTTGATACCGACTTCGGAAATCAAACGCAGCCGGGCGCGTGATTTGAAAAGATTTTTGAAAGCGGCAAGTTTGCCAAAGGTCGGACGTTATTTTCACTGGATTAGCGCGATTGACCGTGAACTAAAAGAAAATCTTTATACGGAAGAATTTAAGCGCGAAATCGGAAATTCCGATTCAGCCTTTTTTATCAAGCGGTGGTTTGATAAATCAAACGGTAACGGTATTGTTGACGCGACAATGTTCACTGACCAAATGACGTATCTGCCAAACGACTTGCTGGTCAAAGTTGATATTGCGACAATGGCAAACTCTTTGGAAGCGCGTTCACCGCTGCTCGACCATAAAGTCATCGAATTTGCCGCCAGCCTGCCGGAAAATATTAAACTCAAAGGCGCGGAAAATAAATCTTTGTTAAAAAAGGTCGGCAGCCGTCTTGTTCCGCGCGAAGTTTTATATCGCAAGAAGATGGGATTCGGCGTGCCAATCGGACATTGGTTTCGCGGAGAAATGAAAGATTATCTGCGCGAAAATCTTCTTTCGGATAAATTCGCCCGCCGCGGAATCGTTAAAGCGGAAATCGTCCGGCAACTCGTTGACGAGCATATTGAGGCTAAAAACGACTCTGCATCTCAACTTTGGACTCTTTTGATGCTGGAACTTTGGTTTCAAAAATTTATTGATTAAAATGTTTTTGATATTTAAAGTATGTTTTTGGCGAGGACGTAAAAAAGCTAAAGTAAAGTGGTTGGACTATTAAACTTTAATAAGATTAAAACTCATTTATGAAAGGCGTTGTATTAGCAGGCGGACTCGGCTCAAGGCTTAAGCCGCTCACAAAAGTTACCAATAAACATTTACTTCCCGTTTATAATCAGCCGATGATTTATTATCCGATTCAAACGCTGATAAATGCGGGAATTGACGATATTATGATTGTTACGGGCGGAAACTCCGCCGGAGATTTTCTCAAACTTTTGGGAAACGGCAAAGATTTCGGCTTAAAGCACATAAATTATACTTATCAGGAAGGCGAGGGCGGAATTGCCGACGCGCTTTCTTTGGTGGAACATTTTGCTGACGACAAAGCGATTTGTGTTGTGTTGGGCGATAACATTATCGAAGGCAACATCCGCCAAGCCAAAAAAGATTATGAAAACCAAGACACAGGCGCGAAAATTCTTTTGAAAAAGATTCACGACCCGCAGCGTTTCGGCGTTCCCGAACTCGACGGCGAAAAAGTTTTGCAGATTGAAGAAAAGCCCGATAATCCAAAATCCGATTTTGCGGTTATCGGTATTTATTTTTATGATTCGACTGTTTTTGATATTATTAAAACTTTGAAGCCTTCGGGACGCGGCGAACTGGAAATCACCGACGTTAACAATCATTACATCAATCGCGGCGAGATGACTTGGAATAAACTCGACGGTTGGTGGACGGACGCGGGAACTTTTGAAAGTTTGCTCCACGCAACAAATTTAGTTGCCAAAACGGGTGCAAATAAATTAGAGGTGAAAAATGCAAACGCAGCCGATTAAAGAGGAAATTTTTACAAAAGGCAAAATTCAAGATGTCGTCGTTTATCCGCTGAAAAAGTTCGTGGACGAGCGCGGTTGGCTGTGCGAACTTTTTCGGCACGACGAACTCGCGGAGGAATTTTATCCGACAATGGCATATATTTCCATTACCGAACCGCAAACTCAGCGCGGTCCGCACGAACACGAAAGCCAAGCTGATTTGTTTTGCTTTATCGGGACATCGAATTTTAAGCTGCGTTTGTGGGACAACCGCGAAGATTCGCCGACTTTTAGAAACGTCATGACGCTCTTTGTCGGCGCGGATAATCCGCAAGCCGTAATTATTCCGAAAGGAGTTGTTCACGCTTATAAAAATGTCGGTTCTGAAAAGGGTGTCGTGATAAATTGCCCGAACCGGCTTTATATGGGCGCGGGAAAGCGCGAACCAATTGACGAAATTCGTCATGAGGATGAGCCTGACACGATTTTTCGGATAAATGATTAGTCCACAGTTCACAGTCCACAGTCCACAGTCAGAGAAACAAATTGCCGATGACACAGGACAAACCACAAAGGACAAAATCAAAATTGTTCGCATCATCGCCCGGCTTAATGTCGGCGGTCCCGCTCGCCACGTCGTTTGGCTGACAAAGGAATTGCAGGATGGCGAATTTCAAACGGCTTTGCTAACGGGAAGAATTCCCGAAGGCGAAGAAGATATGAATTATTTCGCTGTCGAAAACGGAGTCGCGCCCGTTTTTATTAAGGAAATGAGCCGCGAACTTTCACCGAGAGATGTTGTCTCATTATGGAAGATTTATCGGCAAATCCGGCGCGAAAAACCAGACATTATTCACACACACACGGCAAAGGCGGGAACAATCGGACGGGTTGCGGGTTTTCTTTATCGCTGGTTGACTCCTCGGACGCTAATTGGCAAACCGCGCCGCGTCAAACTTGTTCACACTTATCACGGTCATGTTTTTCACAGTTATTACGGCAGTCTGAAAACAAAAATCTTCTTATCCATCGAAAAAACATTGGCACGATTGACGACTGATAAAATTGTGGTTATCAGCAATCAGCAGTATCGGGAAATCCACGAAAAATTCGGCGTTGGAAAAGAGCGGCAATTTAAAATAATTCCAATTGGGATTGACCTCGAGTCTTTCTCAAATTGGCAATCAAAACGGAACATTTTGCGCGAAGAAATTGGCGCGGAAAACAATGAAATTTTAGTTGGACTTATCGGAAGGTTGACCGAAGTAAAAAATCATTCGCTCTTTCTTAAAATCGCCAAAATTTATAAGGAAAATAAGAAGAATATAGATTTTCCGAAGTTAAAATTTGTCATTATTGGCGACGGGCATTTAAGAGAAAAACTTGAAAATGAAGCCGAAACGCTCGGTGTAAAAGATTTGGTTGTTTTTGTCGGCAATCGAAATGATGCCGATGTTTTTTACGCGGGTTTGGATATTGTTGCGCTGACTTCGCTGAACGAAGGCACGCCGCTTTCTTTGATTGAAGCGATGGCAAACGAAAAAGCGATAATCTCCACATCCGTTGGCGGCGTGGTGGATTTGCTTGGCGAAGCTCAAACTGAAGAAAACGGCTTTCAGATTTGCGAGCGCGGTTTGCGAACGGCTTCAAACGATGCGGAAAGTTTTTACAGAGGCTTGCTTTGTTTGGTAAATAACGAAAAATTACGGGAAACACTAGTTGAAAACGGCAAAAAATTTGTTGAAGCACGATATAATAAAGAGCGTTTGGTGCGCGACATAAAAAATCTTTACCACAATTTAACCCGCTTTTAGCGAAATTTCGCTTGATTTTAGATGAAAATTATTTTCTAATAGGCTCAACAACATCTTTTAATGAAACTTAGCGAAGCTCTCCCCAAGCGGTGCCTCTATGCTTCAATTATTTTCAAATCCTTTTTTTGCTGCAATAGCAAGTTTTGCGTTAGCCGTAATTCTTACCTTTGCCGTGCGCGGCTTTGCCCGCAGATGCGGGATTGTTGCAGCTCCGAAGACAGACCGTTGGCATAAACGCCCGACGGCAATGCTCGGCGGCGTGGCGATTTTCCTGACGACGGTGCTGATGTATGCGCTGCTTGTGCCGAAGACAAAGGAATCTCTGGTGATTTTGGCGGGCGGCACGTTTCTTTTTCTGGTCGGCTTGATTGACGATATTCTGCATATCAAGCCGTATCAAAAACTCATCGGGCAGTTTATCGGCGTTGCCGTTGTAGTTGGATTCGGTTTGGTTTTGCAGTGGACGGATTCGGAGATTTTCAACCTTGCTATTACCGCATTTTGGCTTATCGGCATTACCAACGCGATAAATCTGCTCGACAATATGGATGGTTTGGCGACGGGCATTTCCGCTATTGCCGCATTTTCCCTCGCTTTCGGATTTGGTGCCGGCGGACAATTCGACGAGTTGCTTTTAATTTCGGTTTTCATCGGGGCATTGCTCGGATTTCTGGTCTATAACTTTAATCCCGCTTCAATTTTTATGGGCGATTGCGGCTCGATGTTCGTCGGGTTTTTCCTGGCAAGTTCGGTTTTAATGACACAGGTCGGCGGACGTTCACGAAGCGTCGTTTCGGTTTTGGCAATTCCGGCATTAATTCTTCTCGTGCCGATTTTCGATACGACTTTTGTTACTGTTTTGAGAAAAATCTGGGGGCGTAAGGCTTCCGAAGGAGGACGCGACCATACATCGCACCGGCTGGTCGCACTTGGGCTTTCGGAACGCAATGCCGTTCTGATGCTTTACGGTTTCGCGCTTCTTGCCGGCATACTTTCATTGTTTATTGCCAACCTGCAATTGACGCAAAGCCTCGCCCTGATTGGTTTCTTTGTTATCGTGCTGACAATTATCGGCGTTTATTTAGCGAAAGTAAAAGTTTATCAAGAACAGGAAGAAGAACTTGCCTTGCAAAACCGCGCGGCTTTTGGCTTTTTACTGAACCTTTCGCACAAACGCCGCATTTTTGAAGTGATTTTGGACGCAATTCTGATTACGCTTGCTTATTATGCTTCTTATATTCTGATTTTCGGTTCGTTTGAAGAAAGCGAAAATTGGATGTTGTTTGTCAAATCTCTGCCGATTTTAATTGTGCTGCACCTTTTTTCGTTTCTCGTCGTCGGGGTTTATCGCGGAATCTGGCGTTATACGAGCATTCAGGATTTTGTTACTTTTCTTAAAGGTGTGGTTTTAGGCTCTCTATTAAGCATTTTGGCACTTCTTTTGTTGTATCGTTTTGAATATTTTTCGCGCACTGTTTTTATTGTCAACGGAACACTTCTTTTTATGGCAATTGCCGGAAGCCGTTTAACGTTTCGTCTTTTCCGTCAACTTCTGCCGATGCCGTTTTCAAGAGAAGGGCGCAGGGTTTTAATTTACGGCGCGGGCGACGGCGGCGAAATGATTCTGCGCGAACTCCGCAATAATCCTGAATGGAATTATAATCCGGTCGGATTTGTTGACGACGACCCACTCAAAAAAGATAAAGTGATTCACGGTTTGAAGGTTTTTGACGGTAATGGTTCGCTGTCGGCGATTTGCCGCAAAAACGAGGCGCAGGAAATTTTGATTTCCTTTCGCGCAATTTCACCTGAAAGACTTTTTGAGGTCAGAAAAATTTGTCAAAACTCGAATGTTTCGCTCAAACGCGTTCAGCTTAAAATTGAGCCGGTTGATTTTGAATAGAATTTTCCCGCACTACCGTAAGGTTTTTGACTTTTACCAACTTAACCTTTGCGGTTTTTAAGTTTTAATTTTAGACTCTTGGCTAATGTCCGTTAAATCTTTTCAATTAAATACGATTGCTCAACGCGCAGGTTTGGGTTTTGTCGGCTTGATTTACCTGCTTTTTTTGTTTTTCGCGTTCAAATGGTATATCGGCAATTCGATTACCATGCAAGTTACAGACAAAGAAGTCGCTAAATTTGCCGTTGGTTTAGCTCCCGACGACCCGCAAACTCATTATGCTTTAGCCGTTCTTAACAATAAAATTTTTCTGCCCGAAGAGCTGCAAAACTCTTTGGCTGAATATGAAAAGGCAGCCGCGCTTGCGCCAAACGATTACCGTTTCTGGGTTGCGCTCGGCAAAGCGCGGGAGCGCAGCGGCGATGCGGCGGGCGCGGAACTCGCGCTTAGAAAAGCCCTCGAACTCGCGCCAAATTATGCCGACCTCCATTGGACATTCGGAAATATACTGCTTCGGCAAGGCAAAACTCAGGAAGCCTTTGCCGAAATTCGCCGAGCGGCGGAAAGCAATGAAAATTATATTAATCCGGCAGTTACTACGGCATGGCAGATTTTTGGCGGCGACCTCGCGCAAATCAGGCAAAACATCGGCGCGTCGAGCCAAGTAAATTTTGCTTTGACGGCATTTTTAGTCAGACAAAACCGCTTTGACGAGGCATTCGAAATCTGGAATGCTTTGCCTGCCGAGCAGAAGAAAACCGTTTTTAAATCAAACGGCGAAGAATTTTATAAAGAAATGTTGAAGGCAAAAAAATATCGCGCCGCCCTGCAGATTCAAAATGAAATTTTTGATTCGGAAGCGGGAAATTTCGCGGTCGGTAGAGTTTCTAACGGCGGTTTTGAAGCGGAAGTCAAACCGATTAATGCTGGAATTTTCGAATGGCAAATCGCGGACGGAAGCACTCCGCAAATCGGCTTTGACGAAGCGCAGAAACACAGTGGAAACCGCAGTCTGGTGATTGTTTTTAATTCTGTGGAAAGCAAGGATTTTCGCCCGATTTCTCAAATAATAGCAGTTGAAGCGGGGAAAAAATATACGTTTGAAGCATTTTACAAATCTGCTCTAAAAGCCTCTGCCACACTCAAATGGGTGATAGCCGACGTTTCGGAGGCGAAAGTTTTAGCAATGACCGATGCCATTGTAAATAATTCCGACTGGACAAATCTGAAAGCGGAATTTACGACCTCCGAAAACACCGAAGCCGTAATCCTGCAGCTAGTGCGTGATAATTGTCAGTCTTTGATTTGTCCAATTTCGGGAAAAGTTTGGTTTGATGATTTTTCATTAAATCAATAGTATTTCGTATAAGTTCCTTAGCCGTCAGCCGCTAAAAACCCACGATAAAACCAACTTAAATTTATCACGCCCAAAGCCGTATTTTTCAAATAGTTTCTTTATGCTAAAATTTTGTTGTTATGAAAAATAATTTTCTTCGTCTGAGTCTGTTTTTATTACTGCTTAGTTTTCCGGTTTTCGTTAAGACGGACGAACTGAAAGTTGACCAGCCGAATAATGATTTTTGGTTTTATGAACTGGAACTTAAAAGAACCAAGTAAAAAGTAAAAAACTGATTAACCGCCAAAATCCGTTTCAATTTCGCTTTTTTTATGCAAACAATAAAAGTTAAATCAAACCGGCGCGAAGAAATGATAGAAATAACTTCGGAAGTCGAAAAACACTTACGCGAAACCAAAGCAGCGGAAGGCGTTTGCATTCTTTTCACCCAACATACAACCTGCGGTTTGACAATAAACGAAAATGCCGACCCGGACGTGCGAAAAGATATACTTTTGTTTTTGAAAAATTTAATTCCGCAATATTACGAAGGTTTTCGACATTTTGAACACAACTCCGACGCGCACATCAAATCTTCGCTCGTCGGCTCAAGCCTTACAGTTCCTTTTACTGATGGCAAACTGTTTTTAGGTCGCTGGCAAGGAATTTATTTATGCGAATTCGACGGAGCAAGAGAGAGAAAAGTTCTGATGATTTTAAGGTAATTTCACCAAAAAGGCACCGAAGAACACAGAGAAATTTTAGCCGCGAATTATACAAATTATTTTTATTTTCTTATTCGTGCGATTCGTGTAATTCGCGGCTAAATTTCTTTGTGTCTTTTGTGCCTTTTCGCGGCTAATTGTTCTTTCGCGGAAAAACCAAAATCGCGTCGCTCACCTTGCGCTCGCCTGTCTGGTCCGAAGGTTTGTTGACAACTTTTCCGCCCGCGAACATCGTCGTCGAACCGCCGCCGTCCAAGTTCATCGCGTCGGTTGCGCCCATTTCCAATAGAAAATCCGCTAATTGATACAAGCTCATTCCGCCGCTTTCCTCGCTTCTGCCGTCAACCGTAACCATCAAAAATTTGCCGTCTTTTAATTTGGCAACCGCCGTGCGCGGATGTTTTGTTTCAATGAAAGATTTGCTCGATTTTTCCTGTTTCCAAGTAATTTCTATTTTGCCATTTTTGATAAGCTGCGGAACGCCGCCGACAATATCTTCAATATTTGAAGAAGGCTTCGATGTTTCAATATCGTTTTCTGATTTTACTGGATGTATTCTAGTTCCTGTAAAAATACTTTTGCCAATCTTTATTTTCCCTAATAATGCTTCACGATATTTGCCGCTTGCAGATAGAACAAAGCCGTTTTCGGGAATAAGATTACTGCCTTTTCCGTCAAGAATCCAAATTATCTTTCCACTTTGAACAATAATCTCAAGACCGTTTGGATCGGTCAGCGTTGTGCGATTGAATTCCGGCGTGAACAAAATCAGTTCGTCCGTTTTACGTTCACGATTGATACCTGAAACATCAAAATCTTGATTTCCGATTTTCAAAGCCGGAACTATATTAGATTTGGAAAATCCGACTTCAGTTTGATTTCTTCCGTTGTGAATTCGGAGTTCAGTCCGTCCGGCGAAACTTTCGCTCAAAAGTTTTCCGTCAATCATCAAAACGCCTGCCGCGTCACCCGCGAAAATACTTTTATCTAATCTAAAAAATCCCGCGTTGATTGCCGCGATTGCGCCGTGTCGCGTGGAAATCGAAGAAACGGTTTCCGTGCCGATTGCCGCGTCCATCGCGTGAACGACATCAAGCCGAACTTTGGTTAAATCGAGCCGCAAAAGATTTATCACGGCGTTTTCATCTTTGCCTTCCGCCGATTTGCTTTGCCAGATGACTTTTGCGTATTCAATGCCGTCTTGAATTTTTTGAAAATCCTGTGCGGAAATCGAAATAAACAAGAAAATTGTCCACAGATAAACACAGATAAACACGAATAATTTTTTCATAATTTCTGCTTTCACGTTCTTTGCCTCTACAGCGTAAAAATTTACTTTAATACGGAAACAAATTAGTTTGGTTAGTTAAACTTTTTACTGAATAATAATCAATAGTTGACAGTCAACTTCATAGAGTTACGGCTTAATTCCCGTCAAAACTTTCCCAATTGCCTTTCCAATCGAACTTCTCCAGCGCACGAAAGCGTTTTTTGTAATCGTAAAATGAATTTCCGTCGTAAGCGTAGCCTTGATAATAAAAAGTTTTGCTGTGTTTGACGGCAAAATCAATTTCAACCAGCATTGTAAAAATGCCCAGAC